>CAUSZI010000010.1:0-43485 GCA_963536045.1 uncultured Streptococcus sp.
TATAGTCATCCGTAATGACGGCCCATCCGACGCTGTTAGTTCCGATATCGAGTCCTATTGAATATGGTTTCTTCATAAAAAATCCCCTTTTATAAATTTGTTTTTTATGTCAATATTTTAACACAAAAATGTTTACATTTAAAGAAAAATATTATATAATTACTTTGTTGGAACTATTCGAAACAACACAGCAAGTTAAAATAAGGCAGTGGTACTTAAGCCCAGTCCGTATTCAACTTGAAAAAGTGCGCACCGATTCGGTGCTTTTTTATTTTCTATACTAACCGTATTGTACTCCTATTTCCTAAAAAAACAATTTATTTTATAGATTTTTTATTTAAACATAGAAAAAAACTACGTTTGACAACGTAGTTTTTCATATCCATGTCCCCTGCCGGAATCGAACCAGCAACTACTCCTTAGGAGGGAGTTGTTATATCCATTGAACTAAGGGGACTTAGAGAAAAACTCTGCCCAACGACAGAGTCTTTCTAAGATTAACGGCGAATTTCTTTGATACGCGCTGCCTTACCTTGCAATGCACGAAGGTAGTACAATTTAGCACGACGGACTTTACCGTAACGAACGACTTCAATCTTGTCAACACGTGGAGTGTGGATTGGGAAAGTACGTTCAACACCAATACCGTTAGAGATTTTACGAACGGTGTAAGTTTCTGAGATACCAGCACCTTTACGAGCGATAACCACACCTTCAAAGATCTGGATACGTTCGCGAGTTCCTTCGACAACTTTCGCGTGAACGCGGACAGTGTCACCAGGACGGAATGCAGGGATATCAGTACGAAGTTGACCTTCAGTCAAACTTTGGATTAATGGATTCATTTTTTCTACTCCTATCTTACTAATCTTAAGGTTCAAGACCGCAGCGGATTAGCCGTTTTTTGTGCTTCCATTAGGCACAAACTATATTATATCAAAATTTCTAAAAATGTAAAGATATTTAAATGAAAATTCCCAAAAGAATCGCTAAAAATCCGAGGATATAAGTCAAAGTCAAATAGAGAACAAATTTCTTTTGCTCCGAAAAGAGCTCTGCCAGCTCAGCATTCAAGGTGGAAAAGGTCGTCAGTCCACCACAGAAGCCTGTTGCCAAAATCACATAAAGCTGCTTGTCTTCTATATGATTATAAAAATAACCAATGAGAAAAGCACCTAGCAAGTTTGCCAATAAAGTCCCAATCGGCAGAAATGCTCTGCTATTAACCTTGGAGAAAACATAACGCACAAGAGCACCAGCGCCGCAGCAGATTAACATCGCCCACATCATGACTTCACCTGCTTTCCAGCCCATAGGGCTATTGCAAGGCCACCACCTACACTTAAAACTAGATAGATAAGAAGCTCCGTATAACGCCCTGAATCTGCTAACTTGATGCTGTCTAGCAGAAGACCAGAAAAAGTCGTCAAACCTCCGCAAAAACCGGTCGAAAGCGCTAGAATTAGGCGCTGAGACTTAACTTTACTGCTAAGATAGCCCTTGATAATATAGACTAGCAAAAAAGTTCCCAAATAATTGACCAGTAAGGTACCTAGCGGAAATGAATCAGCAAAAACTGATATGAGCGCTACTTGGTAACGTAGCCAACCGCCTGCCATCGCAGATAAAGCCACAGCTATCGAGTTCCGTACTTCTTTCATTAGATATTTTTATTCTGAAATTCACGCGAACGTTTTAAAATGTCAGAAAAGGTCGCAACAACTGTTTCTTTGTAGTCTTTGTTTTCAACCTTATCCGCCACTCTGGCGAAAATCACATCTTCTCTCTTACTATCCAATACAGCCGTACCCGTTAATTTTTTTAAAGCCACGACTTGGTCGACTAGATTCATGCGTTGCTCCAACAGGGCAACAATTGCATCATCCACTTGATCGATTTCCTGTCTGATTTCCTCTAACGTCATCTACTTCCTCCTTGTATTCTATCTATCATATCAAAATATAGTAAAATTTTCTAGTTCAATTCTAAATAAAAAGCTCCAAGTACCGTGATTAAAAGGGAACTCGTAAGGGCGAGTCTTTATCTGCAACCTAAAACAGCTCCTATCTATAGATTAAAAAGGTTCCCCGAACCTTATTAAAGAGAACTCGCTCAACCGAGTCCTTATCCGCAACCTAAAACAGTCCTCCTGACCTTGGATTAAGGAGAACTCGCAAAAGGCGAGTTTTTATACGCAGATTAAAAAGGTCCACTGGACCTTTTTAACCAACTGAGCCTTCCATACTCATGTTGATGAGTTGGTTGAGTTCGACGGCGTATTCCATAGGTAGTTCTTTGGTAATGGGTTCCATAAATCCGTTGATAATCATAGCTGTGGCTTCTTCTTCACTGATGCCTCGGCTCATCAGGTAGTAGAGCTGGTCCTCAGACACTTTGGAAACCTTGGCTTCATGTTCTAGCGCGACATTGGAATTATGGATTTCATTAAAAGGAATGGTGTCAGAACTGGACTCACCATCCATCAGAATGGTATCACACTCGATATGAGATTTGGAGCCAGCACTATTCTTACCAAAGCGAACCTGACCACGATAGTCGGTCTTACCACCATCCTTGGCCACTGATTTAGAAATCAAGGTACTGGAAGTCTTGGGTGCATTATGAAATACCTTACACCCCGCATCCAAGTGCTGGCCATAGTTGGCAAAAGACATAGATAGAACAGAAGTCCGTGCATTGCGACCATTAAGAATGCTACAAGGATATTTCATATTGACCTTGCTGCCTAAGTTTCCATCAATCCACTCTAAGGTACCGCCCTCTTCAACAATCCCTCGCTCCGTTACAAGGTTATAGACATTGTCCGACCAGTTTTGAATGGTCGTATAGCGGAAAAAGGCATCCTTTTTGACAATGATTTCGACATTTGCCGCATGAAGACTATTGCTTGTGTAAGTCGGTGCTGTACAGCCCTCGATATACTGGATAGAGCCACCCTCCTCAATAATCATCAATGAACGCTCAAACTGGCCGGCATTCTCCCCATTAATACGAAAATAGGTCTGAACAGGAACTTGGCACTGGACATTCTTAGGCACATAGATAAAGGTTCCGCCGGACCAAACTGCACTATTAAGAGCAGAGAATTTATGCTCAGCATTTGAAATCACAGTACCAAAATACTGCTTGACCAAGTCCGGATATTCCTGAACAGCCGTATCCGTGTCAGTGAAGATAATCCCCAGCTTGGCAAACTCTTCCTTCATATTGTGGTAAACCACTTCAGATTCATACTGAGCCACAGCTCCAGATAGGAAGCGCTTCTCGGCTTCTGGAATTCCCAAGCGGTCAAAGGTTTTCTTAATCTCTTCTGGGACTTCATCCCAACTGCGAGCCCGATCTCCGCTTAGCTTTTGATAATAGATAACATCATCAAAGCGAATCCCTGACAAATCAGGGCCAAAGTCGGGCATGGGTAACTTATGAAAGAGTTCCAAGGAGCGCAGACGATAGTCCAGCATCCACTGGGGCTCATTCTTGATTTCTGAGATTTCTCGAACTACTTCTTCTGTCAGGCCTTTACCAGTCGAAAAGAGCGGCTTGACATCATCATGAAAACCAAAGGCATAGTCGCGTTCTTTCATAGGAACTCCTCCTTTATCTGATGGATAGCGCTTACCTATATTATACTCCTAATCATGAGAATTGTCAGAAAATAACACTTTCGCAAAATAAAAACGGCCGCAGCCGTTTCCTCTATTTATCACTTTAAACTTTATTAACCAAGCCTTCCGCAAAAGCTTCCAAGCGTGCAATATCATCATCTTCCGCAGATAGGTCCACCTTAACACTTTCTGCACCCTTCGTCGCTCCTGTAGCAGCAAAGGCAGCATCAAAGTCATCGACAGCCTTGCAGAATTCGTCATAGAAAGTATCGCCTGAACCGACCACCCCATAGACCTTGCCAGACAAATCCAAACTAGACAAGTCTTCGTAGAAGTCCATCATCTCATCAGGTAACTCACCGTCACCATAGGTGTAGGTTGCTACAATCGTAATATCTGCTTCCAAGAAATCTTCTGCATCGACAGTGGTGCACTCGTCCACTTCAACTTCTACATCCAGTTCTCTTAGCTTATCCGCCACAATATCAGCAATTTCCTCGGTGTTTCCAGTCATGCTGGCAAATACAATTTTCGCTAAGGTCATATCTTCCTCCAAATTCTAATCTGCTCTCATTATATCATATCTTTTTTATTTTAAAAATAAAAACTCTTATGCTACAATGGGTAAAGAAAGTTGACGAGGTTATTTATGACTCTTTATCATGATATTTTAAGTAAGATCAAAGAATACGATACTATTATTATCCACCGCCATATGCGGCCAGATCCTGATGCTCTTGGTAGTCAGGTTGGACTGCAAAAGCTGCTTCAGTACCACTTCCCAGAAAAGACAATAAAAGTAACAGGCTACGATGAGCCCAATCTCATGTGGTTGGCACAAATGGACCAAGTCACAGATGAAGAATACCAAGAGGCCTTAGTCATTGTGTGTGACACTGCTAATACAGCCCGTATTGATGACCAACGCTATACGACAGGCGACTTCCTCATCAAAATCGACCATCATCCTGATGATGAGGTTTATGGAGATATTTCTCTGGTAGATACAAGCTCTAGCAGTGCCAGTGAGATGATTGCTCTCTTTGCCTTTGAAAATGACTTAGATTTGAGCAAGGAAGCAGCCGAACTCCTCTATGCTGGTATCATCGGCGACACCGGCCGCTTCCTTTATCCTTCTACGAGCGCCCGCACATTCGAAGTAGCTGCCAAGCTGCGCCAGTACGATTTCGACTTATCAGCCTTGTCCCGCAAAATGGACTCTATCAGCCGCCAAGTCGCTAAACTGCAGGGCTATGTATATGAGCAATTGGAAATAGATGAAAATGGGACTGCGCGAGTCATTCTGCCTCAGGAAGTTTTACAAGCCTATCAACTGACCGATGCTGATACAGCAGCCATTGTCGGGGCACCTGGACGAATTGAAGAAGTCGGTCTGTGGGCTATCTTTGTTGAGCAGCCTGAAGGTCACTACCGTGTTCGCATGCGCAGCAAGGTTATTCCTATCAACGGTATTGCGAAAAATCATCACGGCGGAGGACACCCACTAGCCAGCGGAGCCAATGCATTTTCTAAAGAAGAAATAGAGCAAATCTACACCGAGATGAAAGAATTGGCAAAAAAGTAAGAAATTAGTCTAAAAGTCTTGTCAAATCAATCAGAATTTGATAAACTATCAAAGTAACTAATCTATGGCTCGCAAAGAGACCATGGCAGAAAGGAAATTTTTGTAAAATGAGAAAAGATATTCATCCTGAATACCGCCCGGTTGTCTTCATGGACACTTCTACCGGCTACCAGTTCCTTAGTGGTTCAACTAAGCGTTCAAACGAAACAGTTGAGTTCGAGGGGGAAACTTACCCATTGATCCGTGTAGAAATTTCATCAGACTCACACCCATTCTACACTGGACGTCAAAAGTTCACTCAAGCAGATGGACGTGTGGATCGTTTCAACAAAAAATACGGTCTCAAATAATCATAAGCACCAATCGGTGCTTTTTTTGTACTCAAAATTTTTTCACCTTTTTGAACTTTAAAATCTGTTCATAACCGCCACTTTTGCTTCCTAGTTAATTCAACAAAAAAACTCCAAAAGTCAGACGATTAAAATCTAACTTTTGGAGTGTGGTTTATATGCAACCAAAGATTAAGAGCACAGATATTTAAGAATGCAATTCCTTATTATTTATAGCTGTAAGCCCAGTAGTAAACACCATTTCCGTCTACAACTGTCGCTACTGCACCTTCAGTTACGTTAGGATCAAGAAGCAAGTCTCTTAGACCGCTGTTAGCCCATTTCTTAACGACAACAGAGGCATCCTCATCACGACGTCCAACAAAGCCTGAGCTATCATATTGACGTGAGATTTCATTTACTTTTGGAAGTGCTTGATTTTGATAAATGTCTTCTGACCAAGTCAACTCTTTCAAGCCTTGAGCTTTACGCTCTTCATTAATTTTAGCGAAAGCTTCTTTAGCTTTTGAAACATAGTCATAGTTTGTATCGTTTGTTGCTTCAACACGGTAAACAAACTTAACATAACCAAATTCTACATCACTGTATTTCTTGTCCTCAACGCCACTCTTAAGGTTTGCAATCAAGACATAATCCTTAGCATATGGGTTTTCTTTGGTTTTTTCAAAGATTTCTGGATCTTCGATTTCCCATTCAACTTTGGCATCCCATCCTGCGTTATCAAGGAACTTAGGATTCATCTTTTCGATAACGTAGTTTTTGAACTCTTCAACGTTCTTGAATGGAAGCGGTTGACCTGCTTTAGCAGTTGTCACAAGGTTAGTTGAGTACAATTTCACGCTAGAGTCTTTATCACTGTACATGTATTCATCATCTGCAGTGTTTTCGTGAAGTTTAGGATCAAGAGCTGGATCGTTTGGATCAGTCATACCTTGCAGTTTCCATTTGTCACCAAACCATTTCCAATATGGAGAGTATCCATTAGCTTCTGAGTCAGATGGTATACGGTAATAATGAGTAGATCCATCAAAGTAATAGTTAGGATCTGACTCAAGAGCCTTGTCACCTGGTTTTCCAGTTGGGTAGATAATTTTCGGAGCTCGTCCATTTGGTGCCCATGTCAAGTGTTCAAGACCTTCTGCTGGTTTTTCAACATATGGAGGAATTTGATCTTCACTTGGTTTATCAGTTGTTACCAAACCAGGAGTCTCTGGCACAGCAGGTCTTGTTGGAGTTTCTGGTTTTGGTTCTGCTGGTTGCTCTGGTTTCGGAGCAAATGGATTGAGATCACCTTCTGCACCGTTAATCGGAGGATTTTCTGGCAAATCAACACTTGGTACCTCAGGTTTTGGTTCTGCTGGAGTTGTTGGTTGTTCCGGTCTATCATTTGGAGCTGGAGTTGGTTGCTCTGGTTCTGCTGGTGTCGGAGTTGGAACTTCTGGTTTTGGCTCCTCCGGCTGGCTTGGAGTTGTTGGATTAGTTGAGTTATCAGCGGAATCCTTAACAAACACCCACTTACCATTTTGATAGTAGTAATAGTCGCCATTATCCAATACATAGTAATGATAACCATTTTCATAACGATAATGCGGATCGTTTTCCAAGTTGTTATTGGATGTGCTGTTATTGTTAGTATTTGTCAATGGTTTCCACTCACCATCACGATAGATACGGTAAGAACCATCTGTCATACGGTAGTAATGGTTACCATTCCAGTAAATGTAGTTTTCATCGTTTGCAAGATTGTTGTAATTATTCCAACCATTATAGCCATAATTGTTGCTATAGTTATAATTCCAGTTGTTATAGCCTGGATAATAGTTATTATAACCATAGTCGTAATTATAGCCATTGTAACCGTAGTTATATCCGTAGTTATAGTTGTTATAGCCATAATTGTAGTTATTGTAACCATAGTTGTAATTGTTGTAACGGTAGTTGCGGTTGTTACGGTAATTATAGTTGTTATAACCATAGTTATAATTGTTGTAACCACCATTCCAGTAATTATAACCTGGTTGATAGTAGTTATAACCATAATCTTGAGCCTGAGCATTATTCGCAAGAGCAAATGCTGGAATAATAGCCGCAGCAGCCACAACAGATCTTGATAAGAGTCTGAAACGATTGTTCATATTAATTAAACCTCCAAAGTGACCAACATCACTTTATTTTTTTGTGGGGGGAATTTATTTTTTGTGCACAACTTCATAAAAAAGAATTTCACGAAAATACTGCCAGCTGACAGTTGACTGCTCCATCATTATCAAACGCAAAAAAACGAATCACTAGTTAGTGAATCCACCTGATTAAAGGTTGCACATAAATGTTTTTATAACATTTGATTTAGAAATAAAGAAGTCAATATGCTTGAAAATACTTTTTTATGCATATCTCACCCTCAAGACGAATTATAGCACAAGAAATTTTTGAATGCAAGCATTTTAGTTAACAGGGTGTAAATTATTTTTATGGGTAATTTTTTATAGTTCGTCTTTTTGTTTATTTTTCTGTTTTTTATCTTTAAAAATCTATAAAATCTTCTTTTTAACGAACCAAAACAATAGAAAAATGTTTATAATTTGGTTTACACTGTGTAAATTATTTTTATTACTTATTTATAAAAACTCCTCACCCTATCATTCCAATTTTTTGTTTAAGTTTATTTTAAGCTTATATTAAGCCTTTTTTAAGCTAAACTTAAGTTTGTTTTAAGAATCAAAGAATCTGTTTGTGAATTCCTTCCTTATGGGTTTTTATTTATAGAAATGAATAAGTATTAAAGAGTAGTAAAAAATACTAGAAGCATTTATTCCAGCTTCTAGTATTTTGAATTTATTAATATTTTAGTTGTTTGATAACCAAGAGGTGGCTATCTTCCTCACCGACCAAGCTATGTGGCTCATTGGGCTCCATCGTTAAAAAGGAACCTGCAACTAGCCGTACGGTTTGTTCTCCGGCAGAAAAGCTTACATTTCCTGATAAACAAACAACTGTTACTAGTGCATCAGCACTGTGCTCTGGTACTTCTTTTCCTTTAGCAAGGTGCAGATGATGGATGATTCTGCTTTCTTCCTGCACAGGTGTTTCTGCAAAATCATTATTGGGATTGGTAACAAAAAATTTCATTTTCTTCCTCCTTCTAATGGATGATGTGACTACTGATCTTCATAGCCTCCACCGGTAATGCCGAAATATTCTTCTAAGGACTTGCCTGATTGAGCGATTTCTTTGGCTTCTTTACCAACATAGCGAAGATGCCAGCTCTCTGGTATGTAGCCAGTTGAACCTTCCTTACCCTCTAGATAGCGAACGATAAAACCGTATTTATAGGCGTTATCTAGAAGCCACTGACTTGCTCCAGCTTCTTGTACGAGATTGCCACTCTTGTCAATCAAGTCAAATGCCAAACCAGTCTGGTGCTCGCTGTAGCCTGGTCGAGCTGAATAGCGGTCTGCAGCTGCCTTACCATCCTGATTGACATAGTTTTGATAGAGCTCGGTCTGAGTATCATAGCTGCGGAAACCACTGTATTGGTCGCTAATGGCATAACCTTGTGCCTGCATGTCTGCAATCAGTTTGAGCAATTCTGCTTTGGCAGTCGCATTCTCACCTGGATTATAGGAAGCTGACAAAGGGTAGCGTTTGTTGACAACGAGAATCTCATCATATTTCCCTTTGACACTGTAGTAGCTGCCGTTATAAGAAACATTTTGATCAAGAGTTTTGGCCTCGTGATTTTGCTCCTTTTTAGTATCAGCACTATCTGAAGATGTTGTCGTATCTTGGCTAGAGTTTTTGCCATTTTCAGCATCTTGTTTCTTAACCGTACTGGTTGAGCTAGCCGCTTGTTTATCAGAGCTATCTCCAGTAGTGTCTTTACCTGACGAACACGCGCCTAGAACAAGAACAGATGCTGCAAGAAAAATTAGTTTACTGTATTTTATTGTCATAATATCAACCTTCTGAAACTTCAAGATTATAGATTACAAAAGAATCCCCGCTAGGTTTCAAGTAATAAGTCTTATTTTTACGATTTACACTATTTGGAGTGTTATCGGTATAGTGGACCGTATAGTCCTCATATGTTGTCACGATATAGGAACCATTTTCTTCCTTGATTTCGCGGATATCCAAAGCTCCTGGCTCATAATAGTTAATTTTCGCTTTCTTAACACCCCCACCAGTTGTCCACTCAACCATTTCTCGATATACTGCGCTAGAGGTATCGTAGTATTGAGAATAGTTATTGCTCCTGTTAGAAACAGAGCTGAAAACAGCACTGCGGTAGTCATTCAGAAAAGTAGAGACTTTTGCTTTTTGAGCCTCAACCTTTTTCGCTTCTTCGTTCTTTTCTCTAATCTTAGAAACCACTTCCTTAGGAAGAGATAATTTCACATTAGTGGTGTCATCTTCCACAACAACTGTCTCTTTATTGGTAGTAAAGGTAGTATCAGAGATAGTAAACTTAGCATAAATTTCAAGTTCTTGATAAGGAACAAGCTGCAACTCAGGGGTCAAACTGCTACCACTTTCTTTACCATTAACAACGATTTTAATATCTGTTGCTTTTGAAGTTTCAGAAGGCATAGTAATTTTTAGCTGTTTCTTTTCAGACTTGAGATCGAGTTTGATTTCATTGTCTTTAGCATTAGCTAAATCAAGCTGAACCTTACTCTCTACATCTCCAACATCCGTCTTACCTTTGAGAGTAAAGTCTTGTTTGATAAAGTGATATTCACCCAATTCAGTGTCAGTGTTTTTCTTAAGAGTAATAGTTTTTTTCTCACCAGGTTTAATGGTAGCATTATCCAAATTGGTATTGACTTTAACTTTGACTGGATAGGAAACCATCTGATATTCCTGAAAAATACCAAATTTCTTACTCTTTTCAGTAACACCTAAAATCTTATTATTGTTGTCATCGATATAAGCAGATTTGCCATTTGACTCAACAATGTTATCTAGCTCAGTTTCGAGATTAATCTCCTGGCTCTCTAGATGCTCAACTAGCGCTCTTGCTTCAGCACGTGTCCACTTATCGGATTGAGTAGAAAGAAGACTTGCAACTTCATCAAAGTCTTTACTAGAGACTGCTTTTGCAAAATGCTCTGTGACCACTTTAACTCCAGTTATAGAGTTTAAATAAAAGAAAGTTCCAATCAAAGCGGCAACTAGAAGGGTTGGCCCCCCAATCATGATTGCTTGCTTTTTGGATATTCTCTTTTTAGCCTTTTTTACTGGCTTCTGTGGTAATTGTGAGTCGAGTAGTTCAGACCGAATAGGCAGGTTAGTGAATCCTTGACTCTTAGCCTCCGCAAATTCTTCTTTGGTAGGTTTTCGACCAATATTATTTTCAAAAGCTTGCAGCCAATTCTTGCGGAGTTCTTCATATTGGCTAGACTCAGAAGAACCTTGCTTCTCATCTTGTGAAGATGGTTTAACCGATTCTTCTGTGACAGAATCTTCAGAAGGTGTCTCCTGAACAATATTTTGATTATCAGATGCTTCATCAGTAGTATTTTCTACTGACGAAGTTTCTGTGGTTGCTTCCTCTACTTCGCCTGCAATCTCCTTAATCTTTTTTGGATCAAAGTTAGATTGTTTGCCAGCTTGGAACTCACTTGCAGTTGGTTTTCGACCAATTACTTTTTCAAAGAGATCAACCCATTTTTCTTTTGTTGCCATAAATCTCCTCCAATTATTACATCATTGCGATACTAGCTAGTAGAGAAAAAGCGATGAAAGAGAAGATAATTGTAATCACACCATTGATAATAATGGCCAATAGATATTTATAAAAAGGATCCATAGAGTTGTTTGTCTTGGAATAAATCAAAGCAAAGGTCGCTCCAACTCCAATTAACAAAATTCCAATCCATGTGAATAAAAGGGACAATTGAATGACTCCTAGTAGAGCAAATAGAGCTGAAATAGCAATAAACGGAAGAACTATAGCATACAGTCGGCCGTACCAATCAAAAGCCTTATTAAAGGTAAAACTTCCATCCTGATAGACCAAACGCTTCACAACAAAACCACCTAAAATAATAGAAAAAAGGAAGAGAGCCGCTGCTATCAGGGAAACAAAAAAGACTCTGAAATTAAGAGACGGAACAACATCATACAAACTAAGACTGTATACCCTAAACATATTGATGATACTGTAAACGTTGGAATTTGCGACAATAGCAAAAAAGAACACTGTCAAACCTAGAGATAGGTAGCCATTCACCTTACTGCTCTCAATTTCAGATGTCGGTGATTTCCAAGCTGAAACAAGCCAAGTCCAGAAACCTTTCATTGTTTTAGAAAACTCGCTGGGCTGAGGAGGTTGTTGACTGTAATAAGCCTGTGGTCCTTGTTGAGGTACTTGTGAATTGAACTGTCCTTGCTGTGGGTTGTTCTGATAAGCTTGCGGACCAGAAGACTGAGGCTGTCCAGTAAAGGAAGTCGCTTGCTGAAATCCTTGTTGCTGATAAGGTTGTCCCTGATTAGCAAATTGATTTGGATTTGCTTGTTGCTGAGGAACTTCTTGATATTGTTGAGAAGCCTGCTGAGCAAAAGGCTGTTGGAAGTTTTGTGGCTGTTCAAAACTTGATGAAGCTGGGCCAGCTTCACTAGGCGCTTGCTCCGCACTTACCTGTTCAGCTTCAACAAATTCCCCAGCTGCCAATGCTTGGGCAATTTCTTCCTCTGTAGCCGAGCGTCCATTAACGGCCTCAAAATATTCAAGCCAATCTTCTTTTGACATAGATATTCTCCTATCCTTAAATTATTATACTACTATAGTATACAAAAAAAGGGCCGGAAATTCAATCTATTCCGGCATTTGCACTTCTTAATCGCTTGTCACAACGTCAATTTAGCAGGAAAAGCTTCCACTCCTCCTTCGACATTGGTTACTTGGTAACCTTTGGCTTCCAAAAATTCGCAGGCACGCGCTGAACGGCCTCCTTTTTGGCAGATGATATGGTAGGGGATTTGTTTATCCAATTGCTCATACTTCTCCGGTAGGCTGCTGAGAGGCAGATTCTGAGCTCCAGAGACATGTCCAGCTGTAAATTCGTCCACCTCGCGAACGTCAATCAACTGCAGTTCTTCTAGCTGCAATTTTTCATATAAATCTTTCGCGCTAATTTTTTGCATTCTTTTTCTCCTATTCATTCATAATCACAATTTTTCCAAAACCTGCCGTCCCCTCTATAAAAGCATGAGCTTTGGGCACCTGCTCTAGAGAAAAGACACGCCTCGGTGTAACATTGACCTGGTAGCGGTCAATGTAATCAAATAATTCATCCATCAGGTCTTGGCTCACATAAGCTGAGTGGAAACTTGTCAGAAAACTGTTGTTTTTAATTTCTTCAATCGGGTTGAAATCATCCAGCTCCCACTGACCTCCTAAAAGTCCAGTCACACAGTTAATCCCCCCCTCAGCGATATGGTCAAAAGAATCCTTGACAGTTGCTGGACCGACCAACTCAAGGATTTTGTCAAACTTCTCCTCTGTTTCCAGTCGGCCATCCTGATCTATGATGATATCGTCGTAGGCTTGGTGTTTGAGCAGAAATTGTTTAGAACCGCTATTGACCGAGCCCACGATATGTGTTTCTGGAAACTTTGCTTTAACCAGACGAGCAAAGGCCAAACCGACACCGCTAGTGGCAGCCCGAACCAAAATCTTGTCATTAGGCTCAACGCGTAGATTTTTCATAGAGCCTAGAGCAGTATAATAGGTCTCTGGCACTGCTGCCAGCTCCGTCCAGGTCAGATTGGTCTCAACTGTATAAATTTGATTGTTCGGCAAGAGGACATACTCAGCATAAGAACCGTCAAAAGCTCGCCCCATTTCTCCAATGATGGAAACAACTTTCTGGCCGACCTCTAAATCTGCCCGAGTCGTCTCGGCAACTTGGCCAACACACTCAATGCCTAATATTCGAGGGAAGGTGACACTAGGCGATAAACCCTCACGAGTAAAAATCTCCGAGTGGTTAATCCCAAATCCTCTGACCTTGACCAGAGTCCAGCCTTCTTGAAGTTCTGGAATCGGTCTTTCTTCCAGCAGAAGCTTTTCTGGACCACCTGCTTCGTAAATGACTATAGCTTTCATCGTTTCCATAGAATCACCTCGCTTTCTACAAAGTTTAGCATTCTAAGCTTAGACTTTTCAAAAAATCAGTCAGCTACTTTTGAAAATCAAACTTAACTTTGACAAAATTATCAGCCGGCTGTTGGAGAATCTTCTGAGGGAAGCACTTTGCTGGATATGTCCTTCATCCAAGATCAAGGTATAGGGACAAGACGCTAGGTTTGACAATCTGAGAGAGCAGCTGGATAGTACTACTCTATCACAGCAGAACGGTTAGTTAAAGCTCCAGCACTTGGTAAGAGTAGCCTAAATCTTGCAAAAATTTGAACAAATCCTGTGTAGAGATAAAGATAGTCTTTTCATTAGTATTAGGATGGAAAGTCATGCGTTCTTCGTCGATAATTTCTTTATCAAAATAAACTTGAATATCCTTCTCCTCATTATTGAGCAGACCAAAAGGCGATACCGTTCCTGCTGGTAGGTTCATTTTCTCAGCCAAGGAGTCCAATGAAGCCATGCGAATCCGATCGGCTCCCACTTGAACTTTAAAGTCATCCATATCCAATCGTTTCTTGTCGTCCATGATGAGCAGATAGTACTGAGTTTTCTTCTTATTGGTCAAAAACATGGACTTAGTCCGAACACCTTCCATGCCTTCAATATAGCTATCTGCCTGCTCTGTCGTAAATGCAGGAGGGTGCTCCACCACATCAAAGGTGATCCCCAACTCTTGCAACTTGTTAGCTACTTGTTGATAAGCATCCATAGTTTTTCTCCTTTATTGATGAATAATCTTTTGCACCAACGCTTGCAAGTCTGGCACCACTTCAGCCTCAAACCAAGGATTTTTAGCCATCCAGATTTGGTTGCGGGGCGATGGGTGAACCAAAGGAAAAAAGTCAGGCAGGTAGTCTTGATAATGCTGAACCGTCTCGGTCAGCTTGATATTTCCTTTTTGATGCAGATAATATTTCTGTGCATACTGACCAATCAAAATGGTCAGCTCAATATCTGGCAAAAGCTCTAAAATCGGCTGATGCCACCTTTCGGCAAAGCCCTTACGAGGTGGTAAATCTCCAGACTTCCCATGCCCCGGAAAATAAAAATCCATGGGCAAAACCGCAAAGTATCCAGAATGATAAAAAGTCTCTTCATCGACACCCAGCCATTCTCTCAGCCGGTCACCACTCTTGTCCTTCCAGTAAAGCCCTGCCTGCTGAGTTTTCAGCCCCGGCGCTTGACCAACAATGTTAATCCGAGCATTCTTAGGTGCCGCAAAGAGTGGCTTGATTCCCTGCTCCGTAAATTCTTGATTTTCTGAATCAGCCATGATGGTCTTGGCAATATCCTCTATTGTTTGCATGACAGCTCCTTGCAAAGAAACTCATCCAGCAAGGCCAAACGAGTTCTTCTTTTTTATTTGATTAGCTCGTAGATAGCCTCCGCGTAAATGGCCGCAGCACGGAAAAGGTCTTCTACATCTGTAAATTCATTGGCTTGGTGCATAGTGTTGACATAGTCTGGGAACATAGCCCCAAAAGCCACACCGCGCTTCAAAAGACGGCCAAAGGTTCCACCACCAATAACTTGCTCGTGTCCTTTGAGACCCGTTTGTTTTTCGTAAACACTCAAAAGGGTTGCTACCAATTCATCATCCGCTGGTACATAGTGCGGAGTGTGTCCATGCTCAGATAGGCTTACTGACACAACACCAGCAACTTTTTCAAGACCGGTTTGAATCGATTTCGGAACAGTACCTTGAGGGTAACGGATGTTCAGAGCAATGGTATTGTCAGCCTTGGCACTATCAAAATGGAAGACACCAGCATTCATGCTGAGAGAGCCCATTTTAGCATCTGTATAAGCAATTCCTAACTTCTCGCCAGCAAAGTCCTCGTGCAGTAATCGAGCTGCCACTTCCAGATAAGACTTGGCAGCACCACCAAAGTCAAATTGGTTCAACAAAAGGGCCAAATAGGTCCCACCATTGATCCCATCTTCGGGAGTTGATCCATGGGCAGATTTACCAATGATTGTAACGGTATAGGTTTCTTCATCAACAGTTGAGATTTCATACTGAAGTTTGTGTTCCTTGGCAAAGGCATCTAAGAGACCAGCAAGATCTGGTAATTGTCCAGATACAACTGCTGTTGCAGACTCTGGCACCATATTTTCACGGAGACCACCTGTAAAGCTATGAAGTTTAGCATTCCCAGTGTTGTCATTTCCAAAATGGAGGTACTCGGTGATATTCCCTTTTTCACCGTTAATGATTGGAAATTCCGCATCAGGTGAGAAACCAAAGTCTGGCTCAGGCAGACCAACATGCTTGAAATAATAGTCCATGTCTTGCCAACCAGATTCCTCATCTGTCCCCACCACAAAACGCACGCGCTTAGACACTGGCAATCCCAAGTCTTTGATGATTTTCAAACCATAGTAACAAGCCATGGTTGGCCCTTTATCATCAGACGAACCACGCGCATAAAGCTTACCATCAATAATTTCAGGTTTGTAAGGATCTGTATTCCAGCCACTCCCGGCAGGGACTACATCCATGTGGGCAAAAATCCCAAGTTCTTCAGTACCCTCACCAAAAGTAAAGTGACCAGCATAATTGTCCACATTCTTTGTTTCATAGCCATCACGCTCAGCGATCTCTAAAAACTTATGCAGAGCTTGAACAGGTCCAGGTCCAAAAGGATGTTCATTATCAGCTTTGGAATCATCTCGTTCTGAGTTGATTTCCAAAAGACTGAACAGGTCAGCTAAGAGATCTTCTCTTCGTTTTTCAACTTCTGCTTTAAAATCAATTGTCATTATTTTACCCCAATTTCCAATTCGATTTAAATCGATAAAACTATGGATTAAATCGTAAATATAACTATATCAACGTTTCTCAATGATTTCATCAACTGGCAAACGATAACTAGGTTCTAGTTTTTCATCAGTATAACCAACAGTAATCAAGAGTTCTGGACGGAAACGCTCATCAATTTCCAAAACCTCATTAACCTTTGATTTATCGAAACCTAAGATAATGTTAGATCCGATACCTTGGTCAGTCAGAGCCAGAACAAGATTCATGGCCACCAGACCAGCGTTGAGAGCTAAATAATCGCTCTTTTGCTGTTCACTATAGCGAGCAAACTCAGCTGGCAGATTCTGCATGTAAAACTGGAGTTGCTCATCAGAGAAATTCTTAACTCCAGCCACACGCGCAATCTTGCGAGCCCGTTTGGGCAAATCTGTATCCGTAAAGAGAGCAATGGTCACTGGTGCTTCCTTAATCTGGTCCACATTTCCACCGAAAGCTGTTTCAGCCAAAACTTGATTATGCTCCCGCACCACAACGAACTTCCATGGCTGACTATTGTGGGCACTGGGTGCCAACGTTGCAATTTCAATGGCTGTGCGAACATCCTTTGGATCCACAGGTTTGTCGTTAAAACGCTTGGTTGCATGACGCTTTTTGTTGAGTTCTAGAAATTTCATAAGTTGCATCCTTTTCTAAATATACTAGCTTCATTTTATCATATTTTGTAAGAGTTTGCAGTTTTTTTCCTTTCATAAATTTCACTAAATCATTATTAGAAATGCTTAAATTATGCCTATTTTTATTTATAATTGAGTATAAACAATATTTTATTTAAAAATTTTTTGATTCAATCTTATCTTTTAAGTCACTTAAATTTCCATCTATTTTACATTTTGCTACAAAAAAAGCAGGTGATTCTTACCTGCTTTGTTAATATTATTGTCCAGATTTAAGCTGACCAAGAGCTTTATAAGCCCCTTCAATAGCCTTCTTCATAGCATCACGTCCTGTTTTCAATTGCTGAGCAAATAGAGCACGATTTTGTTCTGGAATTTCTGTATCATCTGAACCAGCACTTGAGAGCGTTTCATTAAAAGTTTCTCTTGAAGTTTCCATAGATTGAATAGCTGGTTCTACTTGTTGATTGTATGCTTCTTTCCCAGCCTCAGGTACTTTGTTCCCAATTTCATCAATGTACTTTTTATAATTATCAATCAACTTACTAAAGAGAGCTTTCATGTCACCAATTGTTTTAGCATTGTCGATTTCTTCATCTGTCAAAAGAACAATTTCTGGGATTTCTACATCTGAACTAGCTGTTTTTGATGAAGTTTCAGAGCTACTTGATTTACTCTTTGAAGTAGATTTTTTTTCTACAGAACTTGAAGCTTTTTCAGAAGAATCTGATGTTGTTTTTCCAGAACATGCTGCTAAAGTTATAACCGATAAAAGCGCTACACTAGCTGTAATAATTTTTCTCATTACTGTCTCCTATTAATAAAGAATAGACATATTATAATACAAAATTATTTTATTGTCAAACATTATAGGCATTATAATAGACCATCCATTTCTGTTAATTTTTTCCTAATTATTAAAAAAATTCTGCAAACACTGTCCTTATATGAGATTTGTCTATTCTAAATCCACCTGTGGCTCTGCTACTTCAGGCAAGGAAGTTTTCTGCTGATCTACTAGATTTAATTTAGCCCACACTGCTTCTGCCACTGCTCGTGGTACGCCGACTTCGACGATTTGGTCAACACTGGCTTCTTTAATCTTGGTTAGAGATTTGAAGTGTTTCATAAGATTTTGCTTGCGTTTTGGTCCCAATCCTTCAATGCCATCTAGCTGCGATGAGAAGGAATTCTTAGACCGGAGCTGGCGGTGGAAGGTAATAGCGAAGCGGTGAACTTCATCTTGGATACGCTGGAGTAGGAAAAATTCCTGCGAATTGCGGGATAATTCCACAACCTGCAGAGGGTCACCAAAGAGCAACTCGTGTGTCTGGTGCTTGTCATTTTTTTGCAGTCCAGCGATGGGAATATCTAGTCCCAGCTGATCCTGGATAACTTCTTTAGCGATATTGACCTGGCCCTGTCCACCGTCAATGACAATCAGATCAGGCGGAGTCAGTCCATCTCGAATCACCCGACTATAGCGCCGCTTGATTACCTCACGCATACTTGCGTAGTCATCAGGTCCTACCACAGTCTTAATCTTATACTTGCGATAGTCCTTCTTACTTGGTTTACCATTGACAAAGACTACCATAGCCGATACAGGACTGGTTCCCATGATGTTGGAGTTATCAAAAGACTCAATGCGAACAGGTGTTGGAATGTTAAGAAGCTGCCCTAAATTTTCAATTGCACCTTGGGTCTTTTCAATAGATTTCTCCAAGAGGTCAAATTTCTGCTGAAGACTGACTCGAGCGTTTTTGATAGCGAGATTGACCAACTGCTTCTTCTCGCCTCGCTGGGGCTTAAGCACCTTGGTATCCACCAGGGCTCGGACAGCTTCTTCGTCAATATCTGCTGGAATCAAAATTTCATTGGGCTTGAGATGGGACTTTTCTTGGTAAAACTGGCCAATATAGGTCAGAAAATCTTCGTCCGGATCATTGTAATAGGGAAAAAGATTGACGTCACGCTCAATTAGCTTGCCCTGGCGGACAAAGAAGACCTGTACGCACATCCAGCCCTTATCCACATAGTAGCCAAAGACATCGCGATTCTGCAAATCCTTAGCCATAACCCGCTGCTTGGTTCGCAGGGTGCCAATGGACTGAATCAGGTCGCGGTACTCAGCTGCCTTTTCAAACTCCATAGCTTGCGCTGCGCCAGCCATTTTCCCCCGTAAATCCTCAATAATCTGGTCATCCTGACCCTTGAGAAAGGCTGCCACCTCCTGAGCTAGCTCCTTGAAATACTGGCTGTCTACCTGACAAATAGTGTGGGCCTTGCACTGCCCCAGATGGTAGTAAAAACAAACCTTCTCAGGCGGATTGGTACACTTACGAAAAGGAAAGAGCCGATCTAAGAGACGTTTGATTTCATTGGCCGCACCGACATCCGGATAAGGACCAAAATAAAGTCCGCCGTCTTTTTTGACTTGGCGCGTGATAATCAGGCGTGGATAGGTTTCGTTGGTAATCTTGATAAAAGGATAGGACTTATCGTCCTTGAGCATGATATTGTACTTGGGCTGGTTTTCCTTGATTAGATTGATTTCCAGAAGCAGAGCTTCAATATTGGACTCGGTGACAATAAACTCAAAATCCTCAATCTCAGAAACCAGAGCCTCCGTCTTGGTATCATGGCTACCGCGGAAATAAGAACGAACCCGATTGCGAAGATTCTTGGCTTTTCCGACATAGATAATGCTACCGTTTTTGTCTTTGTGAATGTAACAGCCGGGACTGGTCGGCAACAGTTCCAGCTTTGATTGGATTAGCTTGTTCATAGGTCTATTATAGCAGAAAAGGGAAGCATTCAACAGGTAGACACTAGATTATTAGAAAATCATAAGTTTGATTCCTTTCATAGGTAATGATGAACTATAACCTGTTTTTAAATCTTCTTTCAAGTACCAAAAATATATTGCGAATGAGACAAAATTTTCTTCATAATAAAGCGTTTTCTAAGTAAAAATCAAGCAAGCGATTGCACAGCCATTTTAATAGGCTTTGATAAAATAAACAGAAATAAAATAGAAAAATTTTAGAAAAATTAATATATTTTTAAAAAAATTTCAAAAAAAGACTTGACAAAAATTGCAAACGGTTGCATAATAGGATTGTAAATAAAAATTCCGGGAGGAAATAGGAATGAAAACATGGAAAAAAGTAGTATTGGGCAGTGTCAGCTTGCTGGCTGCAGGAACGCTGTTAGCAGCTTGTAGCTCGAATAGCAGCAAGGAGAGCTCTTCTTCTAAAGCCGATAGCAAGACTTTGAAACTTTGGGTACCAACTGGTTCTAAAGATTCTTACTCTGATACAGTTAGCAAGTTCGAGAAAGAATCAGGCTACAAGGTTGACGTAGTCGAAATGGAAGATCCAAACGCTCAGGAAAACCTGACAAAAGATGCTAGTACTGCTGCCGATGTTTTCTCTCTGCCACACGACCAACTTGGTAAATTAGTTGAAGCTGGAGCTATCCAAGAAGTTCCTTCTAATATGGCAGAAGAAATCAAGAAGAACGATACTGAACAAGCAGCGATTGGTGCTCAGTATAAAGGTAAAACTTATGCTTTCCCATTCGGTATTGAATCACAAGTAACCTACTATAACAAATCAAAACTTTCTGCTGACGATGTTAAATCATACGAAACAATTACATCTAAAGCTAAATTTGGTGGAAACTTGAAAGAAGTTAACGCTTACGTAACTGCTCCACTCTTCCTTTCTGTTGGCGACACTCTCTTTGGTAAAGATGGTGAGCAAGTAGACGGAACAAACTGGGGTAATGAAGCTGGTGTGAACGTTCTGAAGTTCATCGCAGCTCAAAAGAATAACAGCGGTTTTGTAAACGTAGATGCATCAAACCTTCTTGCTAAATTTGAAGATGGCTCAGTTGACGCTTTCCAATCAGGCCCATGGGACTACGCAGCTGCTGAAAAAGCTGTCGGCAAAGACAACCTTGGTATCTCTGTTTACCCAACAGTTAACATTGGTGGACAAGACGTTCAACAAAAAGCCTTCCTTGGTGTAAAACTTTACGCAGTTAACCAAACACCTTCAAACGGTGACGGAGAACGTATCGCAGCAAGCTACAAACTGGCTCAAGCACTTACTAGCAAAGAAAGCCAAGAAAACCAATTCAAGTTTGAAGGACGCCACATCATCCCAGCTAACAAAGAAGTACAAGAGTCTGAAGATGTGAAGAAAGATGCCTTGGCACAAGCTGTTATCACAATGGGATCTTCTGATACCTACACAACAGTTATGCCTAAACTTAGCCAAATGTCTGTCTTCTGGACTGAAAGTGCTGCAATCCTCAGCGATGCTTACAACGGTAAATTTGGTGAAGATCAATACCTCGCAAAATTACAACAGTTTGATAAAGATTTAGCAGCAGCTAAATAATACTCAAACGAATAAAAATAAGCATTGAAGTGAGGAGGGCAGCCTCCTCACTTCTTTCTTTGTAAATATAAGGAGAATACTATGACTCAGTCATCCTATGACAATTCATCCATGGTTCAGGTCTTTAAAGAGGGAACCTGGGATGTCAAACTCTCTTTTCTGGTAATGGGACTGAGCAACCTTGTAAACAAACAATTTATCAAGGGGCTGCTCTTCCTCTTCTCAGAAATTGCTTTCCTGATTGCTTTTGCAGTCCAAATCATACCAGCTATTGGCGGCATGATTACATTGGGAACTCAAGAGCAGGGAGAGGCTATCAAAAAAGTTAACGGCTTGGAAATCACTGTTCAAGTAGCAGGTGACAACTCTATGCTGATGCTGATTTTTGGACTTGCTTCTCTCATCTTCTGTGCAGTCTTCGCCTACATCTACTGGTGTAATCTGAAAAGTGCTCGTCATTTAATGGCTCTCAAGCAGTCAGGCCAGAAGATTCCCAACTTCGTTGAGGACTTTAAGACGCTTGCTGACGGCCGCTTTCACATGGGCCTAATGAGTATTCCTCTTATCGGAGTACTGCTCTTTACCATCTTGCCTCTGATCTATATGATCTGTTTGGCCTTTACTAACTTTGACCATAAACATCCAGCTCCTAAATCACTCTTTGACTGGGTTGGCTTCTCTAGTTTTGGTGATGTTTTCTCAGGTCGTATGGCTAGCACCTTCTTCCCACTTTTAGGCTGGACCTTGATTTGGGCGGTTGCTGCAACAGCTACTACTTTCTTCTTCGGTATCGTTTTAGCTCTCTTGCTCAATACCAAAGGCCTCAAGTACAAGAAAGTTTGGCGCACGCTCTTCGTTATCACTATTGCTGTGCCGCAATTCGTATCCCTGCTCTTGATGCGCAACTTCCTGAATGACAATGGACCTTTGAACGGATTATTGCAAAGCCTGCATCTCATTCAGCATCCAATTCCATTCTTGAGTGACCCTGTTTGGGCTAAGTTCTCCATCATCCTTGTCAATATGTGGATTGGTATTCCATTTACCATGCTGGTAGCGACTGGGATTATCATGAACCTACCTAGCGAGCAAATCGAAGCTGCTGAGATTGATGGAGCTAGCAAGCTTCAAATCTTCAAGAGCATTACTTTCCCTCAAATTCTCTTGATTATGGCGCCATCACTTATCCAACAGTTTATCGGGAACATCAACAACTTCAACGTGATCTACTTCCTGACAGGCGGTGGACCTACTAACTCTTCCTACTATCAGGCAGGCTCAACTGACCTTTTGGTTACCTGGCTCTATAAACTGACCGTTTCTGCCAAGGACTACAATCTGGCATCTGTTATCGGTATCCTGATCTTTGCAATCTCTGCAGCCTTCAGTCTCTTAGCCTATACTAGATCCGCATCATTCAAGGAAGGAACTGCTAAATAATGAAAAATAGAAAAAAACTCAGTTTATTAGGGATTTATGTCTTGCTGGCTGTTTTAGCACTCATCTGGCTAACGCCGATTATCTGGATTTTTCTGACCAGCTTCCGTGGTGAAGGTTCTAATGCAGTCCCTTACTTCTTCCCTAAGACTTATACTCTTGACAACTATATCAGACTGTTTAATAACAACACTTATCCTTTTCTTCAGTGGTTTATGAATACCCTGATTGTTGCGACAGCAACCTGTATCCTGTCTACTTTGATTACTGTGGGTATGGCTTACTCACTCAGCCGTATCAAATTCAAGCATAAAAATCGTTTCCTCAAGCTGGCTCTGGTTCTTAATATGTTCCCAGGCTTCATGTCTATGATTGCGGTTTACTACATCTTGAAAGCACTCAATTTGACACAAACCCTGACATCACTGATTCTGGTTTATTCAGCTGGAGCAGCTCTAGGCTTCTATATTGCTAAAGGTTTCTTTGATACTATCCCATATTCTTTGGACGAATCCGCTATGATCGACGGAGCGACCCGCTTCCAAATCTTCCGGACTATTACATTGCCGCTTTCAAAACCGATTATCGTTTATACAGCGCTTATGGCTTTCATGGGACCTTGGGTCGACTTCATCTTCGCCTCTGTCATTCTAGGCGATGTCAAGGAAAAATACACAGTGGCTTTGGGACTTTTCCAAATGCTTAATAAGGACGCCATCAATAAATGGTTCTTACCTTTCACATCTGGAGCGATTATCATCGCTATCCCAATCACTCTTCTCTTCATCTTCATGCAGAAATACTATGTAGAAGGTGTAACAGGCGGAGCAGTCAAATAGAATCTATTATGTATATCAAAAACTTCCGACAATTTAAATCGGAAGTTTTTATCTTTCTTTTTATGTTAGATTGTTTAATTGCTGTAGACACAAAAAAAATGAGTCTGGAAATTATTCCAATCTCATTTTTTATTTCATTAATTATAATCTTCGTCTCTGCGACGGCGCTTGTTCGTTCCCAAAAAGGCAGCTGCACCAAGTGCCATACCAAAAATTGCAAGGCGTTCTGCTTCTGAGCCAGTATTTGGCAGAATAGCAGGAACTGTTGGAGCCTTATCAGCTGTCGTAGCCACGCTAGCAAGTTGAGCTGCAGGATTTACAACAAAATCAGTAAACGCACCACCACCTGCCGCTTGAACGGCACCCGTAGTGGCTCCTTTGACTTCACGAGTGTTCGCATGAACTTCTGCAGTCTTAGCATCTGAATCTTTCTTAGATTCATCCTCTGTACCTGGACCAGCTGCTCCACCCTTAACAGCAGTTAAAAGCTTCTTATCCTCACCTGAGCGGTAGTTGCTATTCAGAGCATTTACATAAAGGAGAGATGCTTGGTTCAAGATATTCAAGAGAGTTTCATAATTGGCTTGAAGACTGTTGTAAGCCTCTTCAAGAACAGCTAAAGTTGCAGTTTCTTGATTTAAGATTGCTTGTTTAGCTTCAAAATCAAGCTGCGCTTCTGCCAACTCCCGCTCAGCTTCTGCTAGTAATTGAGGAGCATTTTTTAGATCAATAACTTTCTTTTTAGCTGCTGCTAATGTCTTTTGAGCAGCCAAGAAATCCTCTTGAGCAGTTGTCAAATTAGCTTTCGCAGCTTCTTGAGCTGACTGAAGTTCTGCCAACTTATCCTTAGCTGCTGCTAGAACTGCCTGAGCATTGCTCAAGTTAGTCTGATAAGGTGCTAGGTTTGCTGCAATCTTAGCAGTCGCTCTATCGAGAGCTTCCTGCTTAAGCGCAACATTTTGCTTGGTCAAAGCTAGATTATTTTCAGCAGTTGCTACCTTCTGACGAGCTGCTTCAACTGCTGAAATTTGAGCTGCTGCTGCCTTTTGAGCATCAGCTAATTGAGCATTGAGGATATTGATAGCTGATTCCTGACCAACTTTCTGAGCCTTGAGTTCAGCTAACTGATTCTTAAGCGCTGTAACATTTGCGTTAGAACCTGCAGAACGACCACCAGCAGCACGCAACAACTGCTCCATAGCCGCAACAGTCAGCAGAGTACCATTATTAACACGTTGGTCAAAGTTACTAATATGATGGAAACCAACTTCGGATGTACCATGAGGAGTGCCCCATTGGTTTGGATGCTTATCATAAGCAGCCGAGATAGCATTAGCTTTATTGTCCATCATCTGAACATAGTGACCAATCTTAGCAAATACAGCTGCTCCAACTCTCATATAGATAGCATTAGCATCAAGCTGAGT
Organism: uncultured Streptococcus sp.; assembly: GCA_963536045.1. Classification (GTDB taxonomy): domain Bacteria; phylum Bacillota; class Bacilli; order Lactobacillales; family Streptococcaceae; genus Streptococcus. The sequence goes on from CAUSZI010000010.1 coordinate 25,261, forward strand.
TTCATCAGTAGGCAGTCCATATTGCGCTGCAATCTCTTGATACTTTTCTTTTTCTTTGTGCCAGAAATTGACAGCTCCTTGTGGGTCAAAGCTAATCGCTACATTTTCGTTACCAATCAGCTTGCCCATGTGCCAGTTATTGCGCTCAAAGTAGATAGTCTGAATCTGGCTAGCCACATTCGCATACGGATCAACCAACAACTCTTGTAAGCCGGCATTACGACGGTAAGCATTAATCGCTTTAACCAACTCTAAAGCTTGCAGGTTATTTTCTAGACTAGCTGGACTGGTTGAGTCAGAATTAACTGAGATACCAAATTCATTTTGTCCGCGTTGGTAAACTGCAAGAGCATTGTTAGCAGCATCACGAATTTCCTGATTGGCCGCATTGTTACGAACGTTTTCTAAAAATTGAGAATAAGTCGTATTGCGAAGGTCAACAGGAGCTGTTGCTGCTGCTTTCTCAGCAGCCGGAATCTGTCCTTCAAGAGAGTTAATAGCTTGATTGGTTTGACCCAAAGATTCCTTTGCCTGATTGATTTTATTCTGGATTTCAGCCTGCACTTGTGGAGCAGAAGACGCTGCTTGTTCTGCCTTTGTCAGTTCAGCCTTTGCATTATCTAAGGCAGTCTGTGCTTGACTTTGCTGACTCTTAGCAGTTGCTACAGCTTGCTCTTCTGAGTTAAGTGGTGTTTTAGCTTGTTTCAATTCAGTCTCTGCAACATCTACCAGAGATTGACTCGCCTTAATAGTATTTGCTTGGTCTTTAACAGCCTGTTCTGCCTTAGCAGCTTTAGCCGCTGCTTCTCGAACAGCAGTGTCTTTTGCGCTAACCTCTTGCTCTGCTGTTTTTGCTTCTGTCTCCGCCTTAGCAACATTTTCTTCTGTTGCTTCTGCCTGTATTTCTTTAGCAGTCTCAACAGCGACTTCAGCAACTTTCACGCTAGTTTTTGCATCTTCAGCTTCTGTTTTAGCAGTATCTACTATCGATCTTTGCTCATCGAGTTTTGCTTTGGCAGCTTCAGCATTTTCTTGGGCAACAGCTACATCTGCTGCTGTCACTGGTTTTCCAGTTACTTCAGTCGCTTGTGGAGCTGTTACAGTTGATTCAACCAACTCATCCGCGTGCACTTGATGGGTCAGTCCACCAGAAATAATAGTTGTAGCCGCAATACCAGTCGCTACAACAGACTTGCCTATTTTCTTTTCCATAATCAATCTCCTTTTTATAATCTCACATACTATAATTAACCGGGGTATAGCAGCCCGCATAGTAATATACTATCACAAAACGCTAGTATTAACTAGTAGCAAACGTATCCTTTTAATAGTTTTTTTATTACAATTTAGTTACAAAAATGTTGTATTAGAAAAATAAGATGGTTTTTCCAACAAAAATGAGCATTTCTGTATCGAATAAAGCAAAAACTCCTAGATCCTTTCTAAGAGTTAACTTTGCTTGTCAGTCCGATTGAGCTTGTCGAATTTCTTCTAACATTGCTTCTTCTTCGGCCGTCATTTGATAGTGTTCCAGCAAGTCTGGACGTCTTAGATAGGTCTTTTTCAGACTTTCATAGAGACGCCACTTGCGGATATTTTCATGATGGCCGCTCATAAGGACTTAAAGATTTTCTTTCCCCCACTGATTTAATTCCAGTAACAAAGGAAATAGCTTTTTCCCCTTGTCAGTCAGGGAATATTCCACCCTAAGTGGCATAGAATGAAAATCCTTGCGCAGTACTAGTTCATCAGCAATTAATTGATTCAGAGAGCGAGTTAGACTAGTTCTCGTAACTCCTTTTACCCTTCTCAATAAATGATTAAAGCGGATCTGTTTATTTGAATAAATTACCCATAAAATATTCAACTTCCATTTTCCACTAACTGAATCCATTACTCTCGTAATACCACATTCCCAATGTTGATGGCTATTCATCTTTCTCTCCTCAGTCACAAAAATGTGCCTACTGTTTTTTTCACTTTATCCATATTATAATGAAATAGTTATTATTTTGTAAAGGAGAAAATTTGATGAAAACGAATCTCGATTTCCTCAATAAACGACAATCCATTCGATCATTTGATCCAAATGACACTATTTCAGATGACACCATTTACCAAATATTGGAAAGCGCTAGTAAGGCGCCTTCGAGCAATAATTTTCAACCTTGGAAAGTTGTAGTTTTTAAGAACAAAGAAATCCAAGAACAATTAAAAAACTTTTCCTATCAACAACAGCAAGTAGCAGATGCTTCTGCTGTCTTTCTACTGCTTGGTGATAAAAAGGCCTATGACATTGACAAACTACTAACATTCTATATCCAAAATGGTATAATGGACTCTTCTGAGGGTGAAGGTCGTAAAAAAAGGATTGAAGCTTATTTTTCTTTACATCCCGAGGATAAGGATAAAGAAGGACTACGCTTTGATTTAGGTCTATTTGCCATGAATTTAATGTATGTTGCCCAAGCGTATGGTTATGACTCTGTCCCCATGCGAGGTGTTGATTTTGAAGCCATCATGACTACATTTGAAATTGATCCCGAATTAGATCCAATTCTTCTTTTGCCTATTGGAAAAAAACTATCTGAAGGTTTCCCCAAAATACGTTACTCTGTGGAAGATTTTAGTACTTTTATCCATAAATAGCCATCATATTGAAAAAGCTTCGTGAGGCAATCATCGAAGCTTCTTCTATTTATAATTTTTTTATTTCCTCTAGCATAGCTTCTTCTTCGGCCGTCATTTGATAGCGTTCCAGCAAGTCAGGACGTCTTAGATAGGTCTTTTTAAGACTTTCATAGAGACGCCACTTGCGGATGTTTTCATGATGACCGCTCATAAGGACTTCAGGAACAACCATACCCCGATAGTCATAAGGCCGAGTGTACTGAGGATATTCCAAGAGTCCAGACGAAAAACTGTCATCTGTATGACTGGCTTCCTTTCCAATAACCTCTGGAATCAAGCGAACTGTAGCATCAATCATAGTCATAGCTGCCAATTCTCCCCCAGTAAGAACATAGTCCCCAAGCGAGATTTCGTCTGTCACTAAAGTCTTGATCCGCTCATCATAGCCTTCATAATGGCCACAAATGAAAATGAGTTCCTCTTCCTTAGACAGTTCCTCAGCATAGGCTTGGTCAAAAGTCCGACCAGCAGGATCCAGCAAAATCACACGCGGTTGCTTTTTTTCAATGGCATCATAGGCATCAAAAATAGGTTGGGCCCGTAGCAGCATACCCTGGCCTCCGCCGTATGGCTCGTCGTCTACATGCCGAGATTTTTCAGCCTTTTCTCGGAAATTGTGGTAGTTGATTTCTAAGAGGCCTTTTTCCCGAGCTTTACCGACGATAGAGTGTTCCAAGGGCGCAAACATCTCCGGAAAGAGAGTCAAAATATCAATTTTCATCGTCCAATCCTTCCGGTATCTCTACATCAACCCGACCTTGCTCAATGTCAATCCCCATCACCACTGGCGGAATATAAGGCAGCAGCAAGTCGCGCTTGCCTTTGCGCTTGACTACCCAGACATCATTGGCTCCTGGCTGCAGAATTTCCTTAATCGTACCAAGAAGAACGTCATTTTCATAGACTTCAAGGCCGATGATTTCATGGTAGTAAAATTCCCCGTCTTCCAAGTCCGTCAAATCTTCCTCTCGGACCTTCAGAGTGAAATCACGGAATTTCTCAATGTCATTGATGTGGTACATCCCTTTAAACTTGATAATATCAAAGTTCTTGACCTTACGATGGCTGGCAATCTCCACATCCATGACAAACTGATCTTTCTTGTCAAACAGGGCAAGGGTATTGCCTTTTTTAAAACGCTCTTCAGCAAAATCCGTCACTGACAAAACCCGCATCTCACCTTGCAAACCTTGCGTATTGACGATTTTTCCAACATTAAAATAATTCATCTCGACTCCAACATATTATACTCTGCCTAGTATTTTATCATGATATAGGGGAATGTACAAGGGAGATAAGGGGGAATTCTCTTGCCTATATTTATTTGATTAAAGTTGCTGTTTAACGTATAATTATACATATAGAACCTCAACACTATAAATACCCAAGTGTATTTACGCAAAACCAGAAAGAAGTTGGTGATACCTATGGGAAAAAAGTTAAGCAAACTCCTGCTCTCTACTGCTCTTCTAGCTACTACAGCCGCCAGTCTGACTGCTTTAACACAGATCAAAAAAGGCCAAGCAATGGAAAGCGAAACGAGAGAAACTAGAAATCTCTCAGCCATTGACGAAAAAATTGCTCAAATTGATAACCCAACCATCAAGGCTTTCCTAGAATACTATGCTAATCAGAATATGACCTCCACATCGTCTCTTCCAATGATAGACGATTTAGAGGCCAATACGCGCATCATCGTTATTGATATAGACTATGCAGACACAAGCATCCCCCCTGCCATTGGAACATCAGTCGATGGATCCGAAGGGCCTGTTGGGGGAACTGTTGACGCTGATGGCCAATACATCGAGTTTGATACCAGTGACCATAGCAAATCCGCAACCGTTCAGGAGATTCGAGATGCTATTGCTGAGATTCTTGGGTAGACTCATCTTAGTATCAAAATTACTAGCTAAACCAAACGAAGTCATTAAAAAATAAACGGCAAGCTCGACGAAAGGTTTACTTATTTCAAAGAGTAGCAATTTCAAAGTCAAATATGATAATAATTTACATAAAAAACGCATAAAATCAATGTTCACAGAAGCATTAATTTTATGCGTTTTGGCTATTGAAGAATTTCTTCCACTACCTCTTTGTTAGAAAGGTAATTCATATTATCACAGCTATGGCTCTCTTACTTCCATTTTTTTACAACCTTCACATTGCCCTTATTACTGGGAGAAAAGCGGCCGCTTGAAACAACTTCCCATTCTTTGAGGAAAACTTTCTCAAACAAAGAAAACTTTTCTTCAATCTTAGCTTGAGTCAAGCCATAACTTTCAAACTTATCTCTAGGAATGACAACATCTTTGCTGTCATAGTCTAGCAGTTTAGCTTCCTGTGTGAGAGACTTCGTCTTTATGTCATAACTAGCCGTCAAGGATAACTGAACATTCTCATCCCATTTCTCCTCATAATCAAAAATAAGCATCTGATTTTTATTTGCTATGATATTAAGATTGCTGTTTTCTGGGAAATCCTTTGATTGGAATACCACCATCACTGTGCCTGCCTGAAAATCCGAACTGTCCTTTTCCGTAACAAGGTCAGCTCCTTTTATTTTCAAGAGCTTGATCTGACTCTTATCTCCAGCACCTGCATATTGGATTTCATCCTTGTAAATTTCATCAAAAATACTGCTAGACTGACTGCCCTGTTGATTGTAGAAGGTTAGAAAACCAATTATCAAAAGCAAGGCAAGCGCTAATATAAAAATTAGAACCTTTTTCATAATAATCATTCCCTTTCCACATAATTTCCCAATTGATTATCTCGTTCCTCCAAACTTCTAAGGAAATTATAAGAATCAGGATAATGTTCTTTAATATAGGCAAGTTTTTCTTCTTCAGTTTGATTAACATATGTCCCTCTTCTACCATCAGGAGACAGTTGAGTTTTTGGCGGAACCATATCATAAATTTCTTCTTTTACGTGATTGATATCAGTAGATTTAAGGAAGATCTCTGAGCGAGTCATCTTGTCTGTATTCGGATCTGCTTTTTCTTCTAGTTGATTGTAATAATAATTAGATGCTGTAATATAAGAAACTTTCTTTTCTTTCATTATATTTGTAATATTGACAGCATCTAAGTCAGCTTTATAATCAGCATTCCCCATTGATGGATTTGCTTCAGCATCTTTTGTCACATCTCCACGCCAACCTGCTACTTCCTCAAGGTCTTTTTTATCCCAAAACTGTATCCTTGCTGCGCCCCAACCAGAATACATATGTGTAGATGTTGTAATGGACTGATGAGCAAAGTCGGTTTTATTAGCGTAGCGTTTATTTTGTTCCTTCCAGTCTTTTAGGAAGACAGCTTCTATTTCAGAATCAGACATGCCTGAAGTATCGTGATTCTCCTTGTATAGCTTTAAACGTTCAGCATAACGCGCTTTATCTGCTGTAGGATCTACCACCTCACCAGAATCTAAGGCAGAAAAATCATTTTGTTTTTTGATTTCATAATACAAACTTTTAGCTTCAGAATCTGTCAACCCCATTTTTCTATAGAACTCCTGAGGGGAATCTCCCTCAAGGTCACCTGCAGTATTATCCCATGAAAAACCATCATAGTTTGGAGCTCCTAAAGCTCTATTAAGCAGATAGTCTCTATATTCCGGTGACTCATCACGGTATTTTGAATCTATCCCCTTTTTTAGTTTGAGTATTTTGCGAGCTGTTTCTTGATCGAAACCATACTGCTCCATGAGGTTTTTTACATATTTTTTCTCCTCAGGCTGTAAGTCCGCAAAATCTGATGGTGTGTAATTTATCAATTGAGTCGCCCACTCTAAATTCGTTGGCAGAACATAGACTCCCTTTTTAGCATCCCAACCATTGCTCAGCTGTCCCAGACCAGTATTAACCAGTTTTTTCAAAATTTCAATCTCTGAGAAAATTTCGGGCGATGAAAGATTGAAATCTCTTAGTTTCTGTAATTTTTCTTGAAGTACTCGTCTCGCCTCAATCAAATTATTGAGCATCTTCTGATGGGGTGCCACTAGTGTTGGTGCTACCAATGCGCTTGAAAGCATGGAAACTTTAGTGGTTGTTATTGAGGCATCTAGTTTCTGAATATCAGCTTCTAAATCAGACTCCTTTAAGCTTTCATTAGCAACCTGCGCAATATATGATTCTGGAAACTGTTTTACTGTCTTTCCCACTGCTTCCGACAGTAACTTCCCGCCATGCGCCAAAGGACGGAGAACTCGTTCAGAATAACTTCGTGCAGAATCATAGGCTTTTCCCTTTAGCGATTCTACACTGCCTTCAAAATCTGTCAAACTTTTTTCTAGTTCTTCATAAGCTTTAATTTCCTCTTGTGTCATTGTCTGGGTACTGTTCGCTTGAGACTGTGAATCTCCCAAATACATGTCTATACTCATTGGTAGTTCCTCTTATCTTCTAAACTGTTTACTATCCGAATACGCTCATGGTAGGTCTTATCATAATCTTCAGAGACCTTTCTTTTTTGCTTTTTCAATGCTTCGCTATCTTCTTCAAAGTTTGCTCGAAAATTCTGCCAGTTCTGCAAAAATTCATCACGCATATGCTCAAAGCCATTATGAGGACTGTAGCGATAGGCTAGTTCATCTAATAAAGCATGCATTTGATGTGCGTCAGACTCCACAGATTCGTAGTATTCTGTTATTTTTTTAAAATCACCGTCTATCTGATATTCCTTTTCCAGTAATTCTGATTCTTTGTAACGAAGGTCTTCAATCTGCTCCTCTGGAGATTTGTTCTTTTCCTTGACTTTTTGATCTTCCTGGCAGTGCCGACTTATCTTATACATGACCTTATCTTGGTTAGCCAGCACTCGCTTCAACTCTTCCTGCTCTCGCAGATTCTGCACCTGTTCTCGTTGCGCTTGCAATCGTTCTGCCAGAGTCATATCAGGATCATATACAAACTTAATTGCCTTCTCTTTATTTTCTTCTTCCATGAGCAGTCTGTCCTCCTTAATTTCTAGAATAGTCAGTGTATTTTATCTAGCCATTTACAGACTCAGCTATCTGCTGATCCACTGCTTCAAATTCTCCAGCAACACTATGGATATTCGTCACCATTTCAGAGAGTGCTTTGGAAATGCTTTGTCTAGTATCTTGGGATGCCTTCATAGTCTCATGAGCATTTGAATTCCCCGAAACGGTCGTTTTATCATCCTGTTGGGCCTGTCCGATTCCTGATAAATTGGAACTCCCTTGTTTGATTTTTGTTGCATAGTTCTGAGCATCTGATATATTACTTTTAATTTTAGTCATTTTTTCTCCTTTATTATACATACTAGCCTTTGTCTGTAGCATTTTTATTATAATGTCATTGCAAAACTATTACAAAAAAATACAGGATAATATCTCTCATTAACAAGGAATGTTTTATATTACTTTGAACTTTCTCTACACACCATCATGCTGCTTTTAAATGCTGGCTTCACAATCACATTTCTAAAAGAAGCTCAGCTATCTTTTCTGACTGACTCCAATGTAAATAATGATGGTTGCCTCCTAAAATAATCTGAATTTTTTGTGAAGCAAATTCGGAATCTTTATATTCTTGTTCTCGATAGGCCTGACTCAGGATAAAAATTGGGAATTGAAAAGAGATATCTAAGTTCTGAAAATCGCTTTCTGCGATACTGCAGTAATGTTGAAATCCTTCTTGTACAGATTTTAATCTATCTGAACTCTTTTCTACCTTAGCCCATAAGATTTTAAAATCAGTTACTGAAAAACTCTCTTGTCCTATTTTTTTCAGATATTCATATCCTCCACCGAGCATCTGAACTTTCTCCTGTAAGGATAAAAATTCGGGATAAGGATTCTGAGCTAATTCTCCATATAGAACAGAATAAGTGGTCGGCTCAATCAAGATTAGTCCCTGACAAAACGGCTCTGACTCAGCAACTTTAACTGCTACAAGACCACTAATACTGTGCGCGCAAACAGCATACTGAATGACTTTAAAATGCGATAAAACCTCTATAATAGATTGGACCAAATCGTCCAAAACAAAACTTTCTTGATTTTCCAGTGGGCTTTGGCCAGCATTAGGGTAATCTATTGTTAAATAGCCCCAATTTTCAGGTAACTTCCGAATAACTGGCAAAAAATTTTCATAGGTCGGCAGACTCCCTGCACCGCTTAAAAATACAGCAATCTTTTCCGCAGGTTGATAGGACACAAATAGCTGTCCTACTTTCGTTTTGATTATTTTTTCTTTCATAATGTTTCCAATCAATTCTTACAAATATTATCCAGGCGCACACTAGTATCTGAGAGCTAGCTATTTTGCTAGCAGAATAAGGGCACCCCAATACCAAAAATTATATACCAAAAATTTTTCATATTCAACCAAGATCCGTGTTAGAAGAGGCAGTTGCTTACACTGTGAATGAAGGCTAATCTCAAGGCTTATTTTTCCTAAAAATCTATGCTAAGGTAAAGGAAAAATATAAGAAGGAGGAACTGCTGGGATGAGAAGCGGCCATCTGATTTACAAGGTAAAAGGCTTACGGCAAGCGGTCAAGGAATGGGAAGAAAAGGGTTTTGTCGTCGAATACGGCAGAAGGAAAAAACCCAACAATGCCTTAATATACTTTAGTCAAGGCCCCTATATTGAGCTCCTGGAAAATACAGGTATTCCTGTAATAGCCAAAATCATAGCTAAACTATTTGGCAGACCTAAAAATCTGGAACGCTTTTTCTACTGGGATGAGTGCGAGGAAGGCTGGCAGGGACTTTGTATCGAAAAAGATTCTTCGTCAAAAGAATCCCCTCGATAAAGAATTTCAAAGCTAAGATCCTCATATTCCAGAAATGCATTCGACGAGCGGAAACCCTTGCTTTTATAAAATTCCCAGCGAGCCTGACGCTGTTCAAGATTATCACACGGCTCATCTAGGCGCTCGATTTCTAAAAGCATGGTTCGCTGATAGAAATTGACCAGCTTTTCGATGATTTCACCGCCATAGCCATGGCTGCGTAAGTGGGGCATAATAGCAAAGAAACTAACATAAAAGGCTTGCGCGTTGGAGATGGCAAAGGCAAAACCAACAAATTCCTTTTCATGATAAAAGGCGAAAAAATTAGCATCCTCCTGTTCCTCATATCGTAAAAATTCACTGAGCGGTATCCTTTCCTCTTCTGGGAAACCTTCATTATTCAAGGCTTCTACCTTATCCAAATCTGGAAAATCTGCTGTAATGATCTGGCTGGTTAAGCTCATAAAATCACTCCTTTTCTAGTGATAGTATAATAAATTTTGCAACTGGTTTCAAAAAAGAGCCCTGAAAGAGCTCCTATGTATCCATTTTTTCTTCATATATTTTTCTTCATATAATAGAAAGGTGCCGAATGCCTAGATAGAATCGGTTGGCCCCCACCGAAGAGGAATTATCCTAGCTGCTACTCACTATTTCACGTAAATTATCCAAATGCTGGTTATCAGTCACAGCCATAATGCTGACGCCTTCTGGCCAAACAAAGTCTGGAGTAAACTTGCTTTCCAAAGGCTGATTTTTTGTCAGACGGTATCCGATAATATTAAGATGATAAAGCCTGCGAGCATCTACTTCACGGACCGTTTTCCCGACCCAGCTAGCAGGCAGTTCAAACTCAGCCACTACTACATCGTCATCCAGCTGGAAGACCTCAATCGAATGGTTCAAGAGAATAGTCTTAGCCAATGAAATACCAGCCTCCACTTCAGGCAGAATAACCAGATCAGCTCCCACCTTTTCCAGCACCTGCTGAGTTACTTCATCTTTGACCTTGGCAATGACATTTTTAACGCCCAACGCCTTACAGTGCATGACCGCTAGAACACTGGATTCCAGACTTTCTCCCGTCGCTACGATGACCGTATCACAGGACCCAACGTCTGCCGCCTCTAAAAGCTCCATATCAGTAATGTCCCCGATCACACCAACGGCAATCATGTCTTCATACTGATTGATTGTCTCTTCGTGATTATCAATCGCAATGATTTCTACATCTTGAGAAATCAAAGCCTCAATGATACTCTGTCCAAAAATCCCCAAGCCGAGGATTCCAACTGTTTGATTTGCCATTTCTTTTCTCCTATCCAATCATAATGTCCGCCTTGCTGTAATGCAAGGTTGCAGCCTTCTTCGGTTGATAATGGTTGAGACTGACCATAAGAGTCAGCGGCCCCACCCGTCCAATAAACATTAGCAACATAATCACAATCATACCAGCTGTATTGAGGCTGGTAGTGATATTGGCCGTGACACCAACTGTAGCCAATGCCGACACAGTCTCAAATATCAGGTAAATAAAACGATGACTGCTATCGGTCACTAGCCCAAGAGCCAAAAGACCAAGCAGAAATGTCAGCTGAAAAATCACTGTCACACCAAAAGCCTTCTGCACTAGCTGAGGAGACAGCGTTCTCCGTCCCATATTGGTATGAGGCAAGCCCAGGATTTCCTTTCGAGCAAAAAGCAAAAGAACTAGGAAGGTCGTAATTTTCAGACCGCCCGCTGTACCACCCGGAGCCCCTCCCAGAAACATCTGGAGCAGATAGATAAACAGGGTTACTGGACGAGCAGCTGTATAATCAATGGAAGCAAAGCCAGCTGTCCTCATACTGACTGTCTGAAAAAAGCTGACCAGTAGCTTATCGCCAAAGGAAAGATTGCCAATCGTTCCAGGATTATTGTACTCCGTCCAGAGACTCGTGACCGTCCCAAAAACGAGGAGACCAGCAGTCAGCAGCAAGACTACCTTAGTATGAAAGTGCAGCCCCTTCTGTTTTCCTCCCAATTTAGTCGCCAAGTCAAACCAGACCATAAAGCCCAGTCCTCCAGTAATGATGAGGAGAGCCAAGGTGATATTGACCAAAACATCTGTCTGCAAGCCTAGTAGGCTATCATTGCCAAAATTATCAAAGCCCGCATTACAAAATGCAGAAACGGCTAAAAAGATAGAATTAAAAATCCCTTTTCTCAGACCAAACTTGGGAATGAAGCGAATCATGAGAAGGAGCGCACCCAGTCCTTCGATACTAAAAGTCGTGATAAAAATCGAACGGACAAATTGACCTAAGGTACGATTGTGACCATAACTAAAACTATCCCGCAGAATACGGCGATCCTTGAGGCTGAGCTTTTTCCGACTTTCCATGGTGAAAAAACCGATAAAGGTCAGGATGCCCAAGCCACCAATCTGAATCAGTAACATGCAAAGGAGCTGCCCCCAGACATTGTATGTATCCACAACCGATCGAGTAAAAAGCCCTGTCACACAGACCATCGAGACAGCTGTAAAAAGATGATCCATATAGCCCGCTTGGGAACTAGCCGTCTGCACCCAAGGCAGACTGAGTAGCAAGGAGCCACAGAATATCACCAGAAGAAAAGACAAGATAATCTTTTGCGCTGGTGACAAGCGTGAAAATAAATGCTTCATAAAGTTTCCTTTCCTGATCTAATAAAAGCAGAGGCCAGCTCTATCTGTCTTTCTCTTTCCTTGACAGCCCGCTGCATATCATCTGGACTCTGCAAATTTCTGACTTTGATGGCATAATCCGCTGCGACAATAGCATGGCCCCGCATGTGGCCTGTTGCGACTCCTTGGGCAAAAACACGCGCAGCATATTTACCGATTTGTGATTGGGCTTGCTGCGACAGTTTGTTAGCCAACAAACCAGCCTGCCTTAGTTCATAGGCAGATGCCCTACCATCAAGTCGAGCCTGAAAAATTGCTCTTACCTGAGTCAAAATCTTCTGCTTTTCAGACTCATCTTCCGCATCTATCAGAGCTATAAAGCTTGACGCCATTTTCATAGCCCATCGAGCCAGTTTCCCTTGAGGAAGTTCCTCCAAAACAAGCTCCAATTCCAATCTCTTCTCACCATCATCCAGGATTTTCAGCTTGTATGGGCTCGGTAAAATCACTTGGCTATTCTCATAAGACTTGCGCTCATGAGCGTTCCAAGCATAATCTTCTGGCTTCATATGTCCTCCGGCTTCGAGTTTCCCTTAACTCGCCCCTGCATTTCGTTCTTCTCTTAAATGAAGTGTCTAGTTCTCACATACGCTCGAACTGCATCAATTCCCCTAAATTCAACTGCGCCTAACAGCTTATTTCATTAAGGGGCTTGTACCCACGCTTTGCTGGGCATCAATTTCCCTAAGCTCACTTGAGAGCTGCGCACTCAGTTCGCTAAGAGAAATAGAAAAAAAACGGGACATACTGGTCCCGTTCTTCTTATTTCTCATCAATGACGATGCGAACTTTTTTGTACTCGGTTGGGACAGAGTAAACAATCGTCCTTATAGCGGAGATAGTACGACCTTTACGACCGATTACACGTCCAACATCACTCTGATCAAGATCCAGGTGATATTCTAAAAATTCAGGTGTATCCTCAATCTTGATAGTTAAGGCATCTGGCTGTGAAATCAAAGGTTTCACTATCGCAATAATTAGATTTTCAATCGTGTCCATATGTCAACCTACGCTTCTATTATTTAGAGTATTTTGAATCGTGGAATTTCTTCAATACGCCTTCTTTTGAAAGGATGTTGCGTACAGTATCAGAAGGTTGTGCACCATTACCCAACCACTCAAGGATACGGTCTTCCTTCAAAGTCACTTGGTTTTCAGCTACAAGTGGGTTGTAAGTACCAACTGTTTCGATGAAACGTCCGTCACGAGGTGAACGTGAGTCTGCAACATTGATACGGTAGAAAGGTTTTTTCTTAGAACCCATACGAGTCAAACGGATTTTTACTGCCATTATTAAGGTCTCTTTTCTTTATTTTTTTCTTTTGGTGAAATAGCAAAGCTATTAAGCACATGTTCTATTATAGCAGATTAAAAACAGCTGTCAAGTTTTTTTCTTGACAGAGTTAAAAATTTTTTAGATTAGTCTTTTTGGTTTTTTAAAATCACCTGTCCAGAAACATTTTCATATTTTTTAAAATACAATTTGACTGAAGCGTCTTTAGGAAAAATACCTAAATCAATATACTTATTAATGGTCTCAGGTGCATAATACTCTGTACCTCCACTACGACTATTATAGAACCTACTTTCTGCTTCATCTTCAGATATATTTTTCTCATCCAATACTTGGTCTGAATGAAATTCGAAAGACCATTTTAATAGGTCAGCTTTATCCATTTTTTGGACAATCTCTTTTAGCTTATCATGATTTTCTGGATTGTTCCTAGATTCGACTAAAAACTTACTATATAGCATAAGATATTTATTTAGGCTGTCTAAATCATCAACCTTTTTAGAAGACGAAACGTTTATAGTTTGAAAGAGAGATCTGTCGAAGCCTGATTTTTGCTGGTATTCAGCTGTCATGTCATCTTCCATTTCGCCCTTAATCTCATCAATTAAGCTAGTTATTTCTTGGTCTACCAAACAATCCAGTAGCTGATCCGCTGTTCGCTCTCCGTAAAATATCTCATAAAATTCGATTTTACTGCCCTTTCGATTTGGGTGGTATTTTAGAATAGGATATTTTTGGATATCTTCCTCGGTGAAATACAAATCAATTGTCGCCCCACCACCCTCATAATGATAACTGCCATCAGAACTAACCTTGACGGGCTGAAAAGGGAGCTTTTCAAAAAGAGCCTTCGTCGTTCGTATGCTTTCGTCGACTTCTTCTTTCTTAGCATAACAAGCTGTCAGTAGCAACAAACTGGCAAGAAGAGAAAACAAAGCAAGGATTTTTTTCATTTGCAGTCTCCTTATGGAACCAATAGTCTGATAATCTCATCATAAGAATAGGCAGTATAGGTCGGTTGAAAAAGACTTTCATTTTCTAGCTGCTTGGGATTGTACCAGATAGAGTCCAGTCCAGCATTATTAGCGCCAGCAATATCTGCTGTCAAGGAATCTCCAATCATCAAAGTCTGATACAGGTCAAAATCTGGTATCTGCTCTGCTATTTTTTCATAAAATAAAGCTTCGGGCTTCTGAGTTCCCATCTTTTCCGAGATAAAAATATGGTTAAAATAGGGTGAAATGTCGGAATTGGCCATGCGGCCAGTCTGAATAGCTGTGATGCCATTAGTCGCTCCGTAAATTTCATAATCAGCTGCTGTCAGACTGTCCAAAAGCTCGCTAGCACCAGCGTAGGTTTGGCCTTGCTGAGCAATATGCTGCTGATAAAGGAAGGCTAACTCAGCACCATCCTTCTCAATGCCAAAATGGGCAAAAAGTCGAGAAAAGCGAGTATTGACCAGCTCCGGCTTGGTGATTTTCCCCTGCTCTAAATCCCGCCAAAGTCCCTTGTTCATGGGAATATAGTAGTCTTTGTAGGTCTGAATCTCCGTTACGCCCTGCTCCTCCAAAAAATGAGTCAAGGCAATATCTTCTGCTGTATCAAAATCCAGCAACGTATGGTCAAGGTCGAAAAGTAGAAATTTGTATGACAAAATCGAAATCCTTTCTGTAACTGTAGTAGCTTCATTATACCACAAGCCACCAAAAACCAGCCGTTCAAAAACGAACGGCTGGTTTCTAATCTATTTCACTACTGGAATCCAGACTTTCATTTGATAGTTTGGTGGCTCTTGTTTTGATTCTGCTGCATTACCAAACAGCATCTTCGTTTTTCTCACTTCTTCTACTCTTCTTTATAGTGAATACACAAATCTCTAAACTTATTATCTAGCGCTGCAATATCATACAAGACTTCTGACAGTTTCTGATAATCTTCCTTGATACAAAATAGATGAGCTTGGCCGAACAATTTTGCTAAATTTTCTTTTAGTTCAGATCTGACCGTATCATGGTCTTTTAAGAAGTTGCTCATGTATAGATTTCTGATAGAAGCTAATTTGAAACTAAAGTATTGATGAAGATGCTTTTGTTCTTCATTCAAGCCATTGTCCGCTACCGACTTAGCATATCTTGCTATCACATTCTCCTCACCGTGCTCATATCGTTGCTTCATCAGTATAGATGTTTTTTGATAAATCTCTTTGGAAGTTGGAGATTTGATTTTTTTAAAGTTTCCCCACATGGAGAAAGAACCTCTTTTATAGTCGATATTTTTAGCTTCCCAGGCATTCGAAAATTCTGAGAAAGTCATTTTCATACAAGCAAAACCTGCTGGATCATGGAAATAGATAAACTCATCATCTAGATCATAAACTGAAACAAAATGGTCCACCCCATACAAATGGATATGATTGGGGTTATAAGTCAGATACCCCATATCTAAAGGGCCAAGAACAACTGGTCCGCTGAGCAAGAACTTACTTAAGATCTCTCTGATAGAGATATGATTCACCGCATTTGAATCCTTTATATAGTATTCATCATATGTAAAACCCAGAATGTTTAAAGAATGGCTGATAGAACTATCTGGCATCCCATTATCAAAGAAGACTAAGGGGTGTTTTTCATCTTCCTTTATAACACTAGCACCATTTCCCATCACCATAATGGCTTCCAAAAACTCAGGGCGAACATCATAACCATACGAATGCAACGCCATCGCAAGTGAATATGTATAACAAAGAGAAACGTCCCCAAAATATATCTGCATAGCATCTCCTCCTCTGTAATCGACACCTAAAAAATGACTTGCAATCACCATTTTATTTCACCACTGGAATCCAGAGTTCCATTTGATAGTCTGGAGAGGACATGTCTCCCTCGGTGTAAACTTCAAAGTCTGGTGCTCCTGAGTGGCGATAACCAGTTTCTGGGAAAAAGACTTCCAAAACATATTTCCAAGCATGGTGGATGCTGGCTGGTATAGCCCCTTTGACTGGTACGATGGCATATTCAGCTTCTGCGATTTCTTTGATTGACAGACCTAGTTCTTCTGCTTTAGCTTTATTCTTCACATCATAGGCAGCCATATAGTTGATGATTTCGCCTTCTTTGACATCCGAGCAGACACCAAAGGATTGGCCACTGCCCAGACTTTCTAGGCTTTCAAAGCTGTGATTTGCATAGAGCTGCTCCCATGCAGACGGGCACTGGCTATTGTCAATAGCTTCCAATAGGACGCCTGCTACGGTAAAAGCAGGTTTCTTTTGAATCTTGATATCCATGTTCTTTCCTCCTGTAATCTTTAAAGATAATTGAAGTCTAGGAAAGATCCGATAAGGTTTTCCATTTCGAACTTCTGAGGGGGTCGCACCATGGAATTTCTTGAAGGCTGCGCTGAAGGCATCCGCAGACTCATAGCCGTATTTCAGTGCTATATCAATGACTTTCTCAGAGCTTTCCCGCAAGTCTGTCACAGCTTCTGACAGCCTGCGATTGCGCAAGTATTCTGCTAAAGTCATATCTGCTAGGATGGAAAAGAGCCTGCTAAAGAGAGCATAAGAATAGCCCGATAGCTGCTGAAATTTCTGCAAATCCATTTCTTCGTCCAACTTACTTTCCAGATATTCCATGGTTCGATTGAATTGATGCATCATATTCTTTTTCACCTCATAAAAGATACTAAGACCGTTAAAAGCAAAGTGAAAATAGGAAAATTGACGGAGGTGCTCCTGCTCCGAGAAAATTTTATCTTTTTCACACAGCTTTTAGGCCGTGTTCAATTCTAACTATAGTCTAACAGATATAAGATACTTCCGCCCTAGAATTTTTGTACAAGATTTAGAGGGGGATTCTACAACCTATCCCGCAACTTCTCCACAAAGAGATAAGCCGCAGGACAGGTCAGGGTATTTTTGATTGTCAGATGATTAATCTGATGAATCTTCTTGCGGTCTGTGTGAGGGAACTCACGGCAGGCCTTGGGACGGACATCGTAGATTGAGCAGAGATTGTCTCCACCTAAAAAAGGACAAGGCATGGCCTTGAAAACCTTGTCACCGTCTTCGTCCACCTGCAGAAACTCCTCTTCAAAAGCCGGCAGCTTCATCTTGAAATACTTGGCAATGCGGACAATGTCGGCTTCCTTAAAGTCTGGCCCCAGAGTCTTACAGCAATTGGCGCAGGCTGTACAATCAATCTCCTCAAAGACCTCATCATGGATTTGCTGGGCAATCTTATCTAGGTTTTTTGGTGGCTTTTTCTTGAGACTGGCTAAAAATTTTCGATGCTCTTTCTGCTTCTGCAGGGCTAGCTGATGGTACTTTTCAAGGTCGATTTCTTGAGTCATATATTTTTCTTTCTGCATTCAAATTGCTTTTATTATATCATAAAATGAGCGCTCTTAAATGTCATCAAAACCCAAAAATATGACATATTCCACCTCACAAAAAAATCTGAGAACGAGTCCCAGATTTGCTTTTTATGAACTTAGAGAGTTATCATCAAATGCTATCGCTAAATGCTTTTTCCACCGTCCTTGCTGACGCTCCAAGTTTCTTCGATATAGGGGATAAACTCATACAGAGTATCTTCATCGCCTTCAAAGGACATCATATAGACCTTATCGCCTTGTTTGAAGACCCAAACCGTTAGGTTTTGAGTGGATTTTAAAACAACATTAATCTGAAAGGCTTCATTTCCAGCTACGGTACTCTTTGCTCCCCAAAAATCATCGACTTCCTTATTATCCTTCCAGTGGTA
>CAUSZI010000011.1:0-41520 GCA_963536045.1 uncultured Streptococcus sp.
TACTTAAGGAGTGATTTCGATGTTTTACAATGATGAAGAAAAGAATAAGATTGCTTGGCAAGAATATACTAGTTATAAAATCGGTGACAAGTCAAAGAAAGTGCCCAGCAAAAGAGAAGTGGCATTCAGGAATTGCAGAATAATAATTAAGGCTTTGTTTTTACCAGCCTCGCACCGGATAACTCCCGCCCGTTTAAGGCGGGTTTTTATATGAACTGTCTTCTAGGTTTTCATATCGGGCTAAAAGTGATAAAATAGTAGGCAGGAATTGGAGAGACGAGATGCCAAAAGAAGTGAATTTGACGGGCGATCAGGTGTTGGCCCTTACGAGAAAATATCTGGCTGCGGAGGATGTGGCCTTTATACAGAAAGCTTTGATCTATGCGATTGACTGTCATAGTGGGCAGTTTCGCAGGTCAGGCGAGCCTTATATTGTGCATCCTATTCAAGTGGCGGGGATTTTGGCCACGCTCAAGCTAGATGCGGTAACGGTTGCCTGCGGCTTTCTCCATGATGTGGTTGAGGATACGCGTGCGACGCTGGATGATTTGGAAAGAGAGTTTGGGACGGATGTGCGCGTGATTGTGGATGGGGTTACCAAGCTGGGGAAGGTCAAGTACAAATCCCACGAGGAGCAGCTGGCGGAAAACCATCGCAAGATGCTGATGGCCATGTCGGAGGATATCCGGGTTATTTTGGTCAAACTGGCAGACCGTCTCCACAATATGCGGACGCTCAAGCATCTGCGCAAGGATAAGCAAGAGCGGATTTCTCGAGAGACAATGGAAATTTACGCACCCTTGGCTCATCGCCTAGGGATTTCCAGTGTCAAGTGGGAGCTGGAGGATTTGTCCTTCCGTTATCTCAATGAAGTGGAATTTTACAAAATTTCCCACATGATGAAGGAGAAGCGTCGGGAGCGTGAAGAACTGGTAGAAGAGGTGGTTCAGAAGATTGAGACCTATGCTGGCGAGCGCAATCTGCACGGTAAGATTTATGGCCGGCCCAAGCATATCTACTCGATCTATCGCAAGATGCAGGACAAGAAGAAGCGTTTTGATGAGATTTATGATCTGATTGCTATTCGCTGTATCTTGGATACTCAAAGTGATGTTTATGCCATGTTGGGCTATATTCATGAGCTTTGGCGGCCGATGCCGGGGCGGTTCAAGGATTATATTGCCAACCGCAAGGCCAATGGTTACCAGTCCATCCATACGACCGTTTATGGACCGAAAGGCCCGATTGAGTTTCAGATTCGGACCAAGGAAATGCATGAGGTCGCTGAGTATGGGGTTGCGGCCCATTGGGCTTATAAGAAAGGTGTCAAGGGACAGGTAGACAGCAGAGAATCAGCCATCGGGATGAACTGGATCAAGGAGCTGATGGAGCTTCAAGATCAATCCAATGATGCCAAGGACTTCGTTGATTCGGTCAAGGAAAGCTATCTGGCTGAGGAAATCTACGTCTTCACACCAGACGGAGCGGTGCGTTCTCTGCCTAAGGACTCGGGCCCGATTGACTTTGCCTATGAGATCCACACTAAGGTCGGTGAGAAAGCCACAGGAGCCAAGGTCAATGGTCGGATGGTTCCTCTGACAACCAAGCTTAGAACAGGTGATCAGGTGGAAATCATCACCAACGCTAACTCCTTCGGGCCGAGCCGCGACTGGCTCAATATTGTCAAGACCAGCAAGGCCAGAAATAAAATCCGTCAGTTCTTTAAAAATCAAGACAAGGAGCTGTCTATCTCCAAAGGGCGGGAGCTCTTACAGGCTCAATTTCAGGAGCATGGCTATGTAGCCAATAAGTACATGGATAAGAAGCACATGGAAGAAGTGCTGCAGAAGACCAGCTATAAGACTGAAGAGGCGCTTTTCGCGGCGATTGGTTTCGGTGAGATTGGTGCCATTAGCATTTTCAACCGTCTGACAGAAAAAGAGCGCCGTGAGGAAGAACGAGCCAAGGCCAGAGCAGAGGCGGAGGAATTGGTCAAGGGCGGCGAGGTCAAGGTCGAAAACAAAAAAGATACCCTCAAGGTCAAGCACGAAGGCGGTGTGGTTATTCAGGGGGCGTCTGGTCTCCTCATCCGGATTGCCAAGTGCTGTAATCCT
Organism: uncultured Streptococcus sp.; assembly: GCA_963536045.1. Taxonomy (GTDB): domain Bacteria; phylum Bacillota; class Bacilli; order Lactobacillales; family Streptococcaceae; genus Streptococcus. Next base: position 2,115 of record CAUSZI010000011.1, read on the forward strand.
GTACCAGGTGATGATATTGTCGGCTATATTACCAAAGGACGCGGTGTAGCCATTCACCGGCAGGACTGCATGAATCTCAAGGCCCAAGAAAATTACGAGCAGCGGCTGATTGATGTGGAATGGGAAGACAACAACACGACCAAAGAGTACACAGCTCACATTGATATTTACGGTCTCAACCGCTCTGGTCTCCTCAACGATGTATTGCAGGTTCTGTCCAATACCACCAAAAATATCTCAACAGTCAATGCTCAGCCAACCAAGGATATGAAATTTGCCAATATCCACGTTTCTTTTGGCATTGCTAATCTGTCCATGCTGACAACGGTGGTAGATAAGATAAAGAGCGTGCCAGAGGTCTACTCGGTCAAGCGGACCAATGGTTGATCTATTTCGGAAATCATTATCGAGCTGTAAGTTACCCTTGGTGACTTGCTTAAATCAAAGGAAAAGATATGAAAATAGTGATTCAGCGCGTGAAACGTGCTCAGGTCAGCCTTGACCAACAGCTGCGCAGTAGCATTGGGCAAGGTCTCCTGCTCTTAGTAGGCGTAGGGCCTGACGATAGTCAGGAGGATATGGATTATGCAGTCAGGAAGATTGTCAATATGCGGATTTTTTCCGATGCTGAGGGCAAGATGAACCTGTCTATCAAGGACATTGCCGGAGAGATTTTGTCCATTTCCCAGTTCACTCTGCATGCAGATACCAAAAAGGGTAATCGGCCAGCCTTTGTTAAGGCTGCTCCGCCAGAGATGGCTAGCAATTTTTATGATGCCTTCAATCTTGCCTTGCAGCAGGAGGTGCCTACTCAGACGGGTGTTTTTGGCGCAGACATGCAGATAGAGCTAATCAATGATGGTCCAGTGACCATTATCTTGGATACGAAGAATCGCTGAGAAGAAGTATGAAAAGGAGTTTGAACACTAGTGTTCAAACTCCTAATTTTTTTTTGCTTCTGTAGCAATGAATGTATAATTTCCTACAACATTTCTAAAAACCATCAATCATTTCTTGAGGAATGGCTTCTTTGATGGTCGTCACTAGCTGATTGATAAGGTTTATGGCTTCAGCGGGCTCTGTGTAGAGCTTTTGAAAATAGGTCTGTATATTTTCTTCGAAATGCTGAGGTAATAGCGGGCAGTTGTTTTTTGCAAACTCCAGCATTCTCTTTTCTCCAGGGTGCGTCTGTTCGTTTAGGGCGAAGAGCAAGTCAAAATAGGAAGCAAAAAATTCACTGTTACGGTGATTGATACTGAGCAGGTCTTGACGCTTGAGCGCTTTTTCTATTTGTTTGGAGAAAGCTGGCATGGCTTGATCGAGTAAGAGGAGCTGCTTCTTAATAATATTCTTTTTCAGCTCAGCTGGATAAGGTCGTCTGTACTTGTTCTGAAGTGCTTTATAGCGACCATTTCGGTCGTAGATGATTTTGCTGTGGAGCAGATTGTGCCACATACAGGTGGTATAGGCATTCTGGGCTTGGTGGTCTAGGACTACAGTCTGCAGGTCTTTATCAAAGCTATCCAGTGTACGGTAAATGAGCTCAATTTCGATCTTGCTCTTTAGCACACAGTCATCCTCTAGTTCCCAAAACTGATTGCCGATTTCCATGTAGGAGCAGTACTTGCTGAGGATATCGCGTCGAGTCAGGGGAGCAATGGAATCTGTCAAGTAGATATAAACATCATAGTCTGAGTCTTTATCAAAATGCTGTCCAGCACGAGAGCCACCGAGAACAATAGCTTCCACTTGATCTAGCTGGGCAAATTCTTTAAAAAGTTGTTGTGGCATAATTTTTCCTTACTGATTTTTGACATCATTGTAGCAAAATGTAAGGGGGCTGGCAAGAAGAAAAAAACAGCTTTTGGCATGGGACTAAGCCTGCAAAATTGAGACCCCGAGGGGTAGGAAGTGAATGAGCAGGAGCTGGAAGTATTGGACTAAAAAGAAAATGATCTAGGATCGATAGGCTGAACATTTGACTTTGTGTGATAAAATTTTAGGACTTTTTTCTCTCTTTCTTTAATTCATTGTCAATTTTCTATTTTGTAAACTCATCGCCTTATTCTTATCAGCAACTTTTCTTAGATTTTGAGATAAGTTTTTAAAGATTTTTTTGGCATCATTTAGTCCAAAAATGATGAGCATAGCAAACAAGTTGAAGTGGCGATAATCCTTGATTTGTTTATATTTATGATTCCTATCATTCTTTAGAAATATTTTAGAATTACTTTATAAATTCTTGAAGTTTGTCTTGTATAATCATATTAAAGAAAAGAAAGGAGTCTCTTATCATGGACAATCTAGTTCAACAGATGCTGAATGCTCTGATTCAAATTGCTTTGTTTGCTTTTCTTCCTTTTGTTTGGTGGTTGATAAATGCTAGAAGAAAAAGTCCATTTTTAGAATGGCTTGGCTTAAAACCACTAAAAGATGCTGGCAGCCGAAAGATCTGGCTGTGGATTTTGTTGGGTTCGCTATCTTTCTTGCTTCTTTCGTTTTTGCTAGTATATCCTGCTGTAAAAAATCTTGATACAGCGACTTCGAATTTCTCAGGCCTAGGCTTCCAAGCCTTGCCAGCTGTTCTGATTTATGGTATTTTTCAAACTTCTCTGTCGGAAGAACTGCTATTCAGAGGTTTTCTTTTAAAGAGATTGGCTAGTCGCTTATCCTTTGTGGTAGCCAACACCATACAAGCTGCTCTTTTTGGTCTGCTCCATGGCTTAATGTTTATAACAGGGCTCTCTTGGCAGCAAACCCTGCTCATCATTTTGTGTACGGGTGGCATCGCGGCTTATATGGGCTTTGTCAATGAAAAGAAATCTGATGGCTCCATTTTAGCTAGCTGGATTATACATGCTTTAGTAAATGTGATTACGAGTAGTTTATTTGCTTTTATGCTGATTTAATAAATTAAGGTTTTTATTGCAAATCAAAAAGTTCCGTTTTCCTTGAGAATCGGAACTTTAGATTTGATGACAGGTGGGCAAAGAGTTCGGTGTAAGTCAAACATAGCTGCTTTTACTGATTTGCAGGTCTGTCCAGTTTCATTTGCTCAAAAACATAAAGGAAGAAGTCTTTCGAAACTTCGAAATGTCCGTATCTTATCTGAGAAGCATATTGACGCCACTGAGGATGCTGGCGGACTTGTTCAATGGGGCAGTCTTTGACAGGTTGGTAGTAGCTGACATCTCGCCGAAATGGAACAAAGCCTTCAAACATCTCTACTTGGTAGGCAGTGTCATCTAGAATCTTGCCAACTGCTGTAAATGCCTGCAGCTTTTCCTGACCATTCAGTTGATACTTGGGGCTGTAGTACAGAAGATAGTCCCCTTTTTTCATTCGGTTTAGCGGTGCTTTCTTTCCATGGCAGACTTGGCAAAATCCACCTTCTACACCTCTTAGTACGTGTTCTTTTGATACGACACCAATCCAAAATCTAGTCATTTTCTGTCTCCAGTTCTATTAAGAGTTTGTTTAATGTTTCTGTATTATTTCCTAATTTTCCAAAGAACGCCTGATCAATGCCTTCTACTAGAGGAAGGGCTTGGTTGACCTTTTGCAGCCCCGTATCCGTTAGAAGTATGATGTTGGCACGGCTGTCCTTGGGATGGACTTCCCGGATTATCAAACCTTTCTTGACCAAGAGGCGGATGATTTGGGATACGGTCATAACATCCATGTCAGAAAATCGGGCAATATCGGTCTGACTCACCCATTCTTGCTGACGCAGGAGTGCAGCAAGAGTGGTTAGAACGACAAACTGGGGATGGGTCAAATCAATCGTTCTCAGTTTGTTTTTTATCATCCCATGCCACTTGTGGTAGGCACGGATAAAGAGCAGACCGGTTGATTTTTTGTATTCATCCTTGTAGATGGAGTTAAACTGCGATTTTTCCATTAGCTTTCCCTCTAGATATTTTGTAAGTGCACTTATTATAATCTGACATTTTATTTTTGTCAATAAAAACCCAGTTTAGACTAAAAAGTCTGAACTGGGTTTTGTTTATAGTTTTTCTACATAAATCTGCTGGGCAATCATAGGATTAATTTGGATTTCTTGGGTTTCTGTCTTGAGAAGATAGACCTGAGCGAAAGAATCGTATTGGATGAAGGTGATGGTTTGGCCGATTTGCAGGTTATATTTTTCCAAGTATTTGAGCAAGTCAAAGTCGTCGTGTACGCGTTTGATGATATAGTCACCAGGGGCAGAAGCCTCTTCCAGAGTCAGTTGGTTTTCTTCGTCCAGAAGCTCTCCCTTGGCTGGAATGGTGCCCCCGTGAGGACAGGTCTTGGGATACTGGAGCATGGCATCCAGACGCTCAACGAAGCGCTCAGAAACAGTGTGCTCTAGGACTTCGGCTTCCTCATGGATTTCATCAGTCGAGTAGTCGAGATGGTTGACCAGAAAGACCTCAATCAGCCGGTGCTTGCGATAGAGGTCAGAAACTAGCCTTAGCCCCAAATCAGTCAGCAGGTAGCCGGCTTTTTTATCCTTGATCAGAAGTTCTTCCGCCAGCATTTTTTTCATCATTTCCGTCACAGCCGGAGGTGAAACCTGCATGAGCTGGGCGATTTCTTTATTGGTGATTTTTTTGTGGCGGCTGCCAATCTCATAGATACACTTGAGATAGTCTTCTTTATTTGGGGTCATCTTGCATCCTCGCTGAACTTTCTATCATTAGTATAACAAAAATCGCTGTAAGAATACAGTGTCTAAGCCTTTCTTTGATGTTTAGATTTTCTTCATTGTGATGGTCGCTGGGGCGGCAGGAAGTATGGTCCTTACAGCATGGATGCGACAGGATGCGTGCCGACAACGCTAGCCATGGTTATTTCTGGTATTACTGGTACAGAAGTGCTTCCGACAACCGTTGCGGATTACCTGTATAACCATACCAATGAATTTAATAAAGATGGATTTGGTACTAGCAGCCGTGGTATTGTCCGAGCTACCCAGCACTGGGATTTGACGACGGAGACCCTGTTTACATCTTCTGCAGTCAAAGAAGTGCTTTCGCAGGGGCATCATGTTTTAGGTGCCGTTGGTACTAGCATCTTTGCCCATTATCCAGTGACTCACGAGCTGGTTCTCAAGGGCTATGACAATGGAAGAACCTATGTCCGTGACCCTTATAATGCAGCTAATAATGGCTGGTATCCAGTAGACTATCTCTTTGGAGTCAAGAGTGTCGATCCGACGGATAATACAGAAGGCTCACCCTTTATTGCCATCAAAGGATAAGAAATTCGTGAACAAAAAGACCGCTCGTTGCTTGACGGGCGGTCTTCTGCATTCTATGACTAGTATACTTGTTCTCGTTCAAGAGTTTATCATTGACAAAGTCAGTAAGGGGCAAGTTTATTATGGGATAGATGGCAGGACACACAGGTTTTTTAGAAGCGATTGAGAAGAGATTCTATTTTTGGACATATTTGCGATAAAAGTTCTAATAAAAACATGTAAATAGTTTGACAAATGAAGTCTTTCAAATTATACTATTAACATATAAGGAGGAAAACCATGAAAAAAATCCAAAAACATGTCATTTTAGGTGCAGCAGTTCTTGCTAGTACTGGCTTTGCTCACACTGTAGCTGCAGATACAACTCCAGTGGATGCAAATGCACCTGCAAACCAAGATAAGTCTCTATCTGCAAGTCCAGAAGCTCTTAAACAGCAAACTGAGCAGGTTAATCAAGCGAAAGCGGCTGTTGACAAAGCCAAAGAACAGGTTGCGACTGCTGAGACTAAGGTTGAAACAGCCAAGAAAGATAATGCTGATACAAGTGCACAAAAAATTGCGGAGGCTCAGGCAGCTGTGACAGAAGCTGAGAAGAAAGTTGCTCCAGCAGAAAACGCAGCCAAGCAAGCCCAAGCAGCTCTTGATACAGCTAAAAAAGCAGAAGACACACAGGCAGCTGTAGCTCAGGATGCTCAAGCTCAAGCAGCTAAGGCACAAACCGAGACTCAAACTGCTCAGGATGCTGTGAATGCAGCCCAAAAAGCTGTGGATAGCAAACTGGTAAATAAAAAGGTAACGAAGGCAAAGGCTGAGCTTGATAAGGCTAAAAATAACTTAGCTTCTTACGAAGATCAATTGAAGACATCTGAAGCAGAAGATGCAAATCGCCATGCAGTGATTGATCAAGCCCAAGCAGACATTAAAGCAGCTCAAGCAGAAATCAAAGAAAAAGAAGCGAAACTTTCGTCTCAGGACCAAGTACATAATACCTTTACCCTATCACAAGCTTACATCAATGCAATTAAAAGCAATAATATCAACGGTACGGCAAAGTTATCACCTGAGGCACAAGAAATCCTTGCTAAAGAAGCGGCTACCCTAAAATCTAGCAACAACTACATTGGCAGTCAAAAAGATGCGCAGCGAATGGTTAACATCAATGCTATTCCAAATGATGTTCTGATGGAACTCAACTACTATGCACAAGATTTGATCAATCAAATTCGTAGGCAAGCAGGAACGGCACCAGTAACATTAACACAAAATAGTATGGATTATGCAGCAGCTCTAAGCCAAGCCGCTCGTGAAGAAAAATATAAATACCAATCAAAAGATCTTATAACTTCACAAGTAAATATTCCAAAAAATGTGGTTGCTAAATTTGGACTGGATCAGTTTGGTCATAGAGTATCAGGAACTAACGAACTCGGTCCTTATCCTATTCTTGCTAGCCAAGAGAATGTCTCTGTTGACTACTTGAAAAAGGCAATTTACGATGACATCAAATTCCAACTGTTTGATTTAGGAGATAGCATTGCATATAGGGAGAGAGGGACTATCTACGCTCAAAAAGTAGTGGGGCATCTTAATAATCAGAAAAAAGGTGCATATGTTGCTGTTAACTTTAGCAACAACGGCATTATTAATCGAATTAACTTCCTTCTCTTCCCGAATAATGACGGTGATATTAAGGACTCTTCCAAAATCACACCAGCCTTAATCAATCCAAATGCCAATAATCAAGAGGCAGACGCTGCTCGTAAAGATTTGGCGGCTTCACAAGCTAAGTTGGATGCTGCTCAACGTACGCTGACAAATGCTCAGAACAAACAGGAGACAGCCCCATTACTGCGTGAGGTTGTGAAAACTGCTAAGGACAAATTGGCCAAAGCAGAACGTACTTACCAAACTGAACTCGAAAATAGCAAGAACTCAGCTTCTGAAGAAACCAAGGCTAAGCTTGCAGTTTTAGCTAAAGCTCAAGCAAGCTTGAAAGAAAAAGAAGCAGCCCAAGCAACTGCGCAAAAAACATCTGAGGAAGCTAATGCCAAGCTTGCTGAATTGAAAGCAGCTACAGCGACCGCTCAAGAAAAGGCAACTGCTGCGGCTACAGCTCTGGAAGAGGCTCAACGCGCTGTTCAAGCTGCTAAAGACTATGTTACTCGCTTGCAAAACGCCCCTGCTCTTCTAAAAGAAGCAGAAGCGGCTCTCAATGATGCTAAAGCAAACTTGGCAAGTAAGGAAGAAACGTATAGAGTTGAAAATGCAAAACTTGAAGCTTTGAAAGCAGCTCTTGCGGCCCTTGAGATAGACGACCCAACCAACCTCGTGTCTAAGAATGAGCGAAAGGTTCTGAAAGTCACTACAACGGGAGTGAAGAATGGAAAGAAACCAGTTCAGACCTATCAGGCTCCGGCAGCTCTTCCAAAAACAGGTTCTGCTGAATCTTCTCTAGCACTTGCAGGTCTGGGATTACTCTCTATGCTGGGACTGGCTTTTGCAAAACGTCGTAAAGCTTAAGAGCATTTATTTATAAAATCGAATTCTAGATGAATTGTCCAATCGTGAAAAGTTGGACGACTCATTTCAATAAAACTCATACTGAGAGAGGGCCGGTTTGGTCTTCTCTTTATTTATTGAGTGATTTGTTAAGAACATCTTTATTGTTAGTACTCCAAGGATTCATATTTTGTTCTTTGCTATCATGTGAGTTTGTGATAAAATCTAATTGTTCCATGTACATTAGGTTTTTTTATTATAACCTCTACAGTTTTTAACTACTAGAGCTAAAAGAAAGGAGGGGAGCCATGTATCCTAAAGTGGAAAAAGAGCAGCTCTTTCAGCAATTGCAATCAATCGGTTGGTCTCAGGCAGCGTTGGAACAAGTTTTTGAAGAGATTGATGGGCAAGGGAAAACATTGACAGAAGAAGATTACTTGCAAGAGGCTCAGCTTTTTGGTAGTCCTTTCTTTCAAGAGCTCTGGCTAGCTGAGGATGCTCAGAACAGCAGGTTAGGAGCTCAGAAACTGCTGGTTCTGGCTATGAATCTTGTTAATATACCTGAGGAGTTGAGCGGAGATAAGGCAGAGGCGAATCTTTTACTGGCTCGAATTGCTCCAGACCTAACACCTCATAATCGCTTTTGGAAAATTTTATCAAGGACCTTGCGCCAGGCTTTTCCGGCAGATGATTTGAGCCAAAAGGATGGTAATCAAAAGCTCAAAAAGCAGCTGCATCAGTTTCGCTATGTCATTTCCTGCCAGCAGGCCCAGTGGGTCAGAGATCACTACCGTCAGACTGGTATGACAGATGCAGAAGCCTTGGCCTCCTATCTAAAGGATTGGCCAGCGCTGCCTTATAGCTTTCAAGAATCTTCTCGCTTGCACAATAAAGCCTATATTGATAAGAGGTCAGAGCAAGCTATCTATCCGGATGGTCAAGCAAGTCAGGCCAATATAAAAATCCTAATTGATTTTCATACAGAGTTTATTCTGGATCAGACAGGCCGTTTTCTCAATATTATCGATCCAGAGGGGGCTAGCCAAAATGGTATTGTGAATGGCGCCAGCTTTAACTACGGTGAGCGCAATCGTCCGGTCAATCAGGCTTCTCATACTCGCTATGATGTCAAAACGCCTGCAGTCTGGGATCCTCGCTTTCGCAGGCTTGCCATTGAAAATAGCGGCCGCAAGTTCAAGTCACCTCAGAATAATCGTGGTCCGCTGGGCTATCGTTCGGCTAAGAGCCCTTATGCTCGAAAGGGGCGGAGTGCTTATAAACAGGTAAAGGCAGAGATTGCTCAATTCAAGAAATTGCTGAATCGACCATCCTTTCTCTTGCGTTCCTGGGCTTGCTTCCGTCAGTTTTGGCAGAAGTTTTTCGCACAAAAAAATACGGACTAGCAGGTCCGTATTTTTATCTTTTACAAACTCTTAACTGCGGCGATAGCTGCTTCAAAGTCTGGCTCGGTGTTGATATTGTCTACATATTCAGCATAGGTTACAGTGTTATCTTCATCCAGAACTAGAACGGCGCGGGCTAAAAGGTGCCATTCATTGATGAGGACAGCATAGTCGCGACCGAAAGAATGGTCGAAGTAGTCAGAGAGCATAACAGCATTTTCAATGCCTTCAGCAGCACACCACTTGCCTTGAGCAAAAGGCAAGTCAACTGAAACTGTGATAACAACGGTATTATTCAAGTCAGAGAGCTCTTGGTTGAAACGGCGAGTCTGAGTCGAGCAGACACCAGTATCGATAGATGGGATGATGCTCAGGACTTTCTTTTTGCCAGCAAAGTCAGCCAGAGTTTTCTTTGAAAGGTCAGGGGCTGTCAAGCTAAAATCGTGGGCGGTGTCGCCGACTTGCAGTTGCTTTCCAGTAAAGGTTACAGGATTTCCGAGAAAAGTTGTCATAGGAAGTCTCCATTCATGTTTGATAGCTTCATTGTACAGCGAATAGTGATTTTTTTCGAATAATTTGACCGGAAATTTGAAATCGACTCCATGTGAAGCTCCTTCTCCAAAAATAAAGAGGTTAGGATTTTGTCTTCCTAACCTTTTATCATTATTTGGCCAATCCTTCAGAAATTTTATCCAGATTGTATTTCATCATGCTATAGTAGCTGTCTCCTTCTTCTCCCTTTTCAGCGATTGAGTCTGTGAAGATTTTAGCGTGGATTGGGATGTTGGTGTCTTTAGAAACAGTCTTCATCGGACGGTCGTCCACACTTGATTCGACAAAGAGAGATGGCACTTTGGTCTTGCGTAGTTTTTCAACTAAGCTTTTGATTTGATCTGGAGTCCCTTCTTCTTCGGTATTGATTTCCCAGATGTAGGCTGATGGCACGTTGTAGGCCTTAGAGAAGTACTTGAAGCAGCCTTCGCTGGTCACAATCATTTTCTTTTCTTCTGGGATATTGTTGAATTTCTCCTTGGCCTCCTTATCCAAAGCGGTTAGCTTTTCCACATAGGCTTTAAGATTTTTCTCGTAAGTAGCCTTATTGTCAGGGTCTTTTTCAATCAAACGTTTGGCAATGTTTTGCGCATAGATAATGCCGTTTTCTAAGTTGAGCCAAGCATGAGGGTCTTCCTTACCCTTTTCACTTTGCCCTTCAAGGTAAATGACGTCAATGCCATCGCTGACAGCATAGTAGTCCTTGTTTTCTTCCTTATTGGCATTTTTGACCAACTTGGTAAACCAAGCATTGCCGCCGGTTTCTAGGTTGATACCGTTGTAGAAGATGAGATCCGCTTGAGAAGTCTTTTTGACATCTTCAGGCAGGGGTTCGTATTCGTGGGGGTCTTTGCCGACTGGTACAATGCTGTGCAGGTCAATCTTATCGCCAGCTATATTTTTGGTAATATCAGCGATAATTGAGTTGGTCGCAACAACCTTGAGCTTGGACGAGTCACTGGACGCCTTCTTCTGACTGGAACAGGCAAAGAGAGTGCAGACTGCTAGCAAAAGCAGGGATAAAAAACCTAATTTTTTCATGGGATTCCTCCATTAAATTTTATTTTAGTTTAGGTCGGTTTTTAAGTTTTAAATAGCGTTGCTTAGGGGCAATAAAGAAAGAGGTGAGAAAGATGAGGGCCGAGGTCAGGACAATGCTGGATCCTGCAGCGACATTAAAGCTATAGCCGATAAAGAGTCCCAGCACAGAAGCCAGAGCTCCCAAACCCGAGGACAGCAGAATCATAGTTTTCAGACTGTTGGCATAGAGGTAGGCCGTTGCTGCTGGCGTTATCAAGAGAGCGACAATCAGAATGGTTCCCACGCTCTGCATGGCTGTCACAGAGACTAAGGTCAAGAGAATCATCAGCAGATAGTGGTAGAAGCTGACCGGCATGCCCATGGCTTGAGCCAGCAGCGGATCAAAGGAGGTAATCAATAGCTGCTTGAAGAAGAGGGTTATGATTAAGAGCACAGCTATTCCGACTCCTATACTAATCCACATATCAATATCCTGAACAGCCAAGATATTCCCGAAGAGAATATGAAAGAGGTCAGTGGAGCTATTGGCAACGCCGATTAGGATCACACCCAGAGCCAGGAAGGAAGAAAAGGTAATTCCAATGGCCGTATCGCTTTTGATAATGGAATTGCCCTTGATGTAGGTGATAATAATCGAGGCCAAAAGTCCGAAGGTGATGGCTCCGATAAAGAAATTAATCCCTAAAATGTAGGACAGGGCCACACCGGGCAGAACCGCATGAGAGATAGCATCCCCCATGAGCGACATGCCGCGCAGAATGATAAAGCAACCGACAGCTCCAGCAACAATCCCAATGACGATGGCTGTGATGAGGGCATTTTGCAGAAAGTGAAAGTCCCGCAGCCCTTGGAAAAATTCTAAAATCATCCTAAGCACCTCCATTCATAAAGATCTGGGAACCGTAAGTCTTTTTCATATTGTCCTTGGTAAAGCTAGTCTCGGTAGGCCCAAAGGCAATCAGCTTACGATTGAGCAGGATGACCTGATCAAAATAATCAACCACCTTACTCAGGTCATGATGGACAATCAGAATGATCTTGCCTGCAGCTTTGAGACTGCGCAGGGTAGACATGATAATCTCTTCGCTGACAGAGTCAATCCCGACGAAGGGCTCGTCCAAAAAGATACAATCCGCCTCTTGAACCAAGCAGCGAGCAATCAAGACACGCTGGAATTGACCGCCGGATAGCTGGCTAATCTGGCGCTCAGCCAAGTCTTCTAAACCGACAATTTTCAATGCCTCAGTCACCTTGTCCCAATGGGAACTCTTCAGCCCCTGAAAGAGCTTGAGCTGCGGGTAAAGTCCCAAAGAGACACACTCTTTGACTTTGATAGGAAAATGATAATCAATATTAATCTTTTGCTCTACATAGGCAACCCGTTGGAGAGAATTTTGCAACGGCTTTTGATCCAGCAGAGTCTGACCTTGGTGGTCGATAATCCCTAGCATGCCCTTGAGCAGGGTGGATTTTCCGGCTCCGTTAGGACCAATAATCCCAGTAATGGTTGGCTCCTTAATGGTTAATGAAAGGGGCTCAAGAGCCAGCGTATTCTGATAGCTGACAGTCAAATCTTTAATTGTAATCATCTCATACACCTCTATGAGATTAATATACATTAAAATAAAAATTAAGTCAAGTTAATTTTTAATAAATCTCTAAAATTAATATAAGAAACGTTTGAAAAAACAAGTAGATTTTGATAAGGTTATATCAAAAGCATGAAAGCGAGAAGAAGATGACACGACTACAAGATGATTTCTATGATGCGATTAATGGCGAGTGGGCCAAGACGGCGGTCATTCCTGATGATAAGCCAGTGACGGGAGGTTTCATGGATCTGGCAGATGAGATTGAAGATCTTATGCTCGCCACGACTGACAAATGGCTGGCTGGCGATGGAGTGCCAGAAGATGCTATTCTGCAGAACTTTGTTGCTTACCATCGCTTGGCAGCGGATTATGATAAACGGGAAGCAGATGGGATTGAACCTGCGCGTGCTTACGTTGATGAAATTCGCAATCTAACGTCTTTTGAAGAATATGCTTCTAAGATTGCTGATTTTGAACTGGCTGGTAAGCCGACTTATTTTCCTTTTGGTGTGGCACCTGACTTTATGGACGCCCGTATCAATGTCCTCTGGGCAGACGGACCGGGAACTATTTTGCCAGACACGACCTACTATGCGGAGGACCATCCGCAGAAGGAAGACCTGCTTGCAAAATGGCGCAAGACTCAGGAAGATTTACTGGCAAAATTTGACTTTGCAGAAGAGAAAATTAAGGATCTTTTAGATAAAGTCTTGGAGCTGGATGCTGTTTTTGCTCAGTATGTTCTGTCTAGTGAAGAAAGCTCTGAGTATGCTAAGCTCTATCATCCTTATAAGTGGGAAGATTTCAAAGCCTTGGTACCGGAGTTGCCTTTGGCGGATATTTTCACCAAGTTAATCGGTCAAGAACCCGACCAAGTCATTGTGCCGGAAGAGCGTTTTTGGCAGGCAGCTAAGGATATCTATACAGCCGCTAACTGGGATAAACTCCATGCTCTGCTGATTCTCTCTGCAGTGCGGAATACGACACCTTATCTAACAGATGACATCCGTGTCTTAGCAGGTGCTTATCATCGTGCTCTATCAGGGACTCCTCAGGCTCAGAACAAGAAAAAAGCAGCCTTTTACCTGGCTCAAGGTCCCTTTAATCAAGCTGTCGGTCTCTGGTATGCCGGTCAGAAGTTCTCTCCAGAAGCCAAGGCTGATGTGGAGCAGAAAGTGGCAACGATGATTGAAGTTTATAAAAATCGCCTGGCTCAGAATGACTGGCTGACACCAGAAACTCGGGACAAGGCTATTGTCAAACTTAATGTCATCAAGCCTTATATTGGATATCCTGATGAACTTCCTGAGCGTTACTCTCGAAAGGTTGTAGATGAAAAGCTGACTCTCTTTGAAAATGCTCAGAAGCTGAGCCAGATTGATATTGCTTACAGCTGGAGCAAGTGGAATCAACCGGTGGATTACAAGGAATGGGGAATGCCAGCCCACATGGTCAATGCCTACTACAATCCACAGAAAAACCTGATTGTCTTTCCAGCAGCGATCCTGCAGGCACCTTTCTATGACTTGCACCAATCCTCTTCAGCTAATTATGGTGGTATCGGAGCGGTCATCGCCCATGAGATTTCTCATGCTTTTGATACCAATGGAGCGTCCTTTGATGAAAATGGCAGCCTCAATAACTGGTGGACAGAGCATGACTACCAAGCCTTTACCAAGCGGACTCAAAAGGTCATTGACCAGTTCGAAGGACAGGATTCCTATGGTGCTAAGGTCAATGGCAAGCTGACTGTTTCAGAAAACGTGGCAGATCTGGGCGGTATCGCAGCAGCCTTAGAAGCAGCCAAGAAAGCAGCAGATTTTTCTGCTGAGGAATTCTTCACTAACTTTGCCCGCATTTGGCGAATGAAGGGACGCGAAGAGTATATGAAGCTCTTGGCAAGCGTTGATGTCCATGCGCCAGCCAAGCTTCGGACCAATGTGCAGCTGCCTAACTTTGACGATTTCTTTACGACCTTTGATGTGCAAGAGGGAGATGGCATGTGGCGGAGCCCAGAAGAGCGGGTGGTCATCTGGTGATGCAGAGATAAGACGTTTATCGAATCTTGCTCAAATCAAAAATAATCGAGTTCATTTCAATAGTCTGCTTTTGGTTTTGAAAGCAGACTATTTTGTCAAAGAAAATATAAAGCGTTTACATTTTTCTAGCCTTGTGCTATACTGTAGTTGATAACAAAAAATAAACAAAACATCCAAATAGAATAGATTTCAAAGTGTTTATTAATGAATAATAAAGAAAAGAGATGTTCTTATGGTAAAACGATTCATTAGTTCAAATGCTTCAGAAATTTTAAGTATGACTGCGCCGGAGCTGAAACAGAGCATCAAGGCCAGTGAGGGCCGCGTTATTCTGTCTGAAAACGTAGCTTTTAAAGAATCTTATATCGGTGATGTGACCAATGCAGAGATTGCTCGGTCTTTTGGTGCTGACTTGATTCTGCTAAATGGGATTGATATCTTCCAGCCTTTTGTGGCTGGTCTGGATGCCAAGGAAGATTTTGTTAAGGAGCTGCACCGCTTGGTGGGGCGTCCTATCGGTATCAATCTAGAGCCGGTGGACAGTCAGGCCCAGATGGCAGGAGAACGCCTAATCATTGATGAGGGGCGTCAGGCTAGTCTAGCGACCGTCCAGCGAGCAGAAGAGCTGGGCGTTGACTTTATCTGCCTGACGGGTAATCCGGGGACTGGTGTCACCAATCAAGCCATTATTGACACCATTCGAGTGGTCAAGGAGAATTTTTCAGGCCTCCTGATTGCAGGCAAAATGCATGCTTCGGGTGTGGATGAGCCGGTAGCAGACCTAGAAGCAATCGCTCAATTTATCGAAGCTGGTGTTGATATTGTCCTAGCACCGGCAGTCGGAAGTGTGCCTGGCTTTGATGATCAGGACTTAAAGCAGATTGTCCGACTGGCTCATCAAAAGGGGGCACTGGTTATGAGTGCTATCGGTACCAGCCAGGAGAGTGCTGATGAGGATATTGTCAAGCAAATGGCCATCCGCAACAAAATCTGCGGTGTAGATATCCAGCATATCGGAGACTCCGGCTACGGCTGTCTGGCTCCGGTGGAAAATATCTTTGCTATGAGCAAGGCTCTCAGAGGGCAGCGCCACACCATTTCCATGATTTCACGTTCGATTAATAGATAGTAAAATGAGACAGACTTTTAAGGGGGAAGCTCCTAGAAGGCCTGTCTCTATTTTTTTTATAAAAGAAAGACCGAGATTGATGTCTCGGCCTTTATAGGTTTCCTTTTTTATCCAAAAATTCATGATAGACACAGAGACTGACTGCAGAGCGGGCAATGCTGTATTTAGAGTAAGGGATAATGACAATCTCTGCTTGTTTTTGTTTTGGAAAGAGAGGCACTTCCTGCTCTAACTGAGCCAGGACCTGTTCGGCAATCACCGGGTAGGAGAAGAGCTGGCCGTCCAGATAAATCCTTTCGCTATCAATAAGCTGGCAGAGGTTGGAAATGGAAATGGCTAGATAGCGGCAGGCAGTATGAATCAATTCAATGCTGCCCAAGTCTCCTAAGCGATAGGCGGTCATCAGACTTGTCAAATCAATGTCATTGGCGTCCTCTACAAGAGTCTTTAAGAGCGAGGTCTGGGAAGCCCGATACAGGATAGCTGCTTTGTCAATCAGAGCGCTCTCGCTGGCATAGACCTGTAGGCAACCGTGCTTGCCGCAAGGACAGCGCTCGCCTTCAGGATTGATAACGGTATGCCCCACCTCCCCGATAAGATAATTATCCTGACTGTAAATGCTGCCCTTGTACATGTAAGAGCAATGAATACCTCTGGCGACATGATAGACGATAAAATTACTGTCTGTCGGATGATAGCTAAAGAGGCGTTCAGCCAGTGTCAAACAGTGCGACTTATTGGCAAAGTAGACAGGAAGGTCAAAGGCTTCTTGAATAGTCTGCAGGTTAATCTGTCCCCAGTGGGGGTTTTTAGAAATAATAAAATCACTCTCAGAGAGATTCACATGCCCCGGCAGCCCGAGGGCAATCGCTGAGATGGGGTATTGGCTGTTTTTTTTCAGAAAATCTTGAATCAGCCGGATGATTTCCTGGTCAGACGGCCCGCCTGTCACCTCGACCTGATAAGTCCGAATGCTGCTTTCTGCAATCTCACCGGTATTGTCAGCGATGACGATGGCCAGCTGTTTTTCAGAAATCTCAAAGCCCAGATAGTAGCGGCTACGAGGCGCAATATCTAGCAGGGTTTTCTTGCGGCCTACGCTCTCGTCATTGAGCTCGCCTAGCTCCAGTACCAAGCCTTCCTTGATCAGTTCATTGATGATGCTGCCGGTCGTGGCTGGTGTAATTTGAGTTTCTTTTGAAATATCAATTCGAGAAATCGGTCGTTTGGCATAGAGCTGATCCAGGACAGTTGCCCTTAGCTCGTTTTGTTTTCTAGTTCGTGTCATCTTGTTTCCTCTGCTGCTATACTATCAAAAAAAGCTTAAAACCTCAAATGTAAGCGTTGACATAGTACAGAAAAATAGCTATAATGTTTATAGAATATTAATAACATAGTGAAAAATATTCTATTTTTGGATTTTTGTTTATATATTAAAAATAAATGGCAAGCGTCGTTGCAGGCTAGGTCAGATTCATAAAGGAGGATGCCGATGGAAACAAAACAGATTATGTTAGTCTGTGCGGCTGGGATGAGCACCAGTCTCATGGTCAATAAAATGCAGAAAGCTGCAGAGGAGCGAGGCTTAGCTGCGACGATATTTGCGGTGCCAGTGTCAGAAGCAGAGGACTATCTAAGCGAGAAAAAGGTTGATGTCCTTTTGCTGGGGCCTCAGGTCCGCTATCTGCTGGAGGATTTACAGGAAAAACTAGCTTCAAAAGGCATTCCGGTGGATGTTATCCCTATGACGGACTACGGAATGATGAAGGGGGATAAGGTCCTGGATCTGGCAGAGTCGCTCATGAAGTAGGTGCTCCTATGGAAAATAAAGATTCCTTAGAGGTCGCTATGACCCTCATTATGTATGGCGGAGAGGCTAAGTCTTGTGCTATCGAAGCCATTGCGGCAGCTAAAAAGCAGGACTTTGACCGAGCTCAGGAAAGACTGAGTCAGGCTCAGAAGGCCCTGCTGCAAGCCCATCACGCTCAGGCTGAAATGCTGAGCAAGGAGGCACAAGGAGAGGAGACAGAACTTAGTTTATTTATGGTGCATGGGCAGGATCATCTCATGACCAGTATCGCCTTTGTTGATTTGGCAAAGGAGATTGTTGATTTGCATAAAAAATTTGATGAATAGGAGAAATGCAGATGAGTAGTTTGGTTGATAAATGGCAAGCGCGTCTCATGCCTATTGCCAATAAAATCGGCAACCAAAAATTCCTGGTTGCCCTGCGGGATTCCTTTATTGGGACCATGCCTGTGATTATGACGGGCTCTTTCGCCCTCATGGTAAATGCCTTTCTATCTGACTTGCCAGGACAGTTCGGCTGGACCTGGATTTCATCTACCTTCCAGTGGCTGATTGATATTAACTGGCTGGTATTTAAGGGCAGTATTCCTATCGTTACTCTCTTGTTCCTATTTACCTTCGGGGTCAATATCGCTAAGATTTACAATACTGATAAGGTGTCTGCTGGTCTGGTAGCTGTTGCTTCCTATATCATTACCATTGGTGGATCAGTTACTAAAACCTTTGAGTTGGCTGGCAAAACACCAGGGCTGAGCAAGGCAATTTCAAAACTCCCAGAGCTAAAACTTGACGGCAGTAATCTGTCTGTGACGATTAACAGTGTCATTCCAGGTGACCAGATTAGTGCGCGTGGCTACTTTACTGCTATTCTGATTGGTTTTGTGTCTACCATCATCTTCTGTAAGGTCATGAATCGTAACTGGACTATCAAACTTCCAGATTCTGTTCCGCCAGCTATCATGAAGCCGTTCCTGTCTATCATTCCGGCTGCAATTGCCATGTATGTCGTGGGGATTGCGACCTATCTCTTTAATCTGGTGACAGGCGAGCTCTTGATTGACTGGATTTACAAGATTCTTCAGGCACCGCTTCTCAGCTTGTCTCAAAGCTTCTGGGCTGTACTGCTCATTGTATTTCTCAATAAGATTTTCTGGTTCTTCGGACTGCACGGCGGTAATGTGCTGGCGCCAGTTATGGCTAGTCTCTTTGGTGTGACCATGCTGGCCAATCTGGAAGCTTATCAGGCTGGGCATGCGATTCCTTACATGTGGACGGATAATTCTTTCGGTGCTTTTGTCTGGTTTGATGCGATTGGGGTTGCCATTGCCATTCTCTGGCAATCTCGGAACAAGCACTATCGCGAAGTGGCCAAGTTGGGAATTTTCCCAATGGTCTTCAACATCGGTGAGCCAGTCATGTACGGTCTGCCAATCGTTTTGAATCCAATTATGTTTATTCCATACGTCCTTACGCCAATGGTCATGGTAACAGTAGCCTACTTTGCAACCTCTATGGGCTTGGTTGCGCCGGTTACTCAAAACGTCACCTGGGTAATGCCGCCGATTCTCTACGGTTTCTTTGCGACAGCCTTCGACTGGCGGGCTATTATTCTTTCGCTGGTTAATATCGCTATTTCGACCGCTATATATCTGCCCTTTGTCAAGATGGCAGATAAACAGGAGGAGCTTGGATAGATGGCAAAATTTGAAATTAAAGAAGAATTTTACCTGGATGGCAAACCTTTTAAGATTTTATCGGGAGCTATTCAGTATTTCCGGCTTCATCCAGACCAGTGGCGAGATACCCTTTACAATCTCAAAGCTCTAGGCTTTAATACGGTAGAAACCTATATTCCTTGGGCATTGCATGAACCTCAGGAAGGGCAGTTTGAGGCAGAGGGCATGCTAGATTTTGAAGCATATTTCAAGTTGGTTGAGGAGATGGGGCTTTATCTCATTGTCCGTCCGACGCCTTACATCTGTGCAGAGTTTGACTTTGGCGGCCTGCCGGCTTGGCTCTTGAGATATCCTTCGATGCGCCTGAGGGTCAATCATCCGCTTTTTCTGGAAAAGGTCAGTCATTTCTATGACTGGCTCTTTCCCAAGCTTTTGCCCTATCAGAGTGATCAAGGCGGCCCTATCCTCATGATGCAGGTGGAAAATGAATACGGTTCTTACGCCGAGGACAAGGCCTACATGCGCAGCATTGCCCAGATGATGAAGGTACGTGGAGTTTCGGTTCCCCTCTTTACTTCTGATGGGACGTGGATAGAGGCTTTGGAATCTGGAACCTTGATTGAGGATGATATTTTTGTGACGGGGAATTTCGGATCTCAGCCCAAGGAAAATACAGACAATCTGCGAGCTTTCATGGAACGCTATGGCAAGAAATGGCCACTTATGTGTACAGAGTTTTGGGATGGCTGGTTCAGCCGCTGGAGCGAGGAAATCGTTCGGCGAGAGGCAGAAGATTTGGCTCAGGATGTCAAAGAAATGCTGCAGCTAGGCAGCATGAACCTTTTCCTACTGAGAGGTGGGACCAATTTTGGTTTTATCAGCGGCTGTTCTGCCCGCAAGACCAAGGATTTGCCACAGATTACCTCCTATGACTTTGATGCTCCTATTACTGAGTGGGGGCAGCCGACCGAGAAATACTACGCTGTTCAGCGGGTGACCCACGAGGTCTTTCCAGAGCTTGAGCAGATGGAGCCGATTAGCCGACAGGCCAAGGCCTATGGCAGTTTTCCGCTGCTTGGGACTGCAAACCTGCTGGATGTGGCAGCGGACATCACAGAGGAAATTCTGCTGGATTATCCGCAGCCTATGGAGCAGATTGGGCAGAATCATGGCTATATCCTCTACCGTTCCGATATCAAAAATCAATACCATGAGGAAAGGCTCAAGGCCTTGGAGACTCATGATCGCTGCCATTTCTATGTCAATCAGGAGCACCTAGCTACCCAGCATCGGGAAGAAATCGGTGATGAGATGCTCTTCTCAGCTGATACCGAGCGGATTCAGATTGATGTGCTGGTGGAAAATATGGGACGGGTCAACTATGGTTACAAGCTGGGCGCACCCAGCCAATCCAAGGGAGTCAAGGGTGGTATCATGATTAACCACCAGTTCCGCAAGGGCTGGAAGCATTATGCGCTCAAGTTTGACCAGGAAATGCTGGCCAAGCTAGACTGTTACTCAGCTCCACCTGAAAGTGTCAAAGCACCGACCTTCTATCGCTTTGAAGCAGAGTTGGATGATATCGCTGACACCTTCATTGATTGCTCCAAGTATGGGAAGGGCTGTATTTCGGTCAACGGCTTCAACCTAGGCCGCTACTGGAATGAAGGGCCGATTCACTATCTCTATGTGCCGTCTGGCCTACTTAAGGAAAAGAATGAATTTATCGTATTTGAAACTGAGAATGTCAAGATTGAAGAATTGACCTTGCTTGACCATCCAGTCTATAAGAAATGAGGTGCTGCGATGAAATATATGACAGTCGGAAATGAACTGGAGGGAGCTAGCCAGCTGGTTTTGGGCTGCATGCGACTGGCGGAGCACGATCCCGAAAAGGTCGTTTCCGTTCTTGAAACAGCATTAGAAGTGGGAATTAATTTCTTTGACCACTCAGATGTTTATGCTGGCGGCCAGTCTGAAACCAAGTTTGCGCAGGCTCTTCGCTCGGCTAAGATTCCCCGGGATCAAGTTTTCATCCAGTCCAAGTGCGGACTGCGGGATGTTCACACCAACTACCATTTTGACTTTTCTAAGGATTATATCATCAGCTCGGTTGAAGGCAGCTTGGAGCGTTTGCAGACGGACTATCTGGATGTGCTCCTCCTGCACCGGCCTGATGCTCTTATGGAGCCGGAAGAGGTGGCTGAGGCTTTCTCACAGCTGCACCAAGCTGGGAAGGTCCGCTATTTCGGAGTCAGCAATCAAAATCCTTATCAGATCGAGCTGCTGCAGAAAAGTGTGGAGCAGCCACTGATTGCCAACCAACTGCAGTTTGGTCCTGCCCATACTCCGATGCTGGATGCTGGGCTCAATGCCAATATGCTCAATTCGTTAGCAATCGTCCGGGATGGTAGTGTGCTGGACTATTGTCGATTGCATCATATCACGATTCAGCCTTGGTCACCATTTCAGGTCGACTTGAATCAGGGACTTTTTATGGAGCATCCTAAATATGCTCAGCTTACAGAAACTCTGCATGCCTTTGCGTCAGACTATCAAGTTTCCTTTGAAGCCTTAGTTCTCGCCTGGATTTTGCGCCATCCGGCACAAATGCAGCCGATTGTTGGCTCCATGAATCCGCAGCGAATTCGCTCAATGGTGGCTGCTTTTGATATTGAGCTCTCTCGGGCTGACTGGTATAAGATATACAAGAGCGCAGGGAATCCTCTGCCCTAAGCTTGTTTTTGCAGGGAGATTATTTGTTATTCAGAGTCAATGAAGGCTAAGAGCAGTGAATCAGTCTGCTTGTTTCATTGATTAAGCTAGATTCTGTACCTTATGAAAGGAGAATGGTATGAATAATAAGTTTTCTTGGCAAGCCCTAGCAAAATCTGCTTCTGCTGCCAAGTATGGAAGTGGCTTGCTGCTATGTGTTTCCCTCTTGTCCTTAGCAGCTTTGACAGCTGTCTCAAGAGTTGAAGCAGAAGATGTTGCGCCTGCCCCTGCCGCAGTAGCTGAAACGCCGGCTTCTCCAACAGCGCAAGCAAGTCCCGAGGCTGAAAATCCAGCTGTGGCTGAACCCCAAGCAGTTCCTGCAAATCAGGCCGAATCAGCTGCCAGCGAGTTGCCAGCCAGCCAGGTCATGTCTGATGAGCAGAAGCAGCGCGCCATTGCTCAGATGGGAGCCAATCAAGGGGATGTCTGGGTTTGGTCGGAGGAAAATGTCGTTGAAGAAAATGGGGAGCGTCAAAAGCGCGGTCCTAATGGCGGCCCCGGCCAATTTAATGGCGGAGCTGTCGTGTTAGGCGGTCGACCGACTTATGACCCAGCAGCTGATTGGTACTACCTAGCTTATAAAGGCGAAGGGATGACTGACGAAGAAGCACAGGCTGTCTTTGACAAGGAACGCGGCAAATGGATGAATGAATTTGATCCTTGGGGCGTTGTGATGGAAATGACGGACAATAAGGCCAGCAATGCTTGGGCGGATATTCGGAACATGCAAGCTTTTGTGCTCCGGAAGGATTCCAATGTCTGGGAGAAAATTGTGGATCACCCTCAAGGGGTTCAATGGGTTTCTCAATTCAAGGGAAATATGTCCAGCAACGTAGGAGATGCCCGGCAGGAAGCCTTGGCTGGCGGGGGAACAGCTATTGAGGTATTACCTAAGCAGGATCGGGTTGCCCACTGGGGCTCTGATCAAGCCCGTGATATTCCGAATCCTCAAACCATTCGGGCTGTTTTAGTTTCTGTAGAAGCTCGTATTTCTGAAAAATCTGACCCAGATGCCAAGCTTGGTATTCAAGTTGGTGGTGACTGGAAATTTGCTGAAGAAGTGAGTAAGCCGCTCTGGTATCCAGGAGCTGGTCTGGCTGGTATTCAGCGACTGACCAAGGATTGGGCGCGTTACTATTTTGTCAGTCTTACTGGTATTCAAGATGCAGTCGAAGAAAGAGCTATTTCACAAGATGTATTTATGAAGAGTATCGTGCCGCTGGCCGATATGGAGCAAGCCGCCCAAAATCAAGCTCAGCAGCCAACCCCTGCAAAGCCTGATCCAAAGGGTAGCCAAGCAGAAAATCTGACCTACAAAGCAAGCGGCCAGACGGATTCTCAAGCAGCGTCTCAAGAGCCAACTCTTCAACAAGCTTCTTCCAAACAACTGCCTAAGACCGGCAGCCAAAGCAGTCCATTGACCAATCTGCTTGGACTCGGGCTCTTAGGGCTTGGTGCTGGCTTCCTTGGCTTGAAGAAAAAATCTTAGTTTTGCGAGCTAGAGGAAAAATAATCTACAAAAAAGCAACAGCAGTTTCTAGCTGTTGCTTTGTGTTTGAGTTAGGTTTTGCACGACAGGCTGTCCAAGGTTAGGTGCTTGCGCAGCGGGCGGACTGCAGACAGGCTCTTGGTATTTTTGAGTAAAGCGGCATCTTGGGAAATTGGAGCAGCCCCAAAATTGCTGACCGGCCTTAGAACCTTTGGCTGCTGTACGGAGCACCAATCCATGCTGGCAGCGAGGGCAGATCTTTTCTGCTTCTCTACGCTGTTTATTCTGAGCAATGCTGTTAATATGGCGTTCTTTGATGACCTGCTTTCGCTTGGTCAAGGGCAGGAGCATACGATAGAGGTCGTCAATCTGCTCGGGCGACAGGCAGACTTGACTTTGGCAGGCCTGCCTGTCAATTGCCCCTATCACTTGCCAGGTCTGAATAACCTTATGCCTGTCACTGTTTAGATGGATTTCCTTAAGCTGACAGTCATTGCCAAAGACGATATAGGAATATAGATTTGGCGTGTATTGGTTGAGATAGTAGCTGAGCCATTTGAGATGAACTTTATTTTGAATAATGGGATTGAAAAAAGAATGTTTGTAAGATTTTCCGCGGCCTCCAGAAAGAACCTGAGTCCAGTATTGCTGATTTTCTGAGCCGAAGATCCAGCCCTTGTAGTTTTTTGACTCAAAAATGTAAATTCCAGATGGATGAATCAGCAAGGCGTCAATCTCAGTGGTAGAGCCATCTTCTTTGAAGATATAGAGATTGTATAAAATCTTTTTATAGCCATAGAGCTGGTTCAAGACCTGACCAAGCTGGTACTCTCCCTGTTTTCCCTTGTTGTATTTGAGTTCCCAAGGGGCAGTCTGGGTTTGCTGGAAATAGTCAGGCTCTTGGCTTTGGCTGGACGACCAATCTGAGTCCGTATCTTCCCTGTCTTCAAGTAGCTTATAACTGATAAAAAAGACGATGACAAAGACAGCCACAAATATGACGAAAAAGAATCCAAACATTTCCTAATCTCCCTTAAAATCCCTATTTCGAGTATAGCACAAAATAAAGAACGAAAGATTTTTATAAGTGTAAAAACACAACAATTGAACAACGGATTAAAATGTGTCTAAAAATAGAAAGCTATCCTTTAAAAACTTATTTTCCAAAAACACCTCACAAACCTAAAAAATCATGTATAATAAAAAGACAGGAAAAGAATAGGAGTTATCATGTCTCAGGAATTAATCAGTGTTATCATCCCTGTTTACAATGTTGAGCAGTATTTAGCAGAATGTGTGAATAGCGTTTGTCGTCAGACCTATCAAAATCTAGAGATTATTCTAGTCAATGATGGTTCAACAGATGCTTCTGGCCAGATTTGCCAAGAGCTGGCTAACCAGGATGCGAGGATTCGTCTCATTCATCAGGACAATCAAGGCTTGTCCGGTGCCCGCAACACAGGGATTGAGCACTCTAGTGCAGACTATTTGATTTTTGTGGATTCGGATGACTGGTTGCCTGAGCAGCATGTTGCCCGCCTTTATGAAAAGCTCAAGGAGTACGATGCGGATATTGCTATTGGTCACCACTGTAGCTTTCGTGCAGAGGATTCAGCCTTCCTCTACTATTCGACAGAGCATTTTGAAACCCTCTATACGCGAGAAGAGATAATCGAGGAGTATCCTAGACGGCGCATGCTAGACGGTGTCTTTCTCTGTGCTTGGGCTAAGCTCTATAAGCGTGAGCTTTTTGATAAAGTACGCTATCCAGTCGGCCGAGTGGCTGAAGATGCCTTCACAACTTATAAGCTTTATCTTCAGTCAGAGAAGATTATCTATCTCAATGAACCGCTCTATTACTATCGCTTGCGGCCAAATAGCATCTCCATGACTTGGAATGAGCAGTGGTTTCGAGACTTGATTGTAGGTTTCGAGGAGCAGCTAGCCATTCTAGGCAAGCTGGGCTATGACCTGAGTTTCTACTACAAGTATTACACCTTCCTGCTCCAGTATTGTCGTGACAGCGCTGCAGCCGTTGGCATGCAGTCCAGTCGGGTCTATCAGGAAATTGAAAGCAAACTCAAACTATTTGGAGAATAAACAAAACAAGCCACCTTCCAACCGCAGGGATGAAAGCTTAGCTTGTTTTTTAGTGTTTGAAAAATTAAAGACTAAAAATAACAATTAATGTCATGCTTCAAAAAGACATCTTGGTATTCAAATAAGTCTTCAGGGTGCAAGGCCTTGACATCTTCCATGGTATACTTTCGGCCAAGTAATTTGTATTTATTTTCGCCAAATTGATGGAAAGGCAGCAGCTGGACTTGATCGATGGATAGTTCATTAAACAAAGTCGCAAACCGCTCTGCATCTTCTAAGGAGTCGTTAAAATCTGGAATGACAGGAATGCGGAGAACAATCGTCTTTTGATGAGTAAAGGCGTAGTGGATATTCTGAACAATTAATTCGTTTTTTACTCCAGTCACCTTGCGGTGGTTGACAGAGTTATAATGTTTCAGGTCTGTATAGATAAAATCAACGTACTGGATGAGATCCACGAATTTCTCATGTTCTACAAAGGCAGTTGTTTCGATAGCAGTATGAATCCCTTTTTCCTTAGCTGCTTTGAGAATGGCCTTGGCAAATTCAAACTGGGCGAAAATCTCTCCGCCAGATAAGGTTAGGCCACCGCCAGATTCTTCATAAAAATCTCTGTCCTTTAGGACTTCGTTGATAATCTCCTCGACACTTCTTTCCTCCCCCATAGTGATGCTTTTTTTGGTAGTAGCATCCAGCATAGGCTCGGGTCTGAATTGCTGTGATTCTGGGTTAGAGCACCAAGGGCAGCGCAGAGGACAGCCCTTGAGGAAAACCGTTGTACGAATCCCTGGTCCATCATGAATACTGAAATGTTGGATGTTGAAAATAATTCCTTTTGTTGTTTCCATACTCAGGCCTCCTTTGGATATAATCATTATATCTTATTTTAGAAAGAAAAACAATTACGAATGAAAGTTATTTTTATTTTATTTTTAAGGCGTCTTTTGTTACAATAATAGCAGAGGTGATAGAATGGAACGTTTAGATGAAATTGTTAAATTAGTATCTGAATTTGAACGAATCGATGTCAATACTTTGTCTGACCGCTTAAAAGTGTCCAAAGTAACGATTCGCAAAGACTTGGATAAGCTGGAAACCAAAGGTCTGTTGCGCAGAGAGCATGGCTATGCTGTTTTAAATAGCGGCGATGATCTGAATGTCAGGCTTTCCTTTCATTATGATACCAAGCGCCGAATTGCCCAGGAAGCAGCAAAAATTGTTCAGGATAATGAAACCATTATGATCGAATCAGGCTCGACCTGCGCCTTGCTAGCTGAGGAAATCTGCCGAACGAAGAAGAATGTCAAGATTATTACCAATTCTTATTTTATTGCGGATTATATAAAACAAACTGATTCTTGTAAAATTATCTTACTGGGCGGAGAATTTCAGAAAGATTCGCAGGTGACAGTGGGGCCTCTTCTCAAGGAAATGATCCGCTTTTTCCACGTAGAACATGCCTTTGTCGGAACAGATGGCTATGATGAAAATCTAGGCTTTACAGGCAAGGATCTAATGCGGAGTGAGGTTGTGCAGTATATGTCAGAGGCATCTGACCAGATGATTGTCTTGACGGACTCAAGTAAGTTTACCAGAAAAGGAATAGTTAAGAGATTTGGCTTCAAGCAGATTGCCCAAGTGGTGACTGACAAGGCGATTCCTAAAGGGGCTGTTGAGCGCTTGAAAGCTGCCGATATCAAGCTGACTCTGATCTAGCAGAGAAGGAGATAAGATGAAAAATGAAAGAAAAAAACTATTGGCAAAAATTGCTTATCTCTACTATATCGAAGAAAGAAGCCAGTCTGACATTGCGGCTGAGACAGGGATTTATCGCACCACTATCAGCCGAATGCTGGCAGAAGCTAAAAAAGAGGGCATTGTAAAGATTGAGATTGAAGACTTTGATACCCGCTTGTTCCATTTGGAAAACTATGTAAAAGAAAAATATGGGCTCAAGGGAATCGAAATTGTCAGTAATTTAGTGGATGAATCTCCAGCAGACCTGGAAGAGAGGTTGGCTCAAGCTGCTGCAGGTATGCTGCGCAGCCTGATTAAAGACAATGATAAAGTAGGATTTTCTTGGGGCAAGAGCTTGAGCCTTTTAGTAGAGCACTCCAGCAACAAGCATTTGACAAATGTTCATTTCTTTCCTTTGGCAGGTGGTCCCAGTCATATCCATGCTCGCTATCATGTGAATACCCTCATCTATAGCATGGCTGGAAAATACCATGGGGACTGCCGTTTTATGAATTCCACGATTATTCAGGAGAATGAGCAACTGACAAATGGAATATTGGCTTCTAAATATTTTGAAGATCTGAAAAGCAGCTGGCAGGAGCTGGATGTGGCTGTGGTTGGTATTGGCGGGCAGGTTGATACGAGAAATCGTCAATGGTTGGACATGTTGACCTCAGAGGATTTTCTTGCTCTAGAGAGTCAGGATGCTGTCGGAGAAATCTGCTGTCGCTTCTTTAATAAAAAAGGGGAGATGGTCTACCAGCATTTGCAAAATCGAACGATTGCCATCTCTTTGGAAAATTTGAAAAAGGTGCCGCTTAGTTTGGCCTTTGCCTATGGCAGTCAAAAATCTGCTGCTATCTTAGCTGTCTTGCGAGCGGGCTATGTCAATCATTTGGTTACGGATGAAGCGACGATTCTAAAAATGCTTGACTTGGATGGAGATAGGAGTTTCCTCACTTCTTGATGTCAGTGGAATCTCATGTGCAAGAGATTTCCAAGACGTAATTTAGGATCCCATTTTTAATAGTGATTAGCACTTATATATGGAGGTGGGTTGTTGATTTGAAAAAGTTAATGAAACGAAAATTGACTAGTTTAGCCACAGGAGAGCTAGTCGCTGTGCTAGTATTTTGGATGAATTTTTTCCTGCTCAAAAAATGGATTCTTACTAATGGAGCTTTGATTTCTATTTTTTTCTCCTTGTTTGTACTGAGTTTTATTCTGATACAGGGCTCTGTTTTTTGGTGGATTTTGATAAAAAGGATTTCCAATCCAGTGTTTGCTGAAATATATACAGGCAAAATTTACAAGATACTAAAGAACGTAGACCTTATTTTACTGGGTGTGGGAGCCCTGATAATTATTTTTAATTCCAGCGAATTTTCCACAGGCATAATCTCTTTAGCAATTTTGTTTTTTGCTGTCATCGAGTGGGTGAATTATTTTAAATTGCAATTATCCTACAGTCTGAATCCTGCTGTTTTATTGAAATACATCTTCCAGAGGAAATTGCGGAAAAGTAAAATAGCAAAGGAAATTGAGAAAGCCGTTTAAAAAGATAAGTTTCGGTTTCTTAAAATAGCATATATGAGGAAGTAGAAGCGAATAGCTGCTGCTTCTTTTTTTGTGTCGAATCTGCTTATCGTTCGTATCTAATAGAGTGCCTTTCATTCGCAGATGAATACAGCCGTATAGGAGTTGTTTTTTTATGGAGGAGACTTTTTTGCACAAATGTGCAAAAAAATTAAATAAGCTAATTTGTTCTATAATATATTGACGGACTGAGATAAAGGTGATACATTCTAGTTACAAACAAAAACAAATCACTTTCAAACAAAAGAACAAGTTTTTGTTAATCATAAAGATAGGAGCGGTTGTAACATATGGAAATGATTGTAGCAGATCAAATTATCATGGGCCTTATCTTAGACGCTGGTGATGCCAAGCAGCATATTTATCAAGCTTTATCACTAGCTAAAGATGGTAAGTTTTCAGAATGCGATGAGCAGATTGAGCTGGCAGATAAGGCGCTGTTAGAGGCCCATAACTTGCAGACCAAGTTCCTAGCTCAGGAAGCTGGAGGAACGAAAACAGAGATTACAGCGCTGTTTGTTCATTCTCAAGATCATTTGATGACCAGCATTACAGAGATTAACCTCATCAAGGAAATCATCGACTTGAGAAGAGAATTACAAGGGAAAAAATAAATCATCAGGAGGATGAAAAGATGGTTAAGATTGGTTTGTTTTGCGCGGCAGGTTTTTCAACAGGAATGTTGGTCAACAATATGAAGATAGCTGCAGCTGAAAAAGGGCTGGAAGCTGAGATCGAAGCTTACTCTCAGGCTAAGTTGGCTGATTATGCAGCGGATCTGGATGTCGCTTTATTGGGCCCGCAGGTAGCCTATACACTAGACAAATCTACAGCTATTTGCGACAGTTGCCATACTCCGATTGCGGTTATTCCGATGGCTGATTACGGTATGCTAGATGGCGAAAAAGTGTTAAACCTCGCTTTGAGTTTGTTGGATAAACATTGAAATCAAGGAGCTTCGTTATGTCTAAAGTGGATACTCAAAAAATCATTGCGCCGATTATGAAGTTTGTCAATATGCGCGGGATTATCGCCTTAAAAGACGGTATGTTGGCAATTTTGCCCCTTACAGTTGTGGGAAGTCTATTCTTGATTGTAGGGCAATTACCGTTTGAAGGCCTAAATCAAGCCATTGCTGGTGTGTTTGGGGCAGACTGGACAGAACCGTTTATGCAGGTTTATTCAGGAACCTTTGCCATTATGGGGCTGATTTCTTGTTTTTCAATCGGCTATTCTTATGCCAAGAACAGCGGTGTAGAGCCTCTGCCGGCAGGAGTGCTGTCTCTTTCTTCTTTCTTTATCCTTTTGAAATCCTCCTACATACCAGAAAAGGGTGAGGCGATCGGAGATGCGATTGCCAAGGTCTGGTTTGGCGGACAAGGAATCATTGGGGCCATTCTCATTGGTCTGGCAGTTGGCAGTATCTATACGATTTTCATTCAAAAGCATATTGTCATCAAAATGCCAGAGCAAGTCCCTCAAGCGATTGCCAAGCAGTTTGAAGCTATGATTCCAGCTTTCGTTATTTTCTTGCTGTCGATGGTTGTTTATATTATTGCTAAGATAGCGACTGGTGGTGGTACATTTATTGAGATGATTTACGATGTCATTCAGGTGCCTTTGCAAGGTCTGACAGGCTCTCTGTATGGAGCTATTGGTATTGCTTTCTTCATTTCTTTCTTATGGTGGTTCGGCGTCCACGGCCAGTCCGTTGTCAATGGTGTCGTAACAGCCTTGCTGCTGTCAAACTTAGATGCCAATAAGGCCTTACTTGCTGCAGATAAGCTGTCTGTCAGTCAAGGCGCTCATATTGTGACCCAGCAATTTTTGGATAGCTTTCTTATCTTATCGGGCTCAGGTATCACTTTCGGAGTGGTCGTAGCCATGCTCTTTGCCGCCAAGTCCAAGCAGTATAAGGCTCTGGGGAAAGTTGCTGCTTTTCCGGCAATCTTTAATGTCAATGAGCCAGTTGTCTTTGGTTTTCCGATTGTGATGAATCCGGTCATGTTCCTGCCCTTTGTTTTGGTTCCGGTTCTGGCTGCTTTGATTGTCTACATGGCGATTGCGGTTGGCTTTATGCAGCCATTCGCAGGTGTGACTTTGCCTTGGAGTACACCGGCTATCATTTCTGGCTTTATGGTCGCTGGCTGGCAAGGGGCAGTCATTCAAATTGTCATCCTAGCTATGTCCGCCTTTGTCTATTTCCCATTTGTGAAGTTTCAGGATAAGATTGCCTATAATAACGAATTGGAAAATGAAGAATAATCTGACTTTGATGAATAAAAACACAAAAGTTTCTTGGCTCAGATGGCACAAATGTGCAAAAAATCTTTAATTCAGTAATCGCCTATAAATGATTGAATTCTAGAATTTTGCATGTTACAATAGTTACGAAAGAAATAAATTAAATTTCATAAGAAAGGTCGTGACCAAATGATCCAAGTAAAAGAAGTAGAAAAAACAACAATAAAAACAGACTATTTTGGCAGCTTAACAGAGCGGATGAATAAATATCGGGAAGATGTTTTAAATAAAAAACCCTATATTGACGCGGAGCGTGCTGTCCTAGCTACTAAGGCCTATGATAAGCATAAGGAAAAACCAAATGTGTTGAAACGTGCTTACATGCTCAAAGAGATTTTGGAAAATATGACGCTTTATATCGAAGATGAAACGATGATTGTCGGTAATCAGGCTTCATCTAATAAAGATGCGCCTATTTTCCCAGAGTATACTTTAGAGTTTGTACTCAATGAACTAGATCTTTTTGAGAAGCGGGACGGAGACGTCTTCTACATCACAGAGGAAACCAAAGAGCAGCTCCGCAGCATCGCTCCTTTCTGGGAAAACAATAACCTCCGTGCTCGAGCAGGGGCTCTACTTCCAGAAGAAGTTCAGGTTTATATGGAAACTGGCTTCTTTGGTATGGAAGGAAAGATGAACTCTGGGGACGCCCACTTGGCGGTCAACTATCAAAAACTCTTGGCTTATGGACTGAAAGGTTTTGAAGAAAAAGCTCGCGCAGCTAAGGAAGCCTTGGATTTGACTGATCCGGCTAGTCTTGACAAATACCACTTCTATGATTCCATTTTCATCGTAGTAGATGCTGTGAAAGCTTATGCGGAGCGTTTTGTTGCTTTGGCCAAACAACTGGCTGAAAAAGCAGAGCCTAAGCGCCGTCAAGAGCTCTTAGAAATCGCTAGAATCTGTTCTAAAGTGCCGTACGAGCCAGCATCAACCTTTGCTGAAGCTGTTCAGTCTGTTTGGTTTATCCAGTGTATCCTTCAGATTGAGTCCAACGGACACTCGCTCTCTTATGGCCGCTTTGACCAGTACATGTATCCTTATGTCAAGGCAGATTTGGAAACTGGTCGGGAAACAGAAGCTAGCATTGTGGAACGCTTAACCAATCTCTGGATCAAGACCATCACCATTAATAAAGTGCGAAGTCAGGCTCATACTTTCTCATCTGCGGGTAGCCCTCTTTATCAAAATGTGACAATCGGTGGCCAAACGAGAGATAAGAGAGATGCAGTCAACCCACTTTCCTACCTTGTGTTGAAATCTGTAGCTCAAACTCATCTTCCTCAGCCCAATCTGACTGTTCGCTATCATGCAGGTCTGGATGCTCGCTTTATGAATGAGTGTATCGAAGTCATGAAGCTTGGTTTCGGTATGCCAGCCTTCAATAATGATGAAATCATCATCCCGTCCTTTATCGCCAAAGGCGTTTTGGAAGAAGATGCATATGACTACAGTGCTATCGGCTGTGTGGAAACTGCTGTGCCTGGTAAATGGGGCTACCGTTGTACAGGTATGAGCTACATGAACTTCCCTAAGGTGCTCCTCATCACTATGAACGATGGAATTGATCCAGCATCTGGCAAGCGCTTTGCGCCAAGCTTTGGTCATTTTAAAGATATGAAGAGCTTTGCTGAGCTGCAAACGGCTTGGGACAAGACCTTGCGCCATTTGACCCGCATGAGTGTCATCGTGGAAAATTCTATCGACCTGTCTCTTGAAAGAGAAGTGCCGGATATCCTCTGCTCAGCTTTGACAGATGACTGTATCGGACGCGGTAAGCATTTGAAAGAAGGCGGAGCTGTCTATGACTATATTTCTGGTCTTCAAGTCGGTATTGCCAATCTATCAGACTCATTGGCGGCCATCAAGAAGCTGGTCTTTGAAGAAGGCAGGCTGACTCCGGCTGAACTCTGGCATGCACTTGAAACAGACTATGCAGGTGAGCGTGGTAAAGAAATTCAAGAGATGATGATTCATGATGCACCAAAATATGGTAATGATGATGATTACGCAGATAAGCTAGTGACAGATGCTTACGATATTTATGTGGATGAAATCGCTAAATATCCAAATACCCGTTATGGCCGTGGTCCAATTGGCGGTATCCGCTACTCTGGAACATCTTCTATTTCAGCCAATGTAGGTCAAGGTCGCGGTACCTTGGCGACACCAGATGGCCGCAATGCTGGAACACCGCTCGCTGAAGGCTGCTCTCCATCCCATAATATGGACAAGAACGGCCCGACCTCTGTATTAAAATCTGTTTCCAAATTGCCGACAGATGAAATCGTAGGAGGCGTTCTGCTCAATCAAAAAGTGAATCCTCAGACCCTGTCTAAGGAAGAAGATAAAGTGAAACTTATTGCCTTGCTTCGTACATTCTTTAACCGTCTGCATGGCTATCATATCCAATACAATGTCGTTTCTCGGGAAACCTTGATTGATGCTCAGAAGCATCCTGAAAAACACCGCGATTTGATTGTTCGCGTTGCAGGCTACTCTGCTTTCTTCAATGTGCTTTCCAAGGCGACACAAGATGATATTATCGGACGTACGGAGCACACATTGTAAAAGAGGTCCAATTTATGGAATTCATGCTTGATACCTTAAATTTAGAGGAGATAAAAAAATGGTCGGAAGTCCTCCCCTTGGCGGGAGTGACTTCTAATCCGACCATCGCAAAAAAAGAAGGAAAAATAGATTTCTTCGAACGGATTCGCGCTGTTCGGGAAATCATAGGAGAAGATCCATCTATCCATGTGCAGGTTGTTGCCAAGGATTATGAGGGCATCTTGAAGGATGCCGCTGAAATTCGAAAAAAATGCGGCGATGATATCTACATTAAAGTTCCGGTTACACCGGCTGGGTTGGCAGCTATCAAAACTCTCAAAGCAGAAGGCTACAAGATTACAGCGACAGCCATTTATACAACTTTTCAAGGGCTATTAGCTATTGAAGCGGAGGCTGACTATCTTGCTCCTTACTATAACCGCATGGAAAATCTCAATATTGATTCAGATGCTGTAATTAGCCAGCTGGCTAAGGCGATTGAGCGGGATCATTCCGCCAGCAAAATATTGGCAGCTTCCTTTAAGAATGTTGGACAAATCAATCGTGCTTTTGCTGATGGAGCCCAAGCCATTACAGCAGGACCAGATATCTTTGCAGCAGCCTTTGCCATGCCGTCTATCGCTAAGGCAGTGGATGACTTTGCAGCAGACTGGTCAGCAATTCACAATCAGGAATACATTTAAAAGGCATATATAATGCTCTATCTATAAAAAAAGAAAGAGGTGTTCTATGAGAATTTTTGCAAGCCCGTCTCGTTATATTCAGGGAGAAAATGCCCTGTTTGAAAATGCAAAACAGATTCTTCAGTTAGGCAGCCATCCAGTCTTGCTTTGTGATGATATGGTTTACCAGATTGTTGGGGAAAAATTCCATGACTACCTTACCCGCTATGGTTTTCATGTGCTGCATGTCGCTTTTAACGGAGAAGCTTCTGGTGGTGAAATTGATCGGGTCGTTGCTCTGGCTGAAAAAGACGGAGCAGACTTGGTTATTGGTCTAGGCGGTGGGAAAACGATTGACAGTGCGAAGGCGATTGCAGATATACTAGGACGTCCTGTGGTCATTGCGCCAACCATTGCCTCTACAGATGCCCCAACTTCAGCACTTTCTGTTATCTATACAGAAGATGGAGCCTTTGAAAAGTACATTTTCTATAGTAAAAACCCTGAACTCGTCTTGGTGGATACGAAAGTAATTGCTGGAGCGCCAAAACGACTTCTGGCTTCTGGGATTGCAGATGGTTTAGCGACTTGGGTAGAAGCGCGTGCTGTCCAGCAAAAAAATGGCACTACCATGCTGGGACAAAGACAGAGCCTAGCTGGTGTAGCGATTGCGAAGAAGTGTGAAGAAACACTGTTTGCAGATGGCCTGCAGGCTATCGCAGCCTGTGAAGCGAAAGTCGTGACTCCAGCTCTGGAAAATATCATTGAAGCCAATACCCTTCTCAGCGGCGTCGGCTTTGAGAGCGGAGGTTTGGCGGCAGCCCATGCTATTCACAACGGCTTTACGGCTCTCACAGGCGATATTCACCACCTGACCCACGGCGAAAAAGTTGCCTATGGAACCTTGACCCAACTCTTCTTAGAAAACCGACCTAAAGAAGAATTGGAAAAATATATTCGCTTCTATCAAAAGATTGGTATGCCGACAACTCTGAAAGAAATGCATTTGGGAAATGCCAGCTATGAAGATTTGCTCAAAGTTGGTCAACAAGCGACGATTGAGGGTGAAACCATCCATCAGATGCCATTTGAGATTTCAGCTTCTGACATTGCAGGTGCCATTCTAGCAGTCGACCAATATGTCAAGGATTTGGATAAATAAAAGCAAAATACAAAACAAGCCACCTTTCAACCGTAGGGTTGATAGCGTGGCTTATTTTTTGGTGGAGAGCTCCCTTGTCTGATGTGTCTGGCAGTCATGAAATTCCGTCTTTCAAAATCCCTTGAAAATGGTATAATAGAAACAGTACAAAAAATGGAGAAAAGAATGGCTTATTATAATCACAAAGAAATCGAGCCCAAGTGGCAGAAATATTGGGCAGAGCACCATACATTTAAGACAGGTACGGACAAGGACAAGCCTAACTTTTATGCGCTGGACATGTTTCCTTACCCATCAGGAGCAGGGCTCCATGTAGGGCATCCGGAGGGCTACACGGCGACAGATATCCTCAGCCGCTACAAGCGCGCGCAAGGCTACAATGTCCTCCACCCTATGGGCTGGGACGCCTTTGGTCTTCCGGCTGAGCAATACGCCATGGATACAGGCAATGACCCAGCTGACTTTACAGCGGAAAACATTGCCAACTTTAAGCGTCAAATCAACGCTCTTGGCTTCTCCTATGACTGGGACCGAGAAATCAATACAACTGACCCCAACTACTACAAATGGACCCAGTGGATTTTCACCAAGCTTTACGAAAAAGGCCTGGCTTATGAAGCTGAAGTGCCAGTAAACTGGGTTGAAGAGCTGGGAACGGCTATCGCCAATGAGGAAGTTCTTCCAGACGGAACATCTGAGCGTGGTGGTTATCCAGTTGTCCGCAAGCCTATGCGTCAGTGGATGCTGAAAATCACAGCTTATGCAGAACGTTTGCTCAATGACTTGGAGGAGCTGGACTGGCCTGAGTCTATCAAGGATATGCAGCGCAACTGGATTGGTAAGTCAACCGGTGCTAATGTAACCTTCAAGATTAAGGACACAGACAAGGACTTCACTGTCTTTACCACCCGTCCGGACACTCTTTTTGGTGCAACCTATGCTGTTTTG
Organism: uncultured Streptococcus sp.; assembly: GCA_963536045.1. Classification (GTDB taxonomy): domain Bacteria; phylum Bacillota; class Bacilli; order Lactobacillales; family Streptococcaceae; genus Streptococcus. Next base: position 38,444 of record CAUSZI010000011.1, read on the forward strand.
GCTCCAGAGCATGCTCTCGTTGATGCCATTACAAGTGCAGAACAAGCCCAAGCAGTAGCAGACTACAAACATGCAGCCAGCCTCAAATCCGACCTAGCTCGGACTGATTTGGCTAAGGAGAAGACCGGTGTCTGGACAGGAGCTTATGCCATCAATCCTGTCAATGGCAAGGAAATCCCCATCTGGATTGCCGACTATGTGCTTGCTAGCTACGGAACAGGGGCTATCATGGCTGTTCCTGCGCATGACGAGCGCGACTGGGAGTTTGCTAAGCAGTTTAACTTGGAGATTATTCCTGTTCTAGAGGGTGGAAATGTTGCTGACGCTGCTTATACAGAAGACGGGCCGCACATTAACTCTGGCTTCCTAGATGGCTTGGACAAGGCTACCGCTATTGAAAAGATGGTTGCTTGGCTGGAAGCAGAAGGTGTAGGAAATGAAAAAGTCACCTATCGTCTGCGCGACTGGCTCTTTAGCCGTCAGCGCTACTGGGGTGAGCCGATTCCAATCATTCATTGGGAAGATGGGACTTCAACGGCTGTTCCTAAAAATGAACTTCCACTTGTCCTGCCTGTAACCAAGGATATCCGTCCTTCTGGTACTGGTGAAAGCCCTCTGGCCAATCTGACTGACTGGCTGGAAGTGACTCGGGAAGATGGTGTCAAAGGACGCCGCGAAACCAACACCATGCCTCAATGGGCTGGTTCCAGCTGGTATTACCTGCGTTACATTGACCCGCACAATAATGAGAAATTAGCAGACGAAGAGCTGCTCAAGGCTTGGCTGCCAGTTGATATTTACATCGGTGGTGCGGAGCATGCCGTGCTCCATCTCCTCTACGCTCGTTTCTGGCACAAATTCCTCTATGATATCGGAGTGGTGCCAACCAAAGAGCCTTTCCAAAAACTCTTTAACCAAGGGATGATTCTGGGGACTAGCTACCGTGATAGCCGCGGTGCTCTAGTGGCGACAGACAAGGTGGAAAAACGCGATGGTTCTTTCTTCAACATCGAAACGGGAGAAGAACTGGAGCAAGCACCAGCCAAGATGTCTAAATCTCTGAAGAATGTGGTCAACCCAGACGATGTAGTGGAGCAATATGGTGCTGATACACTGCGTGTCTATGAAATGTTCATGGGGCCGCTGGATGCTTCTATCGCTTGGAGCGAGGAAGGTCTGGAAGGCAGCCGCAAGTTCTTGGATCGGGTTTATCGTCTCCTTAACTCTAAGGAGCTGGTCTCTGAAAATAGCGGGGCTTTGGACAAGGTCTACCATGAAACAGTCAAGTCTGTCACAGAGCAGATTGAGGAGCTCAAGTTTAACACAGCTATTGCCCAACTCATGATCTTTGTCAATGCAGCCAACAAGGAAGAAAAACTCTATGTCGAATATGCTAAAGGTTTCATTCAATTGCTTGCGCCTTTTGCACCGCACTTGGCTGAAGAACTCTGGCAGGCAGTCTCTCAAACTGGCAAGAGCATTTCCAACGTAGCTTGGCCAACTTATGATGAAAGCAAGCTTGTCGAAGCAGAGGTCGAAATCGTAGTTCAAATCAAGGGAAAAGTTCGTGCTAAGCTAGTCGTAGCCAAGGATCTGAGCCGTGAGGAACTGCAAGAAATCGCCTTAGCTGATGAGAAAATTAAATCCGAAATTGCCGGCAAAGAAGTTGTAAAAGTGATTAGTGTGCCGAATAAACTAGTTAATATCGTGGTGAAATAATGCGTTTGCTACAGCATTATAGTGATTATAAAGAAAGGAGTCGTTTAAAACGGCTCTTTTTTCAATGCCTTTCTTCTCTTAAATAGTAGAACTTTTCTCATTTTTCGATTTTCTCTTGTATTAGTTACAGATTTTATTTATAATCATTATAAATAAAAGAGAAGAGAAAATTTAAATAGTGGAAGAACATAAAATTGATACGAACTTTAGTGGTCGGCTGAATATATTGCGGGCCGGGGTTTTAGGAGCTAATGACGGCATTATTTCCATAGCAGGTGTGGTTATTGGGGTGGCTAGTGCGACGGACGATATCTGGATTATATTTCTATCTGGTTTAGCGGCAGTCTTTGCGGGTGCCTTTTCTATGGCTGGTGGAGAGTATGTTTCTGTTTCTACTCAAAAGGATACAGAAGAAGCTGCTGTTGCCAGAGAGCGGGAGCTTTTAGAGAAAAATCCAGATATCGCTAGGCAGTCTCTCTATGCTGCCTATATTCAAAATGGTGAGTGTGAGACTTCTGCCCAGCTCATGACTAATCGGGCTTTTCTCCAGAATCCGTTGGAGGCTTTGGTAGAGGAAAAATATGGAATCGAGATTGAGGAGTTCACTAATCCCTGGCATGCTGCCGTATCAAGCTTTTTAGCCTTTGCTGTTGGTGCGCTTTTCCCTATGATTACCATTATCCTGCTTCCAGCCAGCGTCCGTATCTGGGCAACCGTTCTAATCGTGGCCTTGGCCCTTTTGGGAACAGGCTATACCAGCGCTAGATTGGGCAAAGCACCACTCAAAAATGCTATGATTCGCAACCTCGTTATCGGTCTTTTAACCATGGCAGTCACCTATGTAGTAGGGCAAGTCTTTGCAATTTAGATAGTAGAAAAAGTTGAAGTCAGTAGTTTTACTGGCTTTTTGCATTATCGAATCTAGAGAAAAAATCCAGCTTTAACTATTTTCTGAATGAGTTCAGCGCCCTTTTTCCTATTCTCTAATTTCAAAGTTCGAGAGAAAGAAGTGTCATGCACTTCTTTTTTGTGAAAATTTTCCTTATATCAAGAAAACTTTTGGAAAATATGATATAATAGTTGCGTATAAAATATGAAAAGGAGTTTTTGTAACATGGCAAAACTTACTGTTAAAGACGTTGATTTGAAAGGTAAAAAAGCCCTCGTTCGTGTAGACTTTAACGTACCATTGAAAGACGGAGTGATTACAAATGACAACCGTATCACTGCTGCTCTTCCAACTATTAAATACATCATTGAGCAAGGCGGTCGTGCAATTCTCTTCTCTCACCTTGGACGTGTTAAAGAAGAAGCAGACAAAGAAGGTAAATCACTTGCTCCTGTAGCTGCTGACTTGG
>CAUSZI010000012.1:0-40440 GCA_963536045.1 uncultured Streptococcus sp.
ATTCAACGAATTGAGCGTTTTTCGCAACGAAGTCAGTTTCAGCATTTACTTCAACTACTGCTGCAACGTTACCGTTCACATAAACACCAGTCAAACCTTCTGCAGCAACACGGTCAGCTTTCTTAGCTGCCTTAGCCATACCTTTTTCACGAAGCAATTCAATCGCTTTTTCGATGTCACCGTCTGTTTCTACAAGCGCTTTTTTAGCGTCCATAACACCGGCACCAGATTTTTCACGCAACTCTTTTACAAGTTTAGCTGTAATTTCTGCCATTTTGATTCTCCTATATTTTTTAAAAATAGGAGAGCCGGGCTAAGCCCCGCCCTCCTAGGTAATTACTATTTATATGAATTAAGCGTTGTCGCCTTCTACAACTTCAACGATTTCTTCGATTGAATCTGCTTGAGCTTCTGAAGCTGCAAATTCTGCTTCAACTGCTGCTGCATCTTCACCTTGACGTCCTTCGATGATAGCGTCAGCCAATTTAGCTGTGATCAATTTAACAGCGCGGATAGCGTCATCGTTAGCTGGGATGATTACATCGATATCATCTGGATCAGTGTTTGTGTCAACCATCGCTACAACTGGGATTCCCAATTTTTTAGCTTCTTTAACAGCGATTTGCTCTTTATGTGGGTCAACTACGTACATAACATCTGGGATACGAGGCATATCTTCGATACCACCCAAGAATTTTTCAAGACGTGCACGTTGTTTGTTAAGAAGTGCAACTTCTTTCTTAGGAAGAACGTCGAAGATTCCTTCTTCTTCCATGCGTTTGATTTCTTTCAAACGAGCGATACGTTTTTGGATTGTTCCCCAGTTAGTAAGGGTACCACCCAACCAACGGTGGTTGATGTAGTATTGACCTGAACGTTCTGCTTCTTCTTTAACAGCGTCAGCAGCTTGTTTCTTAGTACCAACAAACAATACAACTGCATCGTTAGCTGCTGCATCACGCATGAAGTCGTATGCTTGGTCAGCGTATTTTACAGTTTGTTGCAAGTCGATAACGTGGATTCCGTTACGCTCAGTGAAGATGTACTTAGCCATCTTAGGGTTCCAGCGACGAGTTTGGTGACCAAAGTGAACACCAGCCTCAAGAAGTTGTTTCATTGAAATTACTGCCATGAGTAAATTCTCCTTTTTGTTTTTTTCCTCTTTTAGATTTCAGCTCGCAGGACCACCCGAGGGCAACAGTCCCACAATTCATCTAAAATGAGTATTTCGCCATTTACACGGCACCCTTTATTATAACAAAAGCGCAGCTCTTTGACAAGGTGTTTGCCAGATTTTCTGCCACTAAGTACGAATTCTACTTCTCAGCTGAACATTTGTTGCTGAAGCGTTCAGAATGGCAGCGTCTAACATTTTCAGCTTTGACTATGAAAGACTCTTGACGAAAGCAAGTATTTACGATAGAATAATAAGAGTTGCGGCGGTATAGCCAAGTGGTAAGGCACGGCTCTGCAAAAGCTTGATCGTCGGTTCAAATCCGTCTACCGCCTTCGTAAATATATTTCCAGAAGCCCACTAAAGGGCTTTTTTAATTTCATTTCCTATTGTTTCTAGCAAATTTTGCTGATATAATATTATAAAAATATCATTCATCATCAGCGAAAGGAAAAAAGATTGATTATGAAAAAAGTCAGCTTCTATGCCCTCAGCCTTCTCTCTCTGCTAGCTCTCTCAGCCTGCATGCCTGCCAAGCAGACACAGCAAAGAAAAAAGACACCTAGCTCCCTCAAAGCTTCGAAAAGTTCATCCTCAACAAAGGAATCTAGCAAAAAAAGCTCATCTTCCAGTGAGGAAGATGAAGACTACTCTACTTCTTCTAGCTCTAATACTCGTAAGGACCCCAATGCTCAAATCAGCCTAATTGACCAAGGAGAAGCTCTGGAAGCCCTTGGTGATATCCCCGAAATTCCAAAGTGGGCTGAATTTAAAACCATAAAAGTTGAGTCCCTTATCGGATCTGCTGGTCCTACTCCTAGCACCAAAGATGAGGTTGTCAGTAAAATGGGACCCGCTGACTCAGATATGGGAAGTGGTGGCTTTTGGAGAGGAACTGATTACAGCATCTTGATAAGTTTTAGTGATCAGGGAGCAGTAACTACCAAGACAGCCAGTCTACCCAATCCTAAGAAAATCAGCAACCTCAAGGATGTAGAACCTGGGATGTCTGCACAGGAGGTCGTTGCTAAACATGGTCGGCCAGAAACAATCGCAGTCTTTGGCCACTCAACCGTTTTTGGATGGGAAGGTCAGGATGGCAAAGATTACAGCGTCATGTTCGATCAAGATAAAGTCTATCAGATTACCGAACCGTAAACAGTAAACCTCTATTACTTCTACAAAGCAAAAAATCCAAGACTGAAAAGATCTTGGATTTTATTTTTGACGAGGATAGCAACTTCGTCGATTAAAGCTCTGCAATTTGGCTGAGATTGACTTCGGCCACGGTGTCATTGCCAAACATGGAAATAATCATCTTGACCTTATTATTATCAATCTCCGTAATCTTACCTGTATAGTCAGTAAAGGCACCATCTATGATACGAACGGTATCCCCAACCTTGACATCCAAGTCAAATTCCTGCACTGTTTGACCCATAGAGATGAGAATGTTGCGAATTTCTTCTTCCAAGAGTGGCGTTGGTTTAGAGCGGTTTCCGTGTGAGCCGACAAATCCTGTTACATTCGGAGTATTCCGCACGACAAACCAGGCTTCGTCTGTCATTACCATTTCTACCAAAACATAACCCGGGAAGCGATTTTCTTCGATTTCCTTGGTCTTGCCATTTTTCTCGACTTGCACGGTCTGAGTAGGGATTTCCACGCGCAAGATATTTTCCAGCATATTATAAGTCTGAGTGCGCTGCAAAAGATTTTCTTTTACCTTGTTTTCATAGCCTGAATAGGTCTGCAGTACAAACCAGCCTTTGTCAAAACTGTCCATGAGTTCATCCTTTCCTAAATAAAAAAGCCTGCGGGCTTCTGCTTCTTTCTAGCACTATTATACCATAATTTCCTCAAATGCAAAGGAATTTATTAACTATTTTCCTGACAAATCAAATCCTTGTAATCTGATTACATTTTTTGAAAAATAAAAGAACGAGTAACTAGTGATATACGCCAAAATCCCACCTACTCACAATAGGTGGGACTTTGAATGATATACCTGTCGCAGGATTCTTTTCTATTTCCTCTACAGTTATTAAGAGAAAATATTCAGAATCTGGAAAAGACCGCTTGCCACTACTTTGTCAAAGATATAGATGATCACTACAAAGAATGCAGTATATTCCATGACAGAGATAAAATCTGTCCATCTTTCTTTTCGGGTAGGCCAAGTTGTATCTTTCAATAATTTAAAAACATCTTTAAAGAATTTCACAACAATCTCCTATCTAGTTTCTTTATGCAGGGTGTATTTACTGCAATGCTTACAAAATTTATTAACTTCTAAACGCGTTGGTTTTGGAGTGCTACTGAGCTTAACCGAGTAGTTCCTAGAACCACAGACTGTACACGCTAGACTCGCTTTTTTTAATGCCATAACGCCTCCATCTTTCTTATTATAGCAGGATTCTATGCTTTTGACAAGTCGTTCAGTTCTTTTAAATCCTATTGAAACCAGCTGGTAACAGTATCCCAGAGATTCTTAGCTTTCTCAGGAATACCAGTGTCATCAATGGCTTTCTTGGCTTCATCCACCAGATTTTGAGCTCGGTCCTGAACGTCCTGCAGAAAGTCTTTGTTTTCAGTTGTAGTACCCGTTTCCTCTGTACCATAGGTGTCCACAGGGGCAATACCGTTGGCAGCATAGGCATTCTTCTGCCCTTCAAAGGAAGTTCCTTCTGTATATGGCAGGATGCTATTGGCAACATTTCGGAAAACTGCCGAGGCTTCATTCGCACTGGTCCCAGTCAGATAGTGGGTTTCGTCAGTTTTTGGAAAGCCTAGCCACTGGCTGATAACCACATCTGGTGTATAACCAATAACCCATTGGTCACCAGATAGATCTGGGTTAAAGTCCGTTTCAGTCGTACCAGTCTTACCAGCCATAGTGTAGCCATAAGGAGCTGCGTAGATACCTGTTCCGTTCGAGAAGGTCCCCAGCATCATGCTGTTCATCTTGTCAGTAGTCGAGCCATTAAGAACCCGAGTCGAGGTTTGGCGATGGGTCTTGACAACCTGACCACTGGCATTTTCAATTTTTGTAATGAGATGGGCATCATTCATCACGCCACCGTTGGCAAAAACCGAGTAGGCCTGCGCCATCTGCATTGGATTGGTTGTAACTCCGCTTCCTAGCGCTACTCCCAAAGTCTTATCAACCTTGTCCATATTCAGACCAAACTTTTTCCCGTATTCAAAGGCCTTGTTAATGCCTAACTCGTCTACAGTTGAAACAGCCGGAATGTTCAGAGATTCTGCCAAGGCTTGATACATTGGCACTTTAGGGGAACTTTGGATATTGCCGTAGTTGTTGATGGTATAGTCGCCAAAGGTGGTTCTGGTATTATCCAGCTCCTTATCTGTCGGCCAACCAGCAGCTACGGCCGGACTGTAAGCAACCAAAGGCTTGATTGTAGAACCCGGGCTACGAGAGGACTGGGTTGCATAGTTAAAGCTTCTGAAGGTCGAGCCTTCTGCACTATTGACTCGTCCAACTAATGCCCGCACACCGCCAGTTTTTGGATCCAAGGCAACACTGCCCGATTCAGCCATAGTGCCATCTTCTGCTACAGGAAAGAGAGAGACATTGCTGTAAATAACCTGCATGCTGGCTTGGTAGTTCTGATCCAACTCAGTGTAAATGCGGTAGCCATTATTAACAATCTCTTCTTCAGTCAAGCCGTAGTCATTGACCGCTTCATTGATGACCGCATCGAAATAGGATGGATAGCGATAGTCTTCTGACTTACCAGCATAAGCATCAACCAGCTGACCACCGATTCCTACAGCGGCAGCCTGATCGGCTGTTCCCTGATCAATAAAGCCTGCAGCAACCATATTTTGCAGCACCGTATCGCGGCGATTGGTCGCATTTTCAACCGAATACAGCGGATTATAAATCTCTGGTCCCTTGAGCATACCAGCTAGAACAGCCGACTGGTCCAGACTAAGCTGGCTAGCCGAAACTCCGAAGTATTTCTTAGAGGCATCTTCCACACCCCAGACCCCATTTCCAAAGTAGGAGTTATTGAGGTACATGGTCAGGATTTCCTGCTTGCTGTATTTCTTATTGATTTCCAGAGCCAGGAAAAATTCCTTGGCTTTCCGCTCGATGGTCTGATCCTGAGACAGATAAGCATTCTTGGCCAACTGCTGGGTAATGGTAGACCCCCCACCCGAGCGCCCGGCTGTCAGGATAGCCAGAATAAACCGACTGTAGTTAATACCGCCATTCTCATAGAAAGTCCGGTCCTCTGTTGCGATGACAGCATTCTGCAGGTCTTGGCTAATCTCGGTCAGCTCGACATAAGTTCCTTTCTGACCAGACAGGCTTCCCGCTTCATTGCCATCCTTGTCAAAGATGAGCGTGGTAGCTTTGAGGGCATTCTGCAAATCCTTGACATTGGTCGTCTTAGCCACATAAAAGAGATAGCCACCGACTACAAGACCAAAGGTCAAGCCGAGAATCAGGAATATCTTGGTCAGATGAAACCTGCGCCAAAAACGGCGGATAGGGTGCTGAGAGAGAGGTTTCTTTTTGGCCTTACCCGAACGGCTGAAACCAGATTTGGCCTGCTCTTCTGTCAGCTCTACCTCCTCTGCTGCTTCTTTTTGAGGTTTCTGTATAGTAAAATAATCTACTAATTTTTCAAACAAATCTTTTAAATTCTTCATAAACCTTATTTTATCACCTTATTTAGGTGCAGACAAGAAAGTACCCTATTTCCTGTCTGATTTTTAGTTATTTTTAAGAAAAAGGGTATATTAAATAGCCTTTTAAAGCCCTCTGCCGCAAGCCTTATCCGACACTGCCTATTTCCAAACAGCAGGCTTTCTGCTACAATAAATGTATGAAATTTACACTCACTATCCCAGATGGACTGCCCGCCATGACGGTCAAAGAGCTGCTGGAAGAACAATTTCTCATTCCACGAAAAATCCGGCACTTTTTACGGACCAAGAAGCATGTGTCTGTCAACGGTCTAGCTATCAACTGGCAGACTGTAGTCAAACCCGGAGATGACATCTGCCTGATATTTGACGAGGAGGATTATCCTCAAAAGACAATCTTGCTTGGAAATGGCGAACTCGTAGAGGAGCTCTATCAGGACCAACATCTCATCATCGTCAATAAACCTGAGGGGATGAAAACCCATGCTAATGAACCAACAGAGCTAGCCCTGCTTAATCATGTTTCTGCCTATGTTGGCGAGACCTGCTATGTCGTTCATCGGCTGGATAAAGAAACCAGCGGTGCTGTCCTCTTTGCCAAGAATCCCTTTGTCCTACCTATCCTCAATCGACTGCTGGAAAAGCGAGAAATCAGCCGCGAATATTGGGCTCTGCTTCAAGGCAAGTTCCCAAGCAAAAAGCTTATCTATAAAGACAAGATTGGCCGCGACCGTCATGATCGCAGGAAACGACTGGTCGACTCCCAAAAAGGACTCTATGCAGAGACTCATGTGACTAGGCTTAAGCAATTTGGGCAGGCTAGCTTGGTCAAATGCCAACTCAAGACTGGCCGCACCCATCAGATCCGTGTTCATCTAGCTCACCACGGACACCCTCTTATCGGTGACCCCCTTTATCATCCGCAGCCCCAAGGCCGGCTTATGCTCCACGCCCATCGGCTGACCTTCACCCATCCTTTTACCCTTGGAAAAATCACTGTCGAGGCTCGCTCCGACAGCTTTGAAAAGGTCTTAAGCAGTCTGAAATCATAAAAGCTCTACTCTGAGAGATAGACTGTAACCTTATCCTAGATAAACCATGAAAAGCAACAGAAATCATCTGTTGCTTTTAGTTTGGAGTCAAAGCGAGGATAAGCTATGACAGCTTACATCACTGAGCCGGAAGTGCACTGATAAGTCTGGGCCTGATGGCTTTCTGAAAAGCTATGCTCAGCAAGTAAGATAGCAAGAAAATGATAAAAAAGCCAAAACTATAAATGCTATTCCGAGGCATTATCGACCTGAAAATGAAGATAATGAAAGGATGAATGATATAAATCATGGTCGCGTATCTCTTGGCGATATTGTTCAAAACAGGAATGTCAATATCGCTCCCATTTCTGACCGCATAGAGGAAAATCGCACTGGATGAAAAAAGAGTGCTGGGATAGAGGTCGTACTCCGTCCCCATAAAATAGTACTCAATTAAAATCAAGCCTGCTATTCCTAAGCCAATAGTCCATTTTTTCACCGAAGACAAGTCGTAGGCTAAAATCCGATCCCGATGCTTAGCAAACTGCATCCCTAGAATGAAAAAGGGAAGGCCCATAAATAGGAAGTTTCGATAGTACAGGGTGCCACTAATATTGAACTCAATACAAAAGGCCAGAACCAACAAGAACAGAGACACACCAAAGCTAGTTAAGCGGTGAAAATGCTTATAAAAAACCAGATAAAGCGTGTAGATATAGGAAATAGCCAGCAGATACCAGGTCGGTGTAGCAGCCGAGCCAATCAAGTCCCTGGGACTGTTAAAGAGGAAAAAGTCTGCAAAATCAGACAGGTCTATAGCTGCCATCTTTTCTGTTAACTCTCTTGTCAGCACTAGATTGACAAAATGCACAATCGTGTAAAACATCAGACTGGCAGCTGTCAAAAGGAGCATCTGCTTGAGACGATACTTGACCTTATCTCTGGAAATATTAAAGGAAAAATAGCCCGACAGCATCATGAAAAAGGGAACTGCAAAGCGGGCCACAATTTGATAAAAAACGCCAAATTGCCCCGGCAACAGAAAGTGTAAGGAAACAATACTAAAGCAAGCTAGGGCCTTGAAAGCGTGCAAAGTTGTGTTTTCAGTCTTCATGCAGACATTATAGCATGTTTATTATTACAGCTCATCAAGGCCAGATTACATGCCCATTAAAAAACATATCAATTGATGACATTCTTTAAAAAGTTTTGCATCTGTGGGAGAAGACAGCTCTTATATAGAAAAACTCTTCTGCACTATTGCAGAAGAGCTTTATTCACCTGACCGATATTCTACATTAGCCTTCATAGCCATTAGGATTTGAACTTTGCCATCTCCAAGAATCTCGCATCATATCTTGGAGAGTTTTCTCAGCTTTCCAGCCCAAAATGTCATTAGCTTTACTTGCATCGGCATAGCAAGTCGCCACATCTCCAGGTCGCCTATCCTTTATAGTATAAGGAATTTTCACACCATTGACATTTTCAAAGACTTTAACCATATCCAGTACACTATAACCAATCCCTGTACCAAGATTGAAAACAGCGACCCCCTTGTTTTCTAAATTATGTTTCAAAGCCAAAACATGGCCCTTGGCTAAATCGACTACATGGATATAATCCCGCACTCCTGTACCGTCATGCGTATCATAATCATTTCCGAAAACGCTAAGATCGTGTAATTTACCGACCGCAACCTGAGTAATATAAGGCATAAGGTTATTAGGAATTCCATTTGGAGCCTCACCAATCAGACCAGACTCGTGAGCACCAATTGGATTGAAGTAACGAAGATTGGTTACAGACCAATCTGAATGTGCAAGAGCAAGATCCGTCAAAATCTGTTCCATCATCAGCTTAGTATGGCCGTAGGGATTGGTCGCTGAAATAGATAAATCTTCTGTCAGCGGTGAAATATTATTCATACCATAGACAGTGGCACTGGAGCTAAAGATGATATGTTCTACCTTGTACTCTTTCATAACTTCAAGAAGAGCAATACCAGCACTGACATTATTTTCGTAATATTTAAGTGGTTCTCGCACCGATTCTTCTACTGTTCTATAGGACGCTAAATGAATGACTGCATCAATGTGATTGTCTTCGAAAATCTGGTTCATCAGATCTTTATCAGAAATCGAACCCTTGTAAAACGGGATGTTCACACCAGTGATAGTTTCTAAGCGCTCTAGCACTTCTGGAGAGCTATTCGAAAAGTTATCCACGATAATGGCTTCATAACCCGCTGCGACTAGTTCAACCACTGTGTGACTTCCTATATACCCCGTTCCGCCTGTGACTAAAATTTTTTTCATAGGACACCTCTTTTTGCTAATCCTCAAGTTCTCTTTAATTTTACTATTGCAACTAACAGGTATTTCTCTTTCTAAAGTTGACCGCCGAATTCTGCACTGACTAAAAACACCAAAACCTAGCCCACTTTGCTACCCTATAGCTCTGCCCTCCTGATGCCTTTTGAAATCTCTTCATGGTAGAATAACTTGCAAAATCATTTATATTCAGAGGCATAAAGAACGGAATTATTTTAGCTAATTTCTTTTTATTCTAAAAAATACCATAATCTGCAATCAGTTACTGGAAAAATTGCCTTTCATTTCCACCATATACAATATATAGTTCAGCAAACTGATTGTAGCCAGAGTAACTTTATAAGTAACTTTGTATGCTAACACTACATTACAAACGTAAAAAGCCCAGACAGGGCTTAGTATTTAGATTGTTAAACTATTTATAATTTCTCAAACATCAACGAGCCCGCAATTGTTGGAGCAGGCCTTTCAAACTTTGGTATTTGTAAATGCTGTAGGTCAGATAGACAAATCCGTAGGCTGCTGCAGCTAGATAAACTGATAAAAACCAATTCGAAGCAATGAACACAAGTGTCATTAGCAACTCAACCCAGATATCTTTGACGACCTCGATCTGCATCCTCTTGGCTAAGATTAGCTCTGCCAATATACTCCTAGTCGCCAGCAGCAGTACGATAGACAGCACTGTAGCATTCAGATTGCGCAGAAAAACTGCAGAAATCAAGGTAGTAGCAAAGCTTAAGAGCATAGCAATAACATTTACTTTGAAAATCTGCCTCTCCATTCGTAAGGCTTTTAAGTAGGTATTGATAAGCAGAGCCATCTTACCCTCGTAGACAGACATAGGAAAGACTAGAGCCATAAATATCAAGGACTCTCTGTAAGCCGGCAGCCAGCTGTCCAAAGCTATTTTCAGGGGATAATACAGCAAAAGCACTCCAAACATAAGAACCATAAGGACATTCCGCAACTGACTGTAAATCTTAGGCAATTTGCTTTCATCCGTCCGTTTCAAAATTGGAAAGATAACCAAACCGATAGCGTTGATAAAGGTCATCAGCAGATTGGAAATGCTCAGGGTCAAGGATACTTTCCCAAATGTAGCAATGTTCCATACCTTTTGAATCCCCATTCGAACCGTTCCGATAATGAGCATACTGGCTACATTTGATAGCATCAGATTGATACCGACAGCAATATTGCGAACCATTTCCTGTATATCAAGCTTAAACTGATTGAGAGGTCGCAGAGCCATATCTCGGCATAGATACATGGCATAAAAAAGAGAAACAACTCTACCAATCAAATCTGCATAGACCATAATCTTGAAGTCTCGAAAACCCACGAAAATAAAGATCAGCAAAAGCAGTAAATAGAGGAGTCGGTCTCCACTGACAACATAGGAACTTTCCTTTAGTCGATTAGTCATCTGAAGAACGTAAACAAAGAGAAAGCGCAGATTGGTGACCAACATAGTATAAACCAAAAGTATAAAAACAAACCGACTGCTCTCATCTCTAATAAAGGAAGAAATCCCTAAGAAAAATAAAATTCCAATCCCTGTCAGATAGATCAAAAGCATGAGAAACTGAGAGAAAAACTTCTCTTTATCCAGATCAGCATACTCCAGACCACCGTAGCGAAGATAGATTCCATCCACCCAACCCAGATGAACAAAACCGGCATAAGATAAATAAAAAATATAGAGTTGCCAGTAGCCATACTCCTCTACACCCATAATCTTAGGCAAAATCAAGACAACCAGAGAAGAAACTATTACTGTCAGCAAATTGGACAAGACGACATAGGAAAAATTAGCTACTATTTTTTTAAATCCACCAGACAAATTTGCCCTCCTATTTCTTCCTATCTGCTGCCATGCTCTCAATCAAACGTAAAAACATGGTTTCTAAATCAGTATGAGCTTGCCAGCCCAAACTTTCAAGCTTGTCCGTATTGAGACGAATCTTAACTGTCGGATTATATCCTAGCTTTTCCACATCCTCTACCAAATCAAAGACCAACTTCGATTCATTGCTACCGCTTAGTTCAATAACCATCTCCGCCATCTCACAAATGGAAATAGCCGTTTCTTTATTAGCGACATTATAAGCTTGACCTGCTTGGCCTTTCAGCAGAATGTAAAAAATGGCTTCAATGGCATCTTTGGTATAGCAGTAGTTCCGAACAGTCTCCCCTTTAGTTCGGAGGATAATATCTCTCTTTTCAAGAACGGCACGTGCAAACTGCGCAAAAACTCTGTTGTCTTCATAGCTCACACCTGGGCCAAAAGTTTGTGACAAACGAGCCATTCTAACCGGCACCTGATACTGATGACAATAGCCTACACACAAGGACTCTGCCATGCGCTTGCTTTCCGAATAACTGCTACGGACACTGGTTGGATCCAAATAACCGTAATCTTTCTCGCTAATGCTGGAAGCATCAGGACTTGTCGTCCCATAGACTTCCAGAGAAGAGAGATAGACCATACTGCGAACCTGCTTATTTTTAGCCAGCTCTAGCAGTTTTTTCGTTCCATTTACTGCTAGATCAATCGTCTCCACAGGATGTTTAACGAAAAAAGAGGAGTCCGTCGCACTGGCTCCATGGATAATATAATCCAAATCCTCCTCTATCTGCCAATCTGACAGCAAGTCAGCATACACTAGCTGCAGATTCTCACTATGTAAAAAATCTTGAAATAGTTCTTCCGCTTTTTCCTGATTTCGGGCCAAGGCCACTACTCTGACATTAGCTTCGTACAAATCGTTTAAAGCCATCAAAGTGGAAATGCAGTGTCTGCCTATAAGTCCGGTTGCTCCGGTTACCAAGACTGTGACATTGCTCAGTTCTCTGAGAATAGGACTGACAGCAGCTAGGTCTTCCATATCCTTTTGTAAAATCGTATTATTTCCCATATCAACCAAAAATTTGTGCATTTTCACGCGCTTCGTAAATCGCTCTAAAAATATAAAAATCAGATGGAGTCGTAATTTTGATATTTTCGCTGCCCCCCATGACTGTATGCAGAGGGAGACCAAAATAACGAGCCAACGTCGCAGAATCCGTCATATCAAACTGATTCTCTGCCTGAGCTTTTAAATGCAGGGAGTGAATCTTTGAAAGTGCAAAGGTTTGAGGGGCGACAGCTGTCTGACAAGTGGAACGCTCAATAACCTGATTAATAACATCCGCCTCATCGACCTGAATGACCGTTTCGATAACCGGCTTAACCGTAATAGCTGCCCCATACTTTTTGGCTGCCTCAATATTTTTAGAAATGATTCCCCCGTCAATCAAGGGGCGAACACCATCATGAATCAACACATAGTCGTCATCGTTCTTGTACTTTTCCCGTAAGACAGATAGACCATTAAAAATAGACATTTGGCCAGTCTCTCCACCAGGAACCACTTGACTGACTTTTTTTATATTGAATCTAGCTAATAAATCTCTGCAGTAGTCCAGCCAGCCGTCTACACAGACAACCACAATGTCCGATACTGCCGGATGGTCTTCAAAGTGCTCAATCGTATGAATAATAATAGGCTTACCGTGCAACTCTAAAAACTGCTTGGGTAAGGTCTTGGTATTCATGCGGCTGCCTGTGCCGCCTGCGAATATCAGAGCTGATGTCGTCATACCGATACTTTCCTTCCTCTCGTTGTAAATCGTACTCTACTCAGTAAATCAGCTGCCATATAAATCACAAAAGCATAGATAATCCGATTAATATGGGTTGTCAGCAATGACAGCAACGTTTCCTGAAAGAATGAAATGACCAAAGGATACGCAAATAAAGCGAAAACAATAACCTTTAGCGGGGTGAAATAGCGTTTTTTGATAGAATAGTAGAAACTTCCGTAAAAGAAGCCATATAAAAGCTGAAAGATAAGGACTGAGAAATAGCCAAAATCCTTGATAAAGTAATAATAAATTGTGTAAACATTGGTTTTATCGTCGTTAAAATGAACAACAGGCAGGAAAGGTGTCAGCTCATGGCTAGACAGACCGAGGGATTTCAATGTTCCATAGATAGCAATAAGAGTATTTTCTCCAAAGACTTGATTATCGCTATAAAGAGTAGGATTTTTCAGATAATAGTCTAAAGCCTGAATGGGTGAACCCATATATTTAACCAAATTATCCAAAATTCCGAACTCTGCCCGACTATCCACTCG
Source organism: uncultured Streptococcus sp. (assembly GCA_963536045.1). Classification (GTDB taxonomy): domain Bacteria; phylum Bacillota; class Bacilli; order Lactobacillales; family Streptococcaceae; genus Streptococcus. The sequence goes on from CAUSZI010000012.1 coordinate 13,400, forward strand.
ATTGAGAACAAAGGTTCCAACCGCCATGAATAAGACAAGGAATACAAAGCCAATTATCAGCAAAGATCGAAAAAGCTTCACACCATACCTGCTGTCTTTCCACGAATAATACTTCGAGAAAAACAACATATACACAATCGCATAGCCTGCAACCAAGCCCAGCAACTCTGTGCGTCCGGTAGACAAGAGGGAAACACCTAAAGAAATCAGACTAACCAGCAGTAACTTGCCCTTGTAAAAAATGCCATCTTTTCCTGAAAAAAGAGATTCACAGAAAAAGTAGAAGAAAACAATTCCTAAGGAAAAGTTAACCCGCAACAAATTGAGGCTAAGACGACTAAGAGAGAAATCATAATTTGTAGTCATATGCCGAGCCAATTCAATGGTTTTAAACAATCCCCCCGGTACCTGCTTGCTCTGCGCCGCCAAGTAAAGCAAATCGGAATAAATAAACCTGACCGCATAAGCCAAAAATAAGAGAACTAAAATAATGAAAAAAGTACTCACCTTTATTTGACTAGGTTTGGCATCCAACTTTTTCTCAGCAAACAAATTCGATGATAACAGGACTCCCATTAAAAAAATGGCATTCCCAACAAAGATAACAGTGACCGTTATCAGAGAAAGTCCCTCTCCCCATTTGGATGAATAAAATGCAGTAAAAATGCTTGCTATCATCCATATTGCCAAGTATATAAAAGCCGGGTTAGCATAGTCTCTCCCTACTGTTTTGATTGTCAAAAACAATAGGAAAAGGCCTCCCAAAATTAGTAAAAAAACCATTATCTTCCTTCTATTAATTCAACCCAATTATCTCTCAGTCTGACATGACGTTCTGTCTGTTCTTTTTTTTCAGGCGGTGTCATGTAATCACCATAGCGATTGGTCAGATACTTGTCCGCATCATTCGGTCCGTCGAACTCATAGCCTTCGAAGGAATACTTCTTAGCTGGATAGAAACTTTCATAGTCAATAGTCTCTCCCAAATAGCCTTTTACACCATAAGCAATTGTTATTTTTGAAGTCTTCTTATTAGACTGAATGAGTTTTTCCATCAACTTATACATATTAGCCGGCCCCATGATAAAAGAAGGGAAGCCTATCAGTCTTCTGATCCAAAGATTTTGTCTGAGTTCTTTGGATTCTTTAGCCATATAGGTCAGATGCGGAGTAAACTTCGTATAGCAGCGTGAGCTATTGTGTGACAAATCCAAGGCTCTGAATAGAAGACCCTTGAGCTTGCGAAGCATGTTATTCTCTGGGACAAAGTCAATTGGCAGCATATCAAGATAAAGATGTTTCTTTTTACTGAAACCTTCTCCTAAAACATCATAGTAGGTCAGTGACTTGCTCTGCAGCTTTAGAACCTTAAAGACACTGTCTGTCGCATCCGCAGGCGAGATCAGCTCGAAGTCCTCGCTGTCCGCAAAGATTTCCTGCAGACGATTGTAGTCCTCTCGGAACATCACTAAGTCGATATCATCGTCCCAAGGGATATAGCCCCCATGTCGCAAAGAACCAATCAAGGTCCCTGCAACCATGTAGGAATGAATATGATGCCGACGACACTCTGTATCAAACTTTTTATACAGTTTTAAATAGGCTTTTTGCAAAACCTTTAATTTATCATCCGTAATTTTCTGATACATGGGGCTGAAGCGTTCTCCCAAAGCCAACTCCCATTCAATCTTACTGGTTCCTCTCATTTTTCTTACCTCCCAAACTTTTTCAATAATCTCCTAGCAACTCCATTCAGTGAGTAGGTGTATACCAAATCACTGATGAAATCTTTTATTGTTCGATACTCCCTTATTTGAAACAGTAGGCTCAAAGCCCAAAATGGATTTCTAGACTGTAATAATTTCAGTCTAAGATTGGTCAAGGCCAAAGCCCTAGCAAGCTGGCGATGGTCCGTCTCAGAAATCTGGCGCTCTTCTTCGATTTTTTGCACAGACTCATAGCGACTGATGACCTTCTGTAAATAGTCAATCCTAGATAACCTTGTTTTATTAAAACTGAGCGACGACGCAGACTGGGTTACATTCGCCTGATGAATGCGATGCTGATCTAGAAGCTGGTCCAAGCAAACAACTTTTCCATACAATGGAGCCAGCATACCAAATAAAACGTCATGATAATCAAATCCAGGATAATCCGTATACTGTTGCTGCAAGATATCAGCCAGTACCGACTTTCTAAAAGCTGTCTGATAACCTGACGGCCATTTTTTCAGAAGCCAAGCTAGATTTCTTTCTTGCCTTTCTCCTGAAATCTTGGGCTCCTTGATGACCTGACCATTTTGATCAATCAAGTAAGACTGGCCATACACCATAGCAGCACCTGTTTCTAACAGTACTTTCTGCAAGGCAGCTGTTTTATCAGGCAGCCATTTATCATCCTGATCAGCGAAAAAAACACTATCGTGCTCAGCCAAACTCGCTAATTTTATAAAAGTTCGATAATGGCCCAAATTTTCCTGATTTTCAATCAGCTGCCAATCAGTCAGTTGATGCTTGGTGATGTAATCCTTGATTAGTGCCACTGTCCGATCTGTCGAACAGTCATCACAGATAATGACCTGATCAGGCTTCAGCTTTTGAGTGCGGATAGAGTCTAGTTGCTCCAAAATAAAATCCGCCCCATTATAGGTCGCCATCACGACAGAAATCATTTCTCCCTCCTTCCTAAACTTTTCATTCTATATCCCCCTAACTTCTAGCTTTCTCCCTATCTAAGCTAGACTGCTCTGTCTGTAAAGTCATTACTTTCTTCTAAGCAGATACTTATAAATAAACGCTTTTATCCAAATAGGCGTTCCCACAAAAGCACGAATCATCAACATATTTTGATAATATTGCCCTCGGTTCAACATACCATGTGACAGTAAAAAAGTGTTGACTACTTTCCAGCTGGCAATCTGCTCTGTCTGGCTTCTTCTCGTATGCATGCCGTTTCCGACACGAGCATAAACCAAGACCCGATTAAGATTGGCGAAACGACAGCCCTGAGCAGCCATTCTCGCCCAAAGATAATAGTCTTCCACTAAAGGCAAGGGCTTGTAATTGCCTGCTTTTAAAACAGATGATTTCTTGAAAAATACCGTCATGTGACAGAAAGGATTTCTCCGCTGCAACCTTTTGATAATCTCTTCATGGGAAAGCGGCATTTGTTTCTCTGCCACTATTTGATCTGGTTCCATGTCAAATTCTATGATATTGCCACCCAAAACATCTAACTGCGGATGCTGCTCAATACAGTCCACTTGTTGCTGAAAACGGTCCGGTGTCGCAATGTCATCTGTATCCATTCTAGCAATCCAGTCATAAGAGCAAGCCTCAACTCCCCGATGCAAAGCTTCTCCCAATCCGACATTTTCCTTTAAAGGTAGAACTTTCATCTCTGGAAATTTTTCCTTGAAATCTTGAATTGTCTGATACAGCTCTTCTGTCAGCGGCCCATCCTCTAAAAGGACAAGCTCATCTGGCTTGTGGTTCTGCTCTATAAGAACGCTATTTAGGCTCTTTCTTAAGAAATCCGGATTCTCCTTCTGATAGACAGACATCAATACCGAAAACTTCACTAACAATCCCCCCATTCATCCTAAACTAGTTTCCCTTCTCCGTCTTCTCAATAGACCTCCTAAAATCTGCCACCTGATAAGACTGGGGATAGCTAGACATCTCTTTTTCATAAGTTAAATCTGAAAACAGCTTATTTAGAGTCGAAACATAGCGGGACAATCTTTTTAAAATCCAGTTAAATGCAGGCAGCAAGACTACTCTCTGGCCATGAGTCCTTTTTATTTCTCTGACTAGCTGAGAGGTATTGACATAGTCCTGATTTTGAGGATAGAAGACACCGCTGTCTTGATTCTGAACAATCAGTCTGATAAACTCACAAAGGTTATCAATATAAATCATACTACGTTCGTTCTGGACCAAAGGGAAGACTGGTAGCTTCTGAGCCAACTTTGACAGTCGCTTATAGTTTCCCTTAGCTTGATGACCATAAACCATGGGCGGCCGTAAAACTGCCAATTTGAAATCTTCGTTCTCCAATTCCGCCAGAAGTTGCTCAGCAGCTAGTTTGCTTTTGCCATAAAAAGAATCAGGACCTTCTTGCGTGTCTTTTGTGATAACCCGGTCTCCCAAAACTTCTCCGTAGACACTCATGCTGCTCATAAAGATAAACTGTTTGACACCTTCGCGTTTAGCCTTTTGAGCCAATTCATAAGGTAGCTGAGTATTAACTTGCTTATATACCGACTCCATCTCTTTTGATGGGTTAGAGATATGGACAATCGCCGCCAAATGCAAAATTACATCAAAAGACGAAAAATCTTTCTCCTTCCAGGTTTCTCCGCGGACGTCCAGCTCATCAACCTGAACATCCTCCCGTGAAGAAACATACCTCTTAAAGCTCCGGCCGATATAGCTACCCTCTCCCGCAATTAATATTCTTTTCATCAGACTTTAATCTTTCTTTTCCATATTTCCCGTGCCGCCTTCGACAACACCTTCGCTCTTGGCCACACTCTTAATGGTGCCAAAGAAACAGCGGACATCCAATCCAAAAGACAAATGCTGGACATAGTAGCCGTCCAATTCAGCTTTCTTGGCAATCGGCAACTCATCTCGCCCGTGAATCTGAGCCCATCCCGTCAGACCTGGCAAAACATCATTTGCTCCATAGCGGTCTCGCTCTTCAATCAAATCATACTGATTCCAAAGAGCCGGTCTTGGACCTATGATACTCATGTCACCAACAAAAATATTCCAAATCTGAGGCAACTCATCCAGAGATGTCTTCCTAAGAAATTTCCCAACCTTTGTAATCCATTGCTCAGGATTTTCAAGTAAATGAGTTGGAGTATCCTTAGGTGTGTCAATTCGCATCGTTCTGTATTTTAAAATATAGAAGTGTTTCTTATGCAGACCGACCCGCTTCTGTTTGAACAAAACTGGTCCATTTGAATCCAATTTAATAGCAAGTACTAGAAGCAGAAAAAACGGTGATAAGGCAAGCATTCCTAAGAATGACAAGACTATATCTAATGTTCGTTTAAAAAATTTATACATGATTATCCTAAAAACTCATTGCTGTGCAAACTTTACCAGGCTATCCTTGAGGTCATTTGCACCAAGAGACAGAAGAGAGTCCACATAGGAATCTACCTCGGTCTTGGGCAGCGACTGAACATTCCCTACAAAAATCTTTTCATAGACTTGATCATTGACCTTTTCTTTGGCAGACAAGAGCTCTTCATAAAGCTTTTCGCCCGGTCGAATGCCTGCTTCTTGAATCTGAATCTCCTCTTCAGTATGGCCACTGAGCGTGATCATCTTTTTAGCTAGGTCCAAAATTTTCACAGGCTCGCCCATATCCAAGACAAAAACCTCTCCCCCTTGCATCAAGGCTCCAGCCTGAATCACCAAGCGGCTAGCTTCTGGTATGGTCATGAAATAACGTGTCATTCGAAAGTCCGTCACGGTGATAGGACCTCCCTTGGCAATCTGCTCCTTGAACAAAGGAACAACACTACCTCGGCTGCCCAAAACATTCCCAAAGCGAACAGCTGAGAAAAGAGTCTTTCCTTCTTCATTTAAACTGGTCACGACCATTTCTGCAACACGCTTAGTTGCCCCCATAACATTAGGCGGGTTGACTGCCTTATCTGTAGAAATCATGACAAATTTCGCGACACCAGCTGCCTTTGCTGCTTCTGCTACATTTCGCGTGCCATAGATATTATTTTTAACCGCTTCTGTCGGATTATACTCCATCAAGGGAACATGCTTATGAGCTGCTGCATGATACACTCGATCAGGTCGATAGGTTTCCATAATATGGAAAATCCTCTCTCTATCTTGAATATCTGCAATGATTGGAATCAACTCAATATCATCTTTATAACGGCTTGACAGCTCCTTGTGAATCAAATAAATTGAATTTTCTCCATGACCTAGAAGCAGAAGCCTAGCTGGGCAGAATTGGGCAATCTGACGGCAAAGTTCCGAGCCGATAGATCCACCAGCCCCTGTAACAAGCACTGTCTTGCATTTAATATTGGACTTCAAACTTTGCTGATCCAGCTTAACTTCTTTACGCCCTAACAAATCTGCAATATCAATCTCCTGAAGTTTGCTGACAGATAGTTTCCCCGTAATCACCTGCTCATACTTAGGCATGGCATTGACCTTGACCTCCGTCTGTTGGCAGTACTCTACGATTCGCTCGTAATCATCCGGAGCCAACGAAGGAATAGCAATGACAATTTGTTCGACTTCATAATTCCCTACAATTTCAGGTATCTGCTCAGTTGTTCCTACAACTTTTACTCCATGAAGATACGTATTTTGCTTATTCTTATCATCATCTACAATCGCGACTATCTTCAAATCTTTTGATTTTTGCTGGGCAGTCTTGATAAAGAGACTAGCACCATCCCCTGAACCAACAACAAGAGTCTTCGTCCCATCTACTTTCTTACCCAGTAAGGCTGAAGGGTGCTGCACAAATTCATGAATCTCCCGCCAAGTCAGCCTTGAAGCAATAACCAACAAAAACGATAGCAGCATAGAAAGGACAATATATCTACTGTTTGTGGATTCGTAAAAAATTTTCTCTACAATGTATACAATCGAGTAAGCTCCCAAAATTGAGCCCCCAACTCGAAACATTGTTTTGTAATCTGTATACCTTGTAATGGTAGAAAAGACATTCGACAGTGTTGCAAATGTCAAATATAGTACAATAATCCCCATTAAAATAGAGATAAAAGACAAATCCGTTATCCCGACATATTTTGCTAAGAAGAATTTTGAAATCCCCTGACTTATACTGAGCAAAATAATATCAACAATAATTAAGATGACTCTTTTTCTCGCTCTTGTCATGTTCCTAATCTCCCAATTATCCTAAAACTCTTTATTCCCTATTTCCCATAATTGCCATAGCTGCCATATCCCCCATAAGTTCCGTAGGCACCATAGCGTTCCAAATCAATGTTATATTTATTGAGGACAACACCCAAAAAAGGAGTTCCCGTTTGTTCCAACTGCTCTTTAGCTTTCATGACTGCTTTTCGTTTGATATGGCCTGCTTGTGTCACCAAGAAGCTGGCATCGCATTTCTGAGCAATGATGGCTGCATCAATGACTAGACCAATCGGTGAAGTATCTACGATGATGTAGTCATAGCGGACACGCAAGTCAGTCAAAAGCGCTTCAAACTGCTTACTTTGCAAAAGCCCCGTCGGATTAGGTGATACTGGACCAGATAAGATCACATCTAGGTTGTCCAGATCTGTATCGTTGATGACTTCATGCAGGGCAGCCTGTCCTGACAGATAGTCCGTCAGTCCTGATACTTTTCTCTGACTGCTAAACACACCGGACATGACTGAGTTGCGGATATCCGCATCGATCATCAAGGTCTTATGACCAGCTCTGGCAAAGGCGGCCGCGAGATTCACTGAGGTTGTAGACTTTCCTTCATTTGCCGTCACCGAGCTTATTTCGACCATCTTGATATTGGCGCCGCTCAGCTGTACATTAGTACTTAGAGCATTGTAGTATTCCTCGGTTAGTTTGACAAGGTTCCTTTTTTTCCTAACTAATTCTAAGGTTGCCATTTTCTCTCCCTTACATTCTGTTCATATCTGGGATAACGCCCAATAGCGTCAAGCCCATGACTTCTTCAATGTCCTCTGGCTTCTTCACCCGATCATCCAGGATTTCTACAGCGATGATAAAGATCGACATCAGGACGCTGCCCCCTAAAAATCCTAAGATAACATTACGCCGAATATTTGGTGAAGAAGGCTCTGCTGGGACTGTTGCTTCTTCCAAAGTTGTCACATCAGAAACTTTTGTCACCTCGATGATTTTCTCAGCGGCGATATTACGAAAGGCATTAGCAATGCGAGCCGCTTCCTCTGGGTTGTCATCTTTAACCGTAATCGAAACGATACGAGTATCCGCCGGAACGGAAACGGTGATGTGACGCGTCAGCTCTCTTGGTGACGTTTGCAGTTTCAACTCACTGATTGCCTGTGAAAGAACCGCCTGTGAAAGAATGATTTCCTTAAAGTCCTTAACGAGGTAAGACCCTGCCTGCAAGTCCTGATTAGTCAAAGCTGCCTGCGTTTCATTCTGACGGCTGACCACATAGATGCGTGTGGTGCTCTGATACATTTTCTTAGCAATAAAGACACTGTAGCCAAAAGCCAGCAAAGAAAAGAGCACAGCTCCCAACACGATGGTAAATTTTTTCAGCCATAAGGCTCTCAGCAAGGACAAAATATCGATTTCTACGATTTGCTTTTCTTGTTTTTCCATTTTTCCCCTAAATCAATTCATTTTTCAATAATAATGCTTGGTTGCCGCCAAAGAGGGCTTCTGCCCGGCGGGAACCGTATTTTTTAGCGACGATGTCAAAGGCCTCCTTCATAAAGGGCGGTCTCTGGCTTAGATTGTGCATGTCGCTGGCAACAAAGTGGACCAAGTCCTTCTCCAAAAAGAACTGAGCCCGTTTTTTCATAAATTTATGCGAGTCTCCAAGTAGCTTAGGCTTTAGAACACTGGAGCTATTAATCTGAGTATAGCAGCCCATATTAATAAGTTCCTGCACCTTCTTTTCATCATTTTCCAGGCAGTGATAGCGCTCAATATGAGCCACGACTGGTGTCAAGCCAAGCCGCAAAATCTGAGCTAGACCTGTATGGATGTCTTTATAAGGCGTCGCCATGCTAAACTCAATCAGCACATAGCGTGTGCCTGCTAGACTGGGGAAAATCCCCTTTTCCAACTTATCCGCCACATCGCTAGTGTAGTAAACCTCTGCCCCATAGAGAACCGTCAAGTCAGGCGCTACAAGCTCTGCCAGTTCTTTTACCATTTTAAAATTAGCGCTAATGGTCTCTTCAGGCGTTTCAAACATACCCTTTCTGCGATGAGAAGTAGAGATGATGGTCCGAACTCCCTGTCGATAACTTTCTTCCAGCAGTTTTTTGGAATCCTCAAAATTCTTAGGGCCATCGTCCACATCAAATATAATATGAGAATGGATATCAATCATGGTGTTTTCCCTTCCATTACCTGCTGAATCGCTGCCTTAGCATTATCAAGGCTTTCTGGCTGGATTTCCATCATGTAGAGATTGGAATCTGGCATAGCGTAGGATGGTAGATCCATACGACCGTTTCCGCTGATGGCTTGTGACTGAACTTGATAGCTTCCACCTGACTCCAGCTGGGTATTGACCAGATTCATAAGAACAGGCAGCTCCATATTGGTCTGGATAGAATCTTGCAAGCCGGAAATAATCTCGTTGTAGTTCTTCAAAGCACTGGTTGAAGTCAGCTTTTTAATGACTGCTTCGATAACTTTTTCTTGATTTTTTCCGCGGTCATTGTCGCCACCCTGAAGAGAATAACGCTCGCGAACAAAACCTAATGCCTGATCTGAGTTCATATGAACTTTCCCTACTGGGAAATGATGATTGCCGTGTCGGCTGGTAAATTCTTGGTCATTTTCAACATCAATCCCTCCCAGCAGGTCTACTAGCTTGAGGAAGGAAGTGAAGTTCAGACGAACATAGTAGTCAATGCGAATACCGTATAGATTTTCCAGCGTGTGAACAGAGGCGTCCACGCCATAAATCCCAGCATGGGTCAGCTTGTCCATCTGTCCGCCTCCTCCATCTGCAATAGCCACATAAGAATCACGAGGAGTTGTCGTCAATAGGACTTTCTTGGTCTTGCGATTAATTGTCATGATAATATTGACATCTGAGCGTGAGACAGATGAGATAGACCCATAAGTGTCAATACCGCTGACATAGATATTGAAGACATCCGCATTGGCATCATCCCTGCGCTTGCCGGTCTCTACTTGACGGGTAATTTTATAAGTATAGATTTTCTTTATCTTTGAAGCATAATCAGCATCGTGAGAAGCCAGCATGTCTCCAAACGAGCTATTGAGGGCAATGGCCTCGGTCTCTTGATTGGTGAGGGCATTGTAGGCTGCGATATAAGACGAGCTGTTTTCTACAGTGAGTTCTGTCTTTTTAGTCTTCTTGATGTGGTCCAGAAGAGCCGTTACATTGTCCTTGTCTCCATTTTCAGTCGGAGCTGTCAGCTTCTTCAGTTGCGTCACATCTGATTTATCGCTGTCTGCCCGGACATAAACTGCCATTTCAATTTCAGAGTAATTTGAAGTCGAGTTCACACCTCTAGACAAGTCCATCAGCTCCTTAACCCCGTACATAGCTCCTGAGGATACCAGCAAGGTCACAAGCAAAAGTAAGGTTGTCAGGACTTTGAACTTATTTTTCCATACAAAGAAGGCTGCCAGTAAAATAACAGCCACCAAAAGAGCAGACAAAATAAGGTTCAGGTGATGAAACGCTAGAACATTATTTTTAAATATAGAAAAAACCAGCAAACCTGAAACCAAGCTTACCAATATCAGTAAAGTTGCATTAAAGAGCCTCAGCTTCTTCCCCTTTTTAGAAGCAGGCGCATTTCTCCTATGATGATTCATAATTCTCCCTTTTTCTCCCCTGAGATATAAATACATTTTATTATATCATAAATGCATTATGATACACTAAAATATTTAAAAATATTTTAGTTTTTTCCAAAATTTGTTGACAAAAAAGGACAGTCTGTATTAATTTTCGGTAAATTCTTTCTTTCTTCTCGAAAAACCGATATTTTATACTTTTTTTGATAACAGAAAAAAGAGGCAAAACCTCTTTTATATCAGTATTTTACTTAGTTTTTAAAGCATCTTATCCCTGTCAACTTGCTCATAGGCCTGGAGGCCATCATTCAGCTTGTCCCAGATGACTACCTGGTCAGACTGAAGCGACTTCTGCACATCAATGATGCGTTGATTAGAAGAACCACGGAACTGCAGCATGAGATTCTTCTTGGTAAGGTCAAAACGGCCATCTACTAGGATGTCAATCAGACTCAGCAGCTCCAGCTTATCCTCCGTTTCCAGCATCATCTCCTCCCAGGTGTAGCCCGTCCAAGACCAGATATCCTTGTCCGGCAACTCTCTCCGAATCCGCTTGACCAAGGGCAGGAGAATGCCTGTATTGAGAAAAGGCTCGCCGCCTAGGAGGGTCAGCCCCTGCACATAGGGTTCCGCCAAGTCTTTCATAATCTGCTCCTCCAGCTCTTGGGTATAAGGAATGCCAGCGTTGAAAGACCAAGTTGCTGCATTATAGCAGCCTTCACAGTGAAACATACAGCCACTGACATAGAGGGAGTTGCGGACACCTTCGCCATCCACAAAGTTAAAGGCCTTATAGTCAATGATTCGCCCCTTACTCAGCTCCTCACTTTTCCATTCTTGAGGTTTGGGATTGTTCATCTTCATCCTCCAAATCAATCCAGTAACGCTGACTTCTGTCGATTGTATTTTCATAAACACCGCCAGCAGAGAGAATGGTGCGGCGGCTGGCTTCGTTGTCTTCATCGCAGGTAATCAGCACTCGTTCTAATCCTTGCTTTCGAGCCTCTGATAGTCCTAACTCTAGCTGCAACTTGGCTAAGCCCTTCCTGCGTTGACTGGGGCGGATAGAATAGCCAATATGCCCACCCTCCACAAATAATTTCTCATTTAAGGATAGGCGTAGGGCTAAAAACCCCAGAGGCAAGCCAGTCTCATCAAAGGATAAAAATTTGATTGCAGGAACCCAGCCTGCTGGCAAATTGGTCGCATCCTCCTGCTGCTCTACAATCTTTAACCAATCCTCATAATCCTTTGCTTGCTTCCAAGCGGAGCCCATACCACCGTGCATATAGGATTTTGCTGCATCGAACTCAGCAATCATCTCTAATATCGCGTCTTTATCTTCCAAAGTTGGTCTTCTTAGCTCCATGCTCCCTCCTTAATCAAGATCAATCCAGTAGCGCTGGCTGTTATCAATTGTATTTTCGTAAACACCGCCAGCAGAGAGAATCGTGCGGCGACTGGCTTCGTTGTCTTCATCGCAGGTAATCAGCACTTGTTCTAGTCCTTGCTTTCTAGCCTCTGCCAGCCCTAACTCTAGCTACAACTTAGCCAATCCCTTCCTGCGTTGACTGGGCCGAATAGAATAGCCAATATGCCCACCCTCTACAAATAATTTGTCATTCAAGGATAGGCGCAGGGCTAAAAAGCCCAGAGGCAAGCCAGTCTCATCAAAGGATAAAAATTGAATGGCAGGAACCCAACCTGCTGGCAAGTTTGCCACATCTTCCTGTCGTCTCACCATTTGTAACCAATCCTCATAATCCTTTGCTCGCTTCCAAGTGGAGCCCATGCCACCGTGCATATAGGATTTTGCTACATCGAACTCCGCAATCATCTCTAAAATCGCGTCTTTATCTTCCAAAGTTGGTCGTCGTAACTTCATAGGCTTTCCTCAATCTATATCAATCCAATAACGCTCTTTCCCGCCTCGAATATCCTCTAAAGCTCCGCCATTAGCCAGAATCACTGCTCGACTGGCTCCATTGTCACCATCGCAAGTCAATAGGACTCGTTTAATATTTTTACTTTTGGCTACTTGCAAGCCTTGTCGCAGCTGATCTTTGGCCAATCCTTTCCCACGCGCAGACGGACGGATACTATAGCCGATATGCCCGCCTTCTTGGAACAAGTAGCCATTGAGCCGCAAGCGCAGATTGAGAAAGCCCACAGCCTGACCATCCGCTGCAAAAGAGATTAGTTGGATGTAGGGCACAAAACCTTGCGGCAAGCCTAGACCTGCCTCAGCTAGCTGAATCGTCTCCAGCCAGTCCTCATAGACAAAATCCGCTCCGCCAAAGAAGCCATCCTGTCGGCTGCCAGCTGCTTCAAAGTCAGCCAGCATCTCTAAAATCTTTTCCTTGTCTTCTAGCTTCGGTCGTCTCAGTTCCATACTTCCTCCTGATACGAAGAGAGTGAGACCGCCTTGCGCCCCACTCTGACTTCTATTGTTTTGTGTTCTTTTCTAAAAATTGCTGACGCAGTTTGGCTAATCGCTCTTTCTTACCGTTGCCGCCCTGCGAATGTTTTTCATGGAAACGCTGCACCTGAGCCTTTCCTTTGTCGTCCAATTGATACTTTCCCATCTTAATTTCCTTCGTACTTAATAGTCGAGCCATTCATGTGCTTGACCCGAGCTGATATTTCCTTGTGACGGCCATTGACCATTGGGCGGGCTTGCGGATTTCCTAAGTAGCCGCAGGTCCGCTTGACCACATCAACCGTCTTGGGATCGTTGTTGCCGCAGTTTGGACAGGTGAAGCCCCGCTCGGTCGGCGTAAAATCTCCCTCAAAGTTACACTTGTAACAGCGGTCAATCGGTGTATTGGTTCCCAGATAGCCGACTCGATCATAGGCATAGTCCCAAACTGCTTCCAGAGCCTTGGGATTTTGCTGGAGAACAGGATATTCACAGTAGTGGATAAAGCCGCCTGAGGCTCCCACTTCAGGATAAATCTTCTCAAAGTCCAGCTTTTCAAAAGGCGTTGGATTCTTGCGCACATCGTAGTGGAAGGAGTTAGTATAGTATTCCTTGTCGGTAATATCTGAAACAACCCCAAACTTCTCTGTATCCAAACGGCAGAAGCGGTCGGTCAGACTTTCAGATGGCGTCGAGTAGACAGAGAAATGATAGTCATACTGATCTGACCACTCTTGTACCCTACGCTTCATATCTTTGACAATAGCAACCGTAAAGTCCTTGGCTTCAGGATTGGTCTCCCAATTACCGCCGTAAAAGACTGCTGCCACTTCATAGAGACCGATATAGCCTAGGGAAACCGTTGCACGACGGTGAGTAAAGAGCTGGTCTACCTGATCATACTTGCCCAAGCGTTGGCCAAAAGCCCCATACTGATAAAGAATCGGTGCATTGGCTGGACTGGCTTCCTTGGTCCGCTCCACTCGGTAGACCAAAGCGTCCTCAGCTATATTCATCCGCTCATTAAAGAGTTCCCAGAATTTATCCAAATTCCCTTCGGATTCAAGGGCAATCCGCGGAAGATTGACAGTAACGACACCTAGATTCATACGGCCGGAGTTGACTTCCTGACCATTTTCATCCTTCCAGCCTTGCAGGAAAGAACGGCAGCCCATCGGTACCTTGAACGACCCAGTCAAGTCGATAATCTTGTCATAGGAAAGCACATCTGGATACATGCGCTTAGTGGCACACTCTAGAGCCAGTTCTTTGATGTCGTAGTTAGGGGTTCCCGGCTCGAGATTGAGCCCACGCTTAAGAGTGAAGATCAGCTTAGGGAAAATTGCTGTGCGGTGCTCGCTTCCCAGTCCCTTGATACGGATATTGAGAATGGCCTTCTGAATTTCCCGCTCAAAACGATTGGTCCCAAGACCAAAGCCCAGCGAGGTAAAAGGAGTTTGACCGTTAGAGGTAAAGAGAGTATTAATCTCATACTCCAGCGACTGCATGGCGTCGTAGATGTCCTTCTTGGTCTTCGCCCAGGCGTACTCTTCCTGCTTATCCGGCAAAACCCATTGCTCCGCATCCTTGAGATGCTTTTGGTAATTAAGTTTAGCATAGGGCGCCAAGACTTCGTCAATTCGATCCGCCGAGCAGCCTCCATACTGACTAGAAGCTACATTGGCAATGATTTGCGAGATTTGAGCTGTCGCGGTCTGGATAGACTTGGGGCTCTCTACTTCTGCATTGCCAATCTTGAAGCCATTTTTCAGCATGCCGTCAAAGTCAATCAAACAGCAGTTCGTCATCGGTGTATAAGGGCTGTAGTCCAAATCATGGTAGTGGATGTCCCCCTTCTGGTGGGCGTTGGCCACATGAGGCGGCAGCATCTTAAGCCCAATGGATTTGCCGACAATCCCAGCAGTCAAATCCCGCTGGGTATTGAAAACATCACTGTCCTTATTGGCATTCTCATTGACCACCGTCTGATCCTTATTCAGGAGCTTGTCAATAGTAAAGTTGATATCTGTCGCTTTTGAGCGCTCAAAATCCCGTTGGGTACGGTAAGTGATGTAGTTCTCCGCAATGGTATATTCCTTGGCATTTAAAAGCTCATGCTCAACGATATTCTGAATCTCATATATTTTGACATACTTAGCGAAGCGACTGCTGATTTCTGCCACAATGCGGTCTGTGATAGCTTTCAGCTTGGCTTCCAGCATCGGATTCAGCGGACCAACTTCTTGAGCTGCCCGCACCATAGCCTTATAAATCTTAGCTATATCAAAAGCCACCCTGCGGCCATCCCGCTTCTCCACATAAATCGCTGGAGCAGTTTCAAACTTCTCTTCCCTTAAAATCATCATGAACACTTCCTTTTCCTGCCCTTAGGACAAATCAAGTCTCTTCAGACTACCCACCTGCCAAGAAATTTCTAGGAAATCTCCGACAGCAGTTCATCCAAAAAACAGTATTTTTTAAATAAGTCGATACAAGACTCATTATAGCACGTTAAAATTAAAAATCAATATGTTGTGGCAAAAAAGTTAATTTTTAACTTTAGACACAACATATTGATTTTTTACTACTTGAGTTGATAAAGCTTGAAATGGTTGAGTTTGAGGTCGGTTTCCTTGTAATTTTGGGAAATTAACTGCTTCACATCCGACAGCAATTTGACATCATTGTTAACCAAAATATACTTGGGCTGGCTGTTTTCAAGTCCCTTCTGAAGACCTAGACGATTTTCAGCCGTTCCCACATACAAAGTTGGAGACAAAAGAGAAACAGCTGATAGGCGGCCACTCTTCTGATATAGACTAGCCGAGGTGTCCCAGGCATAGATAGTATCCCCATCCTTAGTATTCTCCTTGATGTACTGGGCCGCCTGGCTTCTCTCAGTAGACACATCACTCGAGAGGATATACTCATTGACCAAAGGATAGCCAATCAGATAAAAGATGGCTAAGAGCGGCAGAAAGAACTGGCCTGAGAGATAGGAAGTCCACATGGTAGGGCGACGGCGATCCCGGCGGTGACGCCCTGGTGCCTGCTGCTTGCCTTTATTGAACCACAAAGCAAAAAGAATCATGGCAAAAGGCAGGGTCGGAAGCAGTTGATAACTGCCCTGATCTGGCAGGATAAAAGCCGCAAAGACAGTAATGAAGAGCCCTAGCAGACCGATAAAGCGCAAGACACGCAGGCTGGTTGCTTGCCCCTTTTCTCTTGAGAGAAGATTAGCACCCAAAGCAGAAATGAAACCTAGACCGACCGTCAGCAAGCCATAATAACCCAAATTAGAAATACTATGACTGCCAATCAAGCTGATGGAATCCCAAGCATAGGTCACCTGACTGATAGCCTGGCCAAAGGTTCGATTAGCAACAGTAAAATAGCCGATAGGATAAAAAATCACTGAAAAGCCAAAGAGACCAGCTAAAAGCTGATAGAATCCTCGAGCCGCACGCTTAGCTGCGATATTGTAGACCAAAAGCACCAGAGCAGTCAAAGAATAGAAGACTAGGCTGGAAAACGGATCAATCATAAAAGCAAGAGCTCCGAAAGCCCCATAGATAATGAACTTTTCATCCTTGATTGAATCCTGCAGATAGCGCACCAAGAAAGATAGATTCCAAAAAATAAAGGGCAGAACAAAAATACTAGAGTAAAGACCGCCAAATCCAAGGGCAAAGACTAGCAGGTAAAAGAGCAGCAAGAGGCTGCGCGATAAATCCTGTTTAGGCTGTAAGAGCACCAAGGTCTTGTGCAGGAAAAGTCCGGCCAGCCACAGAGCCAGCGTCTGAAAGACCATCCACAAAAGCTGGCCAAAAGCCAGGCTGCTGGTCCAAGTCATCAGATAGTAAAGCAGACCACTAGTCCCATATATTTGCGAATAAGGCACCTGCCCCTGAGTCATGGCCCAGCCGGCATAGAGATTCTGACTTTGTAAATTCGTTGCTAGATTGGTCAAAAAAGGATTGACCACACTCAGCAGGCTGATAGCCAAACTGCACAAGAGCGTCAAAAAATAGGGCGTCGGCTCTGGCTTGATGAATTTTTGCTCAGACCTTTCAGCCCTAGTCAGCTGCTCTTCTGAAACCTCTAAAACTTTTTCTTCCGTTGTATCATGCATATAAAATATTCTCCTTGATATCAGTCCCATCTAGTATATCAAATTCCTGTCCTCCTGTCAGCTTTCTCTTGACCCTTCTTCTGAGCATTGTAGCTTCTAGCCAGCTCCTCCAATTCCCGAAAACAGCGATATTCTCTCGTTTCATAAGCAAGCGGCTGACTGGAAATTTTCTCCATTATCATCTTAAAAAATTCCTTTATTTTTTACATTCGTAAAAACAGAGCAAAAATCCGTACCCATATAAAAGTGAGAACAACAAGAACATCTCTCAGCGCGATTCGCAAAAGCACAAGCAAAAAATCTGAGACTTCTGCCTCAGATTTTCTGTATATTGCTGCAGAATTTGCCCACCTCTGGCCTTAGAGCATAGGTGCAAAGAGCTGCATGATTTCTTTGATAAAGCGACGATACCAGCTGCTATCGAGATTTTCAGGAAGAATTTCCTCAGAAGCCTCAAAAATTGCTTCAAAATCTTCCTTGATAGCTGGGATACTCTCCGTATGGTACATCAGGACTGCATTTTCATAATGGTGCACCAGACTGCGGTAGTCAAAGTTAATCGTCCCTACCACAGCAAATTCATCATCAGCCACCACATTCTTGCTGTGGATAAACCCTGGCGTGTACTCAAAGATTTTAACCCCTGCCTCCATCAGATCCGGATAGGCTCCGCGGGTAACAATCTGAATCAGCTTCTTGTCCGGAATGAAAGGAGTCACGATGCGGACATCCACTCCCCGCATAGCAGCATTCTTAATATCCTCCGTCAGGTCATAGTCAATAATCAGATAAGGCGTGGTAATGTAGACATAGTCCGTAGCCTGACTGATGATATTTTGATAGACCGTTTTGCCAACCTGCCCCTTATAAATAGGCTTAGGCCCGCTGCCAT
This sequence comes from uncultured Streptococcus sp., assembly GCA_963536045.1. Lineage (GTDB taxonomy): Bacteria > Bacillota > Bacilli > Lactobacillales > Streptococcaceae > Streptococcus. The sequence goes on from CAUSZI010000012.1 coordinate 31,372, forward strand.
AGGGAATGTAAAGCCCTTTGCCTTTGACAGCTTTATTTTCCAGATGGTACTTGTCAAAGTCTGTGATTTCCCCACGGTTGATGTACCAGTTCATGAGAAAGAGCCGCGTCAGAGCCTTGACTGCCCGACCTTCCAAGCGCACACCGCCATCTTTCCAGTGGCCAAAACGAACAATATGATTGATATACTCGTCAGCCAGATTGATGCCGCCAGTATAGCCAACCTGACCGTCAATGACCAAAATCTTGCGGTGGTCACGATTGTTGTAGGATACCGTCATTCGCGGAATCACCTTGTTAAACTTATAAGCCTCGATGCCCATCTTGCGTAGCTTACGCGTATAATCGCCTGGCAAAGTGGCCATGCAGCCAATATCATCATAGAGCAGTTTGACTTCAACGCCCTGGGCAGCTTTTTCGACCAAGATTTCCAGAACACTGTCCCACATCAGCCCTTCATCGATGATATAAAATTCCAGAAAAATGAATTTCTCAGCAGCCCGCAGATCTGCTAGCATGGCCTCAAACATCTCCTCTCCGATGGGAAAATAGCGTGAAGCTGTACCATCATAGACATCCGCATTATTGTCCATACTCAGCAGCGACTTGATAATACCGTAAGCCGACTTGTTTTCCTTTTTCAGCTGGACACGGAGATCATAGCTGTTGTCCTCACGAAATTTCATAGAGTCCATATTTTCCAGCTGGATCATTTCCTTTTTAGACAGCCGCCGCTCGCCAAACATCAGATAAAGCAGGAAGCCAAAGACCGGCACCACAGCAATCAGGAGCCAGGTCACCTTGCTCTCTGGCGGCATATTGCGGTTGACAATGGCTAAAATGGTCCCAATATACAGGAAAACAATCATGACCACTGACAGCCAGTTGGGCGCAATCTCATTTAAATAGAAAAACGCAACAAAGACAAAGACCAGCTCCAATAGCATAATAATGATGCTGAAACCGTATTTTGACATTAATAAGCGAAACTTCCTGAAAGTCATAAACTCTCCTATCTCATTGCATATATTCTAGTATAGCAGTAAAACTGCCTTAAAACAACGTTTATATTGATGCAAACCGTATTTCTAGCTGATGAAAAACCAAGCACAGCTTTTGAATACTGCTCTGCCTCAGACATTCACTCCCTGTCCGCAGCTGATAAAAGGAAAAGCCCTATTCAAGACAGGGCTCTTTCATCATTGTTTGGTAAAGACCAGTGTGTCATCATCATAAGGCTCTTGGGAAAGGTCCTCGATAGTCAGCTGATTCCCCTCAATGCGATAGCGCTTGACATCATCTCCAATGACCATAGTCTGGTTGGTAGCATCAATCTGAACCTGTTCGATTTCCTGATCACCATCAGGCTCGACCTTGGTCAGCTGGCCAGTAGTTCCTGAAATCTGTAAGGTCAGCTGATCGCCTTCATGACTTGTCTGATAGCTGCCATCAAGCTCGCCATTGGCTGCTTGCTCAGAAGAGGATGCTGAAGCAGATGAGCTACTATTGGCAGCACTAGACGAGCTAGCTACCGACGAAGACTCCGCTGACTTGCTGGAAGCAACTGACTGAGACTGAGAGGAAGGTGCCGTCTGATTCTGATTAGAACCGCAAGCTGCCAAGGCCAAAATAGCCACAGCAGTTAGACCTGAAAACATTAACTTTTTAAAAATTGCCATAGTATTCTCCTTTTTCTTCTGTCTTTATTGTACCAAAGCGGGACTCTGGCGGTCAATTTATAAACTTATCAAATAAGCTCTGACTTCTGCAATAAAATAGAGGGATCCCGTAATGAAAAGCAGCTGATTATCGTTTTGCCTCTCCTTAAAATTCTGAATAAGCTGCCGATAATCCTCTATGTAGAAGAAGCCTTCCACTTCAGCTCGACTAAGGGAATCTCCATCAGAAAAGGAAGTAACCGTCAACTGAACATCTGGCAGAACCTCTCGCAGATAAGCTAGCATAGTGCTATAGTCCTTACGCTTGAGAGCACCAAAAAGAAGCAAGCACTCTTTATCTTTCTGGCTCTGGATAAACTCCACTAACCTTTCCAGTGCAGGAAGATTATGGGCCCCATCAAGATAAATACCTGGACTGACTTCTTCCAAACGCCCTGCCCACCGAGTCTCCTGCAAGGCCGTCCGAATCTTAGCAGAATCTACTTCCCAGCCCTGCTGCTGCATGAAGAGCAGGAATGCCTGCAAAGCCAGCGCTGCATTTTCCTCCTGATAGCCTCCCTTGAGGCCCAGTTCAAGATTGGATAGGGTCATAGTCGAATTGGAAAAAGTCTGATTTGCCAGAGAAAAATCGCGACCATATTGATAGAGTTCTACTCCCAGCTCCTGAGCTCGCTGCTCACAAACCAATCGTGACTCTTCTGGCAGCGGCCCGATGACCGCTGGCCGCCCTGGCTTGAAAATCCCTGCCTTTTGCTCTGCTATCGCCGTCAAGCTCTTTCCCAGAGTCTCTTGGTGATCCAAGCCTACGGAGCTGATGGCCGCAATATCTCCCGTAATGACATTAGTCGTGTCTAAGAGTCCGCCGATCCCCACCTCAATCAGGGCTATGTCCACTTCCTGCTCCTTGAAATAGAGAAAGGCAATCAAGGTCAGAATTTCAAAATAGGACAGCTGGTCATGACTTTTGAGCAGTTCTTGCTCCATCTTTTGCACCTCTTGACCCAGACGGATAAAATCAGCTGGAGCAATCGGTTGACCGTTAATACAAATCCGATCGTGAATACTAATCATATGAGGCGAGGTAAAACTCCCTGTCTTGCGACCATGCCCCGCAAACAGCTGACGCATGAAAGCAATAGTAGAGCCTTTGCCATTTGTACCCGTTACATGAATCGTTGGAAAACTCTGCTCAGGATTTCCCAAAAGAGCTACAGCCCGCTGCATCCGCCCTAGACCCGAACGAAAGTTTAGACCAATTCGGCTATTCAGCCATTCTTCAATTTCATTCATTTTCTTACCCAAAAAAGAGCAGCGAAGCAGAATTCAAATCTGAATTACAACTCGCTCCTCTTTCTAATCTTTATGATACGAGATAGAAGATAGCCGAGTCTTGGCTACTTCCCTCTTCTGTCAAGTTCAGCTAGCATCTCGCCCGCACTTATCCATTTCTGGAAACGAGACTAGGCCAGTCTTACTCTTCCATAAAGCTGTTGAAGACTTCTTCAATCATATCCCATTCAGCATCTGAGTCTTCTGGGATTGGCTGCAAATCGCCTTCTGTACCATCTTCATTTTCAGTAAAGGAATAAGCTTGAATCTCTACCTCACCATTCTCATCTTCTTCCGCATTAGCCGGAATCAAAAGAACATAATTCTTGCCAAACTCTTCCTTACCATCAATGGTCAAAAGAATTTCAAATAAAGTTTCGTTTCCTTGCTCGTCAACCAAGGTGATTAATTCACGCTCTTCATGCTCGTGGTCATGGTTATGATCATGTGTCATACTAGTGTCTCCTTTATTTCTTTTCTAAAAATTTCGATCCAGATAATTCTGCAAAATCAGCTGCGCGGCCAGCTTATCAATGACTTTCTTACGCTTGCTGCGGCTAATGTCCGCCTGCTCCACCAGCATGCGCTCAGCAGCTACCGTCGTCAGACGCTCATCCTGATAGTCAACCGGCAGACCAAACAGCTCAGCAATCCGCCGACCATAAGCCTGACTGGCCTCCACTCGAGGTCCGCTGGTATTGTTCATATTCTTAGGCAGGCCAATAACAAACTTATCAACCTTATACTCTTTAACCAGCTCGCCCAAGCGCTCTAGGCCAAATTCGCCCTTTTCTTCATGAATCGAAATAATCTCCAGTCCTTGAGCCGTAAAACCAAGAGGATCACTAATAGCAACCCCAACCGTTTTTGAGCCCACATCTAATCCCATAATTCTCATTAGAGATCGACGCCTTGTCCTTTCAAATAATAACGAACCAACTCCTCAACAATCTCATCGCGCTCATATTTGCGGATTTGATTGCGGGCGTTGTTATAGCGAGGTACGTACGCAGGATCACCACTGAGTACGTATCCCACGATTTGATTGATTGGATTGTATCCTTTTTCATTGAGCGACTTGTAGACATCGGTCAAAGTCTCGCTAATTTCCTTTTTATTTGAATCATCGAGATTAAAACGTACTGTTTCATCTGTAAATCCCACAATTACACCCTCTTTCTTTAGAATATCCCTATTATAGCATAATTATAGGCTTTTCACAAATTTAATTCACCCGAATTCTCCTAATTTTTCAATAAACTTTAGCTAATATTTATCCGAAGTCTGGCTCTGAAATCCAGCAAAAATCCAGCTCTCTTCAGAGAACTGGATGGAAACTTGCTAATTTGAAGACGGCACTTCCACACCGTCGCTTCCCTTAAACTTGTTAAGCAATTCTTCCGGACTCAGGGTCTCGATCTGCTCAAACAGCTGCGCGTAGTTTGGAAGCTTTTTGGCTACTTCGTAGTCTAGATTCTCAGGATCGATAGTCATCTCCAGAGAAATCTCTTCCGCTGTCATATCTGTTTTCAAGTCAAGACCGGTGATATTCACCGCCTCTTTCAGACCCAGTGCTTCCTCGATCAAAGACAGCATTTCTTTCTTCACAGTGGAAACATCCTGCTTTGACAGAGCTTCCTTGATGTTGTCAGGAATAGCCTTGCTGACATGCAAGATAACCTTATCATACTTCTGTCCGCTGTAGCTGACTGTTAAGATTCTGGTTTCTTTTCCATGTTCCAATTGCTTCTCAGTTTTATAGGACTTAGTGACAATATCTCCTTTTCCAGCCCCTCCCTGTGAGGATGAACTGTTATTTGACTGCTGACTGCAAGCTGTTAAGATTGCCAAAGCTGCCAGCAAAAAGACAATTAATTTTCTCATGTCTTATCTCCTTCAATATTGAGCTGATTTTATCATATCATTATAAAATCGGCGCTGTCAAACTGATTGTCACTCTGTCATTAAAATGTAATAAAAAAGAGCAGCTTATTTCTGCTCTTCTGCTCCATTCATCAGGAGATTGTTGATGTATTCTTCTGGCGTCAGTTTAATCATTTCTTTAAGCTTGAGATTTTGAAAATAAGGCATAGCCGCTGCTTTTTCAATATCCAAACTCTCAAAATCATAGTTAGAAGTCATTTTCAGCTCGTTCTCATTCAAAATTGTCACTGAACCGCTGAAGCCTTGAAGTCCACGAGCCTGCACATAGTCTGCATCCTGCTCCAGTGACTCATTGAGCGACTTCTGCGCTTCCTCCAGCCCCATTTGCTTGATGGCTTCTTTCATCTCATCATCAGTCACAGTCAGCCTTTCAATAACCAAGCGTTTAAAATGCTCTCCCTGATAAGTCACTGTCTGGCTCTGCTGGTTTCCTCGTTCATCCCTTGGAAAAACAAGTGTCCGAGTAATCACTTCTTGCTGCTTGGCATTATCAATGATAGGCAGATTATTGCTGATTTCTTTCTTGTCAGCCGCATTCGAATTCGTCTCTGTCTTTTTATGTCCACAGCCTGCTAGCAGTGCCACACTCAATCCCAGTCCTACTAAAATTTTCTTCATCTTCCATCCTCCTCAGAGATATTGTATCACAGTTCTGCCCCTTGTCAATCCATCCAGTCGCCAAAGCCCTCTGTCAACCCGAACCAAAAGAAGAGCCGAGATTCTCTTCCCGACTCTTTCAGTTATATTCAAAGATTAGAGAGCTGCCCGCAGACGAGCTTCTGCATTTTCAACATTACGAACAGAACGTGGCAGAAAAGCACGGATATCATCTTCTTTGTAACCAACTTGGAGACGTTTATCATCCACTAAGATAGGACTTTTCAAAATACGCGGGGTCTCCATGATGATGTCAAGAACTTCATTGACACTTAATTCCTCAATGTCAACACCCAAACCTTTAGCATAGCGGTTTTTTGATGAAACAATGCTCGCGATACCATTTTCTGTTTTGGTTAAAATATCCAGAAGTTCCTCTTTGGTGATGCCTTCTTTGCCTAAATTTTGTTCTTTATAAGTTAATTGATGAGCGTTTAGCCAGGTTTTTGCTTTTTTACAACTAGTACAACTTGAGACAGTATAGATTGTGATCATGTAAGTACTCCTTTCGCTACACGATACTAATATCGTAGTCTATTATATCACAAAAACCATCGGTCTTGCGACCTATTTTGCAAAATTACTCTTCAATTTCGATGGCATCGTCCAAATCCAGAGTCACTTCTTCCATCGTTTCCACAGGGCTGTCAGCCTTGTTGCCAACCGCTTCTGCTAACTCATCGCCTTCAATCAAACCATAGCGTACACGAACCTGGCGGTCAATTTCGTCAAAGACTTCTGGATGATCAGCCAAGTACTTCTTAGCATTTTCAGATCCTTGACCAATCTTTTCATCATTGTAGGAGTACCAAGCACCAGCTTTTTTGATGATATCCAAATCAGTCGCAATCTTAATCAACTCACCTGTCTTAGAAATACCTTCTCCGTACATGATTTCCACGAAGGCTTCTTTGAATGGCGGAGCTACCTTGTTTTTAACGACCTTGATCTTGGTTTCTTTACCAACATTGGTATCCTTCTCATCACCAGTTCCTTTGATTTGAGTATTACCACGGACATCCAGACGGACAGAAGCATAGAACTTCAGTGCACGGCCACCTGGTGTTGTTTCAGGATTACCAAACATAACGCCAACTTTTTCGCGCAGCTGGTTAATGAAAATCGCAATCGTCTTCGTTTTGTTGATAGAAGCAGACAGTTTACGCATAGCCTGGCTCATCATCCGAGCCTGCAAACCAACGTGACTGTCACCGATATCGCCATCGATTTCTGCACGTGGTACCAGGGCTGCAACTGAGTCCACAACCACCAAGTCCACCGCACCTGAGTCAATCAGCTTACCAGCAATTTCCAGTCCCTGTTCTCCTGAGTCTGGCTGAGACAGGAGCAGCTCATCAATGTTCACACCAAGGGCAGCTGCGTAGGACGGATCCAAAGCGTGCTCAGCATCGATAAAGGCTGCGATACCACCTTCTTTTTGTGCTTGAGCAACTGCGTGAAGAGCAACGGTTGTCTTACCAGAAGACTCTGGACCATAGATTTCAATAATCCGTCCCTTAGGGTAACCACCAGCACCAAGGGCAATATCCAAGGCCAAAGAGCCAGAACTCATAACTTGAACCTTTTGCTCTGCCCGCTCGCCCAGACGCATAATGGCTCCCTTACCAAAATCCTTTTCAATGTTTTTAAGAGCATTATCCAAGGCTTTTTGGCGCTCATCGCCGAATTTCTTTGAGATTTCGTCTAATTTTTTTTGTTTCTTTGCCATTTATTTCTCCTATTTTTTCTAAAAATGTCTTTTGGCCATCTTCGTCATTATACCAAAAATCAGCTATTTAATAAAGTTTTTCGTACTAGGTTGAAGGCGTGCAGAACAGCAATTTTTCGCACATCACGACGACTGCGTCCAGCAATATTGACTTTAATAATTTCTGTTCCTGAAGAACTAGCTAAGCCGATAAAAACAGTCCCTGCTGGATGGTCTTCCAGTGACTCTGGGCCAGCCACACCTGTCAGACTGACAGCTAAGTCGCTTTCGGTCAGCTTTCTAGCCTGCTCTGCCATTTTCCCAGCCGTAAAAGCTGAAACGACACCGTGCTTCTCTAGGTCTCCCAACGGAATATCCAGCATCCGGCTCTTTTCCTCCATGCTGTAGGTGACAAAGCCACCTGAAAAAATAGCTGAAGCTCCAGCAAAATCTGCCAAGGTCGCTTGAAAGAGACCAGCTGTCAGACTCTCCGCTGCCGAAATCGTCTTCCCTTGGCTCTTCAGCAACTCAAAAGCCACCTGTGCCAAGGAATTGTCATCCCCGTAACCATAGAAAATCTCTGACAGGGGTTGTCCCTCAAAAGTCTTATGTACCAAAATTTCCTTTTCCACAGCCTCAAACTTGCTGTCGGCTTCTGCCTGACTCAGAGCCTTGGTGGACAGTCGCAGGGTAACTTCCCCTGTCTTTGCATAAGGAGCAATGGTGGGGTCGTTCTGCTGTTCAATCATTTCTGCCAAAATAGTCACTAGCTGACTCTCGCCGATACCAAAGAAGCGCAGCACCCGTGAATACAATTTCTGACCTGTGGATAAGAGCGGAACCAACTCGTTATTGACCATAGGCTTGAGCTCGCTTGGAGGACCTGGCAGGACTACATAGGTCACTCCATCTGCTTCTAACAATCCTCCGACAGCTAAGCCGGTCGCATTTGGTAACGGAGTCGAGCCTTCAACTAGCTGGGCCTGACGCTCATTATTGGGCGTTCGAGCATAATCTGGTCGACTAGCAAAAAAGCGATCCAACTTTTCCACAGCCTGTGAGTCAAAATTGAGCTCACGCCCTAAGAACTTAGCCAAGGTCTGCTTGGTCAAATCATCCTCTGTTGGACCCAAGCCTCCTGTCAGGATAATCAGATTACTGCGCCTTTGGGCAATTTCCAAAACAGAGAGGAGACGATTTTCATTGTCCCCCACTGCTGTTTGAAAATAGACATCAATCCCCAGACTCGCCAGTTTTTCAGATAAAAATTGGGCATTGGTATTGACAATCTGACCCGTCAGAATCTCAGTGCCCACAGCAATAATTTCTGCTTTCATAGAACCTCCTACCTTACAATTCGGAATTGGCTTTATTTTATCACAAAAAATCTTAAAAAAGTTGATTTTCATTTCAGGAAATAAAAAGAGCTGTCAAGCTCCTTGACAAACTTGTCAACATGCTGTGGAAAACTTTTAAAAAGGACTGGTGTTATGCAGAATAACTAGATTGTTAGGGAAATGCTATTGGCAAATGGTTTCATTATTTTTATAATAAAGATGAAAAAAGGAAATCATCTAAATACTTTTATTTGAAGAAAGGAGATCATCATGAAAATTTCACAAGTTCTCAAGGGCATTCGTCAAGAACATCAGCTCACTCAGGAAGCCTTGGCAGAAAGGCTCAAGGTTTCCCGCTCTGCCATTGCCCGCTGGGAAAGCGAAAAAGGTATCCCTGATATTGGAAATCTCATCGC
>CAUSZI010000013.1:0-37830 GCA_963536045.1 uncultured Streptococcus sp.
CAAGTCTTTTAGCATTTTTTTGTGAATTAATCCTTGTCTAATTTGTAGTAAGGTTGATTTTGAATTGAGGCTCCAATACTGGAAGCATAATTCCATTCTTTCCCTTCTAGTTGAGCAAAATTTTCGGATTTTCCGGTAAGAATGACACCTGAAAAAGTCAATTGATCTCGACTCTTTTCCTCGCGAATATCTAACTGGCCGAATTTCTTGAGATAGGCTTCAATGTCATTGTACATACTGTAGTTGTTAACAGTTGGGAAAAAGGTTTTATCAGTTTCTTTTAAATAGTCTAAGAAAGTCTGTTGCTCTTGCTTAGCCTCTTCGCTCTCTTTTTTGCCGTCCGACGGATAGGGATTAAGCAGCGTACTATTAGCTCCGTAAGTCGTCTGAGGATCGGTGCGCAATGCCATACCATTTTCACCATCTTCTGACTGACTGCCAATCCAGTACCAGTTAATCTTGAGGTTGCTCGGTATCATCTGCTGGATTTCCTGATAAGTGTAAGGTTTATCAAAAGTCAGAGCTATTTCTACCAATTGATTCGGCATTTCTTTGACAGATACAAGTTCCTGAGGTGCTGGATCTGAAGACTTCGTCTGTTTGGCATTGACATTGTAAAAGACCGGATATTTCTGCCGCAGTTCTCGCGTATAGGTCCCTGAGGTAGAGGAATAAGTCGCCTCTGACGTCGGATTTTTATAAGAGCCTGTTAGTGAATAGTTCCCCTCATAAGCTGGATAAGCCACTCTCACTCCATTCAAGTCTTTAAAACGATCAGAACGCAAGGTTCCTGAAAGATAAGAGGTCCGATTGTAGTATAGACTGTCATAGTCAACATTAGGATAGGCGATTTCGGACATAACTTCGTACTGTTTTTGTAAGTCTCGTCCATTGTTAGAGGCTAATTCTGCCAGCCCCTTTCCTAGAAGACCTAAGAGAACTAAAGATACAAAGGTGCTAATAGCAACTGTCTTCCAGAGTTTTTTTCTTCTGCTTTTCTTTGCAACATTTTCAAATGTTTCCATTTCGATATCCTTTCTTTTCCAGCTCCTTTCGGAGTTTAGCACGACTGCGCATCAGCTGAATCTTGACCTTGCTCACTGAGTAAGACATGATTTGGGCAATCTCCTTGACCGTAAAATCTTGAAAATAATAGAGTTCTAAAAGCGTGGCTTCCTTGAGTGGCAGAGCTTCTATCATACTTCTTAGCAGCTCATAATCTTCATTTTCAAAGGGATTGACAAGATCTTTTCCAAAAAATTCTTTTCGCAAAATCTCCAAATAATGCTTATCTCTCCTATATCTGTCGATATAGCGCCGAATGGAAACTCGATACATCCAAGCTCTCATCTTCTCTGCCGGAATAATAATTTCTGTTTCCAACATCTTAACAAAAACATCTTGAACCACATCTTCTGCTTCTGCTTTAGATGCGCCTGATTTCTGCAAATAGGAGACAATCTCACGAGCAAAGCCGATCAAGGTTGTTTCATATTCATCCAGTCTAATAAGCTCACCCCCTTCTTCACTAATATAACGAATTAAAATGTCCTTTGGTTACAAAAATAGAAAAAATCGGAACAACTCCGATTTTCTCTTTGTATTAGCCAGAGTTTCGCAGACCAGTCGCAATACCGTTGATGGTGATGTGAATCAGCTTTTCTTGATCTGGTGTAAGCTGGCCGTTTCGCTGACGCTTGATTAGCTCTAGCTGGATATAGTTCAAAACATTGAAGTAAGGCATGCGGTAGTCCAAGCTGTCTCTTAGATAAGTGTTTTCAGCAAGTAGCTCATCGTGCCCTTCAATCTCTAGAATGACATCCTTAGTCAGCTGCCACTCATCTAAGATAATATTGAAAATATCACGCACATTCTGATCTTCACAAAGCTGCGCATACTCAAAAGCGATATTCATATTTGACTTAGACAGAACCATATCTACATTTGATAAGAGAGACTTGAAGAATGGCCATCTCTTATACATAAATTGCAGAAAGGCTAAGTTATTTTCTGGGTCTTCATCAATGAATTCCTTGAAACTCGATCCGACACCATACCAGCCTGGGAACATAACCCGACTTTGAGACCAAGAGAAGACCCACGGAATAGCCCTTAAGCCACCGATTTCGGTAATGGTTTTACGGGCTGCTGGACGAGAACCGATATTGAAGCTAGAAATGGCTTTGATAGGGCTGGATTCGAAGAAATAATCGTAGAAACGCTCGTCGCCAAAGACCAAATCTCGGTAAATCTGATAACTGCGATTGACTACTTGGTCCATGATTCGCTCATATTTATCAGACGTATGGCTATCGCTCTTCTTATGAGTTACCATTCGGTTGATGGCAGCAGACACTAGCATTTCCAAGTTATAGTAGGCTGCGTCTTTATTTCCATATTTATTACCAATGACTTCCCCTTGCTCAGTGAGACGGATACGGTCATTGATACTGCGGAGTGGCTGAGAAGTGATGGCTTCATAAGTTGGACCACCACCACGTCCTACTGTACCTCCCCGGCCATGGAAGAAGGTAATTTTTACGCCAAATTGATCACCAATGGCTGTCAGCTGCTGCTGAGCCTTGTAGAGGGTCCAACAAGAAGACAGGTAGCCACCGTCCTTATTACTGTCTGAATAGCCCAGCATGATTTCCTGATAATTATCCTTAGAGGCAATCCACTTCTGCGCAATCGGCAGAGATAGGTATTTCTCCATGGTATCGCAGGAATTGTCTAAGTCTTCAATGGTCTCAAAGAGCGGAACAATCTGGACACGAGCGCCATTTTCATCAATCAGCCCCACTTCCTTGAGCATAATAGCCAACTCAAGTAGATCTGATACACTGGTCGAGTGAGAAATAATATTCTGCTTAATCACTTCCTCACCAATAGCATCTTTTAGCTGACGGGCCGTTTTGAAAATTTCCAGTTCTTTTTGCAGGAGTTCGGATTTAGATTCATGAGTAGCAGACAGAATACGAGGATCTTCTAGCAGCTGTTTGAGGAGGACCTGACATTTTTCTTCTTCCGACAGACTACTATAATCCTGGACAATATTAGCCGAAGCCAAGAGTTCAGCCACACAGGCTTCATGAACACTGGAATCCTGCCGCATATCAATGCTGGCTAAGAAGAAGCCGAAAACATCAACCGCTTGGAGAAGTTCAGTCAAGTCCCCACTTACCAAGGCTTCGCCATGATGTTCGATAAGAGAATCATAAATGACCTGCAAGTCTTCTTTAAATTCCTGAGCTGTTTTGTAAGAAGGTGTCTCCTCCTTCTTCAGCTCAGTCAGGGTCTCGCTGATACGAGACTGGATATAATTAGGGATGATTTCTCTTCCTTTATTGCTGACAGAAAGGTTCGCTTTCGCAGACAATTTTTCCTCAGCTCGGTCAGTCAATCGCTGACCGTCAGTTGAAAAATTGCCTTCTTTTAGGTAAAGCAAGGTTTGAATCAGCTTGGACTGGATATAGTGGAAAGCACGGCGGTAAGGCTCATTTTCCCGATAAACAGACTTGTCTGTAGACAGAGCTGCCATTTCTGCTACTGCCTGACTGGTTTCTGAGAGGTTGGTCGAGAGTGAGAAGGTGCGATAGAGTGTATAAACCTTGTCAATGTAATAGTTGAGGATGACTTCACTCTGGAGCGTGGCTGATAGTTTCAAGGTTTCTGCTGTTACAAAAGGATTGCCATCCCGGTCACCGCCAATCCACATTCCCATGGTTATAGGCTTAGGATTATCCAGCTTAATGCCCCGCTCTTCTGCCAAGCGTCTGTATTCGACCATAAAGTTGGTGATTGCTTGTAGGAAAGAGCTGTTATAGTACTCCATGACGTTGGTAATCTCATTGGTCACTTTCAGCTTCTTCTCACGGATCATATCTGTCTGCATCATAAGCTCAATATAGCGGCGGAGATTTCCTAGCCACTTCTTCTCATTAACTAGGCCAGCCTTAACATCACGATGCTGACGCAGCAAACTATGAATATGATTGGTTAAATCCAGAACGGTCTTACGCTGAACCTGAGTTGGGTGAGCTGTCAGTACTGGCACAACATTCAGATTTTCCAGAATCTCCTGAGCATTTTCCCGCGTTGAAATCAAGTCAATGGTTGTTGACAGCTTCCCAAGATAATCCTGATCGATATTGTTCTGATGGTTGATTTCATAAGCTAAGTCAACGTCTTCAGAGATATTAATCAAAAGCGGCAAGATAGAGAAATAACGGGAAATATAAACCATTTCATCTGTCGACAATTCTTCTACAATCGCTTTTAACTCATGATATTTGGAGTTAACCGCCAGCTCCTCCATAAGGGAGATTTTTTCAAAGGTCTCAAGGTCGAGAAGATTCCGAGTAATGTCGGCAAGTAAGTCTGTCAAAATGGCGACTTCTTCTCGAATCACTTCTTTATTGCTGTAGCTTTCTAATTTGTTAAATGACATAATCTGCACCTTTCATTTTTGCAACAACTGTTCACACGAACTGCGATTAAGCTTCCTCAGACCGGCCTTGCGCCTCCGCTTCCATCTGCTCATAGAGGGCATCACGGCGCTCGTTGGCATCAATATTGAGTACCAAGGCAATGGCTACTGACAAGACCAAAAGACTGTTCCCTCCTTGCGATAGGAAAGGGAAGGTGACTCCTGTAGAAGGAATGAGACCTGAGATTCCACCGATATTGATGAAGGTCTGCATGAGTATCATACCGCCAATTCCCAAAGCCATCATGGAGTTAAATGGATTCTTGGCCCTAATCCCTACCAAGATAATTCTCAGAATCAAGAAAAAGAGTAAGGCCAGAATTAGACTGGCACCAAAGAAACCAAACTCTTCTATCACGATAGAAAATACAAAGTCTGTATGAGCTTCCGGCAGATAACCTCGTTTCTCAATAGAGTTCCCCAAGCCTAGACCAAACCAGCCGCCATTACTCATAGCATAGTAGGAATTAGCCAATTGGTGGCCTGAACCAGACAGATCCTTGAAGGGATTAAAGAAAGCACTGAAACGCTTGGCTACATAACCAAAGACTGGAATCTTGGCCACGCGCTCAACCCCAATCAACCAAATGCTAGCCAGAACCAAGCCGGAAACACTAACAATGGCTCCCAACATCGTAGAAAACCATCGATAGCCAATCCCGCTGACAGCTATCATTATCACGACGGTCAAAAATAGAATAGTCGCATTTCCAAGGTCTGGCATGATAGCTACAATCCCAATCAGAATAGCCACCATGGTCCGCCAGTCATTAAAGGCTTTAGGAAACCAATGGTTGTGAGTCAGGGCTTGATAGTCATAGACCTTTATCTCCTCCTGCCTCTTTGTGAAGCGAAAGGCAAGATACCAGACCAAAATAATCTTCAAATACTCAGCAGGCTGAACACTGAAAGCTCCGATTCTCAACCAACCATGGGCGCCATTAATAGTCCCCGTTATAAAACGAGATAAGAGCAAAAGGATTATTTCAGCAAAGATAACTATAGTCAGGATACTTCCTTTTTTTAAGAAACCCAAGCGGATTCTGTACAAAAGCGTAATCATAAAGAGACTTATTATCCAAAAAATCCCCTGATTCATGACCATTCCAAAACCATTTCCTCCGGCCTGAATCGAGGTAGGACTCGTCGTTGAATAGACCACAATCAATCCCAAGACAGATAAAATCAAATAGGGAATCAAGATGGAATAATTCAACAAGTGCTTCTTGTCAATTTTCATATTTCACCATTAAACTTCTAAAAATTCAATTCTCATTATACCACCTTTTGGATTGAAAAAAAAGCATTAGTGCAGAGACTGGAATAATATAACCTTGCTTTCTCTCTTTTACATAAAATTGTGATAAGATAGGAAGCAAACAAAGGAGGAGAACATGACAGACATTTATGATATCGAAATCCAAAAACAAGACGGAAGTCTGCAAAAAATGAGTGATTATAAAGGAAAGATTCTGCTGATTGTCAATACAGCGACCGGCTGCGGCTTCACTCCTCAGTACCAAGAACTGCAGGAACTCTATGAGCGCTATCAGAAAGACGGATTTGAAATCCTGGATTTCCCCTGCAATCAGTTTGGCCAGCAGGCTCCTGGAGACGCTGCAGAAATCAATAGCTTTTGCAGCCTTAACTACGGAACGACCTTTCCCCGATTTGCTAAGATCGATGTCAATGGTCCTCATACTGCTCCACTCTTTGACTGGCTCAAAAAAGAAAAGGGCGGTCTTCTGGGCGAAAACATAAAGTGGAATTTCACAAAGTTTCTGGTCAGTCGAGACGGAACAGTCATCAAACGCTTCTCTCCACAAACCTCTCCCCAAAAGATAGAAGAACTCATTCAAAAGCTATTATAAAAGGCAGGAAAAAGCAAAACGATTTAGCCAACGGTAACTCAGCCTCTATAGCCTGACTAATTTCTTTAAAAACAAGGCATTTTGAACTTTCAAAACGTCTTGTTTTTGCTTTATAATATTTCAATTATATTACATTTCATTCATTTTCCAGCAATTCTGGGGATATTTTTTGCTTTTTTATTTGTTTTAAGTTAAAATAAACCAGTATGAGGAAGAGGATTAAACCGCTTGCAATCCTAATTTTCTTTGCTTCTTTTATCGCTTTTATTTTGATAAGCAAGCAAATTACTGACTCTCAGGAAAAGCAAGCACAGGCAAAAATTTCACAAACTAAACAAACTCCAAGTTCCTCAAAAAAAGAGGAAACATCTGATGATTCGTCCTTGGATGAAGAGTTTATTTCCAGACCAATCATTGACATTTCTGGCTGGCAGCTGCCAAGTGAGATTAATTACGACTTACTCGCACAGAATGTTTCAGGAGTAATTGTCCGTGTTCATAGTGGAGCGCAGGCAAAAAAAGAAAACGCAGCAACCCATCTGAATGGTCTTGACAAGTCTTATGAAAGACATATCAAAGAATTTCAAAAGCGCAACATCCCTGTTGCTGTCTATGCCTATGTGGCCGCCAATAGCAAAAAGGAAATGGAAAAAGAAGCCGAAAGTTTCTACAAGGCTTCTGCCAAGTACCATCCAACCTATTATTGGCTAGACGTCGAAGAAAAGACCATGTCTGACATGAATGCGGGAGTTGAAGCTTTCCGAGCCAAGCTAGAGTCACTTGGTGTTAAAAATATTGGTATCTATATTGGAACTTATTTTATGGAAGAGCATAGCATCTCTACCGATAAGTTCACAGCTATTTGGATTCCAACTTATGGTAATGACGACGGCTACTACAATGCCGCACCAAATACTGAGCAAGATTACGACTTGCATCAGTATACATCACAAGGTCAGCTGACTGGTTTCTCTCATTATCTTGATTTGAACCAGCTGTCAACCTTGAAAGACCAAACAGCTACTTATCAAAAGCTATTTACAGTTCCTAAAGAAAGCCAATAGCTCAGAGCGACAGCTCAAATCTCAAAGATTGCTGTCGTTTTTTATTGTCACAAAATAGGATCTTTCCAGCCGTTTCCTCTTAATAAAGCCTATATTTTATGATATAATGATTTGATAAATGAAATTAGAAAAGGAAAATACAATGATTTCTTGGTTGAATAGAATTTTCAAAGGAATGGTCATTGCACTTGGCTTTATTTTGCCAGGAGTTTCAGGCGGTGTTTTAGCAGCTATCCTAGGTATTTACGAGCGCCTGATTCATTTTTTAGCACATTTAAAAGAAAACTTCGTCGAAAATGTGCTCTATTTTATACCAGTTGGAATCGGAATGATTTTAGGAATTGCCGCTTTCTCCTATCCTGTCAATCTGCTGCTGGACAACTACAAAGTGATTGTCCTCTGGGGATTTGCTGGAGCTATTATTGGGACTGTTCCTAGCCTCATTAAAGAGTCTGTCGCTAAAAGTGAGCGTGATCGGATTGATATTCTCGTTTTCTGGGTCAGCCTCATCGTCTCAGGAATTTTTCTTTATTCCCTAAACGGTATGGTCGGCACCTTGCCAGCTAACTTCCTCTCTTTTATCTTAGCAGGAGCTTTGATTGCACTGGGCATTTTAATTCCCGGACTCAGTCCGTCCAACCTTCTCCTGATTTTAGGACTCTATGCCCCTATGCTGAATGGCTTTCGCAAACTGGATCTCTTGGGTACCTTCCTTCCTATCGGAATCGGAGGCGCCTTAGCACTGATTCTCTTCTCTAAGCTCATGGATCATATTTTGAAAAACTACTACTCTCGTGTCTATCACTTTATCATCGGCATCGTCCTATCCAGTACACTTCTCATTGTAGTGCCGCAAGCAGGAAACAGTGAAAGCATCAGCTATCATGGAGTTTCTGTATTGACACTTGTCCTTGCAGCCTTTTTCTTCGGTCTGGGAACCTGGCTGGGACTCTGGATGTCACAATTAGAAGAGAGATATACTAATGGCTAAAAAAACAAAAATCAAAAAAACATTGGTCGAGCAAATTTTAGGCAAGGCTAAGATTGACCATCGAGGTCTACAGCTAAATGCCTTAGCTGAACAGCCAGCCGATGACTTGGACCGTTCGCGGATTTATAAAACCTTGGCCTTGACAGGAGACAAGACTGGCACACTAATCGGTATCTTACCTATCACAGAGCATCTGTCCGAAAAGAAAATGGCCAAGATTTCCGGTAATAAAAAGGTCAGTATGATTCCCCAGAAAGATTTGGAAAAGACAACGGGCTATATCCACGGAGCCAATAATCCTGTCGGTATCCGTCAAAAGCACAACTTTCCAATCTATATCGACCAGTCAGCTCTAGAGCGAGATAGCATTATCGTTTCTGCCGGTGAAGTCGGCCGCAGTATTGAAATCAAGGCTCAAGATTTAGCAGATTTTGTTCAAGCTGACTTTGCAGACCTCAAGGAGAATTCTAGCTCATAATTCTTCAATACTGCACCTAATATTCTCAATAAACTCTAATAAGAAAGAAACAATCAACCACTATGAAATTATATTTTGTCCGACACGGAAGAACGGAATGGAATCAGGAAGGCCGCTTTCAGGGAGCCAGCGGTGATTCGCCACTGCTGCCAACCGCCGTTGAAGAACTGCAAACCTTAGGAAAACATCTGGCTCAGACACAATTTGACAAGATTTACAGCAGCGATCTCCCACGCGCCATTCGCTCTGCTGAGATTATCCAAGAAGAAAGCCAGTTTCCGACTGAAATCGTATCAGTACCTGAACTGCGAGAATGGCAGTTGGGAAAATTGGAAGGCGCAAAAATTTCTACCATAGAATCTATCTATCCACATCAGATGACAGCCTTCCGCCACAACCTCTCACAATTTAATCATACTTTTTTTGACGCTGAGTCGGTCTACCATACAACCCACCGGACAATTTCCTTTATCAAGACCTTAAAGGACAAGGACTATGAACAGGTCCTCATTGTCGGGCACGGTGCTAACTTAACCGCCAGCATTCGGACTATGCTAGGCTATGACACACCTCTTTTGCGCAAGAATGGCGGTCTGACCAATGCTAGTATCACCATCCTTGAAACAGAAGACTTTGAGAATTTTGAGCTGATCACTTGGAATAATACGGATTACTTAGTTGAAAAGGCAGAAAATTAAAGCTGGATTTCTAGCTTTTTTTCTTACTTTATAGCCAAATATAGATGAATTTCCCTATCTTTTGTGTTAAAATAGGTAGGAAAACTTTTGGAGGAAAAACATGACTACTGAACATATCGAGGAATTAAACGACCAGCAGATTATCCGCCGTGAAAAAATGGCTGCGCTGGCTGAGCAGGGAATTGACCCTTTTGGCAAACGCTTTGAGCGAACTGCTAACTCTGCTCAACTGAAAGAAAAATACAACGATAAAGATAAAGAAGAATTAAACGAACTCAACGAAACAGCTATTATCGCTGGCCGTCTCATGACCAAGCGTGGCAAAGGAAAAGTTGGCTTTGCCCACATCCAAGACCGTGAAGGCCAAATCCAGATTTATGTTCGTAAAGATGCTGTTGGTGAAGAAAATTATGAAATCTTCAAAAAGGCGGACTTAGGGGATTTCCTCGGTATCGAAGGTGAGATTATGCGGACAGATATGGGGGAGCTTTCTATCAAGGCAACCCACCTTACTCATTTGTCTAAGGCTCTGCGTCCCCTGCCTGAAAAATTCCACGGCCTGACAGATGTTGAAACCATCTACCGCAAGCGTTATTTGGATTTGATTTCCAACCGCGAAAGCTTTGAACGATTTGTCACTCGTTCAAAAATCATCTCAGAAATCCGCCGTTACTTGGATGGACAAGGCTTCCTTGAAGTAGAAACTCCTGTCCTCCACAATGAGGCAGGCGGTGCTGCTGCCCGTCCATTTATCACCCACCACAATGCCCAAAACATTGATATGGTGCTGCGGATTGCAACCGAGCTTCATCTTAAACGTCTCATCGTCGGTGGTATGGAGCGAGTTTATGAGATTGGCCGTATCTTCCGTAACGAAGGAATGGACGCAACTCACAATCCAGAGTTCACTTCCATCGAGGTTTACCAAGCCTATGCAGATTTCCAAGACATCATGGACTTGACTGAAGGTATTATCCAACATGCAGCCGTCTCTGTTAATGGAGATGGACCAGTCAACTACCAAGGAACTGAAATCAAGATCAACGAACCATTTAAACGCGTTCACATGGTAGATGCCATCAAGGAAATTACTGGTGTTGATTTCTGGCAAGATATGAGCTTTGAAGAAGCTGCTGCCTTGGCTCAGGAAAAGAAAGTTCCGCTTGAAAAGCACTTCACTGAAGTTGGCCATGTTATCAACGCTTTCTTTGAAGAATTTGTGGAAGAAACCTTGATTCAGCCAACCTTTGTCTACGGTCATCCTGTAGCAGTATCACCTCTGGCTAAGAAAAATCCAGAAGATCCACGCTTCACGGACCGTTTCGAGCTCTTCATCATGACCAAAGAATATGCCAATGCCTTCACCGAGTTGAACGATCCAATCGATCAATTATCTCGTTTTGAAGCACAGGCCAAAGCTAAAGAACTGGGTGATGACGAAGCAACAGGCATTGACTATGACTTTGTCGAAGCTCTGGAATACGGTATGCCACCAACTGGAGGCCTAGGAATCGGTATTGACCGGCTGGTTATGTTACTCACAGACGTGACTACCATTCGAGATGTCCTGCTCTTCCCAACGATGAAATAATCTGTATTTTATAGGATATTAAGAATGCAAATCCTGCTGGAATACCAGCAGGATTTTTACATCACAAAAAAGTCTGGTTCCCCAGACTTTTGACTATATTATTCATATCTCAGTGCTTCAATTGGATCCAGTTTAGAGGCTTTATTGGCCGGTAAGATTCCGAAGAGAACACCAATGGTTGCTGAGAAGAGAAGACTAATGATACTGACTGTGAGTGATACTGTCACTGGTGTTCCTTCCAGCATTTGACTCATGGCCGAGCCTAGTACAGACGCAAGTCCCGCAGCTAGAACCAGGCCAATCAAACCACCAATCAGTGTCAAAATCATAGACTCAATCAAAAATTGCATCAAAATATTGCCACGCGTTGCTCCCAGAGCTTTCCGAAGTCCGATTTCCCGGGTCCGCTCAGTGACAGATACCAGCATAATATTCATAACGCCGATACCTCCAACAAAGAGAGAGATTCCGGCGATGGCACCGATAACTCCTGTCATAGCACCATAAATATTTTGCACTTCCTGATAGAGGGCACTATCATCTGTCACTTGATATTCGCCCTGTTGGAGACCAGCAATTTCTGTTAATTTCTTGGCAACCTTAGGACCAAGTTCTGGCACCAAGCTAGTATCATTCACTCGAAGAACAATCTCTGAAATTTCATCGACTCCAAAGTTTGCAGCTATGAGAGTATTGGTCGTAATGGCATTACCACCATAGACCTGCATGGAGCCAGATGCAGCAGCAGTTTCAGGATCTCTATAAACCCCAATCACCCGATAGTTACTGGCCCCCACTGTCACAATCTTATTGATTGCTTCTTCAGCGGAAGAAAAGAGGTTCGCAGCCAAATCTTCGTCCAGCAGCACTACACTGGCAAAGCCTTGATAGTCTTGCTGCCTCAGAGCGCGACCAGCAATGATTTTGTATTTTTTCACCTGAATATAGGTCATGTTTGCACCGACAAAGTTGACGCGCTCAGCCTGCTTATTTTCGTAGCTAAAGGTTTCCATAGCAGAGTTGGTCACATAATAACCGTCCACTCCCTTGATATGGGTCAATTCCTTAACCCAGGCTTCCTGAGCCTTGGGTGGCTCCACCACTTCTTCGCTTTCATCTTCCACATTTACAGAATAGAGATCAGCTGTTTGTGTATAGGAGCCGTCCTTGCTCTTTTTAGGAGAAAAAACAAGACGCATGTTTTTCTGACTTTTGGTAAAACTCTCATTGACCCGTCGGGTAATGGAATCTCCTAAGGCCATGATAACCACAACCGAAGCCACTCCGATAATAATCCCAATCATGGTCAGGAAAGACCGCATCTTGTGTCCAAGAATGGAGCTAATGGCAAATTTCCAGTTTTGCATTAGGCTAGTCCTCCTTCCTTAGCGCTATCAGATGAGATGACACCGTCACGAATGACGATCTGCCGCTTGGCATAGGCAGCAATCTCAGGCTCGTGGGTTACCATGATAATGGTTTTCCCTTCTCGATTGAGCTCAGTTAGGAGCTCCATAATCTGCTCGCCAGTCCTGGTATCCAGGGCCCCCGTCGGTTCGTCAGCCAGAATCAGCGAAGGATTATTGACCAAAGCACGCGCAATGGCAACCCGCTGCTTCTGTCCTCCAGAGAGCTCTGAAGGCAGATGGTGCATCCGCGTGTCCAGCTCCACCTTGGTCAGAAACTGCTCGGCCAAGGACTTACGTTTAGATTGACCGACACCTGCATAGATCAAGGGCAGTTCCACATTTTGCAAGGCGTTGAGCTTAGACAAGAGAAAGAACTGCTGGAAGACAAAGCCAATTTGCTTATTTCGAACCTTGGCCAGCTTCTTATCACCTAGCTTAGCAACTTCTTCGCTTCCTAGATGGTATTCACCAGTGGTCGGACGATCCAGCATCCCAATGATATTCATCAGAGTAGACTTACCAGATCCAGACGGTCCCATGATGGCAACAAACTCACCCTCTTCAACCTCCAGACTGATGTCTTTTAATACCTGCAGTTCCTGGTCTCCATTGCGATAGCTCTTATTAATATTTTTTAACTCAATTAGCTTCTTCATAAGATTTCACCTCTTGACCGTCTTTCAAGCTATCTGTCGGATTGATGATAACTTTACTATCCTTTGTCAAACCAGATGAGATTTCTTGATTTTCAGCATCAGCATTTCCGAGCGTTACTTCTGTCTTCTTGGCAACTCCTTTTTCCAGGACCCAAACATAGTTCTTGTCTCCGTCCATTACCACACTGCTGACTGGCACAATGAGTCCCTGAGTATTGTTTTTAACTTCAATGTTGACAGAGAAACCTTGCTTGAGTTCACCAATCTCACTGGTAATGTCAATTGTAAATGGATATTTGGAACCTGAAGCTGTTCCGCTACCACCTGTTCCAGACGGTTGAGCTGCTGCCTGCTGGCCGTCTTTCGGATAGTTGGAAATGTAGCTGATTTTACCAGTCCATTTTTTATCTGGGTAAACTTTTGATGTAATGGTCACTTCTTGACCGACAGACAAGTTAGCCAGATTGTATTCGGATAATTCACCCTTAATCTGCAGATTTCCATTGCTGACAATGTGAACCAAGGTTTGAGTGGCACCAGTTGTTGATTTTGAAACATCACGGTTAACTTCTACGACCGTACCATCTGCTGTGCTGGTCACTGTCAAGGCATTGAGAGTAGCTTGTGCTTTATTCATATTATCAACTGCATCAGCCCGAGCATCGCGCAGGTCAGCTGCCTGAGACTCTACAGAACGCTGAGCCTGAGCTTCAGACGCACCATCTGCTTCTTCGTCGCCAGTCGTATTTACAGTCACACCATTGGTCTGCAAGTCATGCAATTGACGATCAGCTTTGCTAACCGCCCGAGCAGCCGCATCATAAGCAGCCTGAGCCTCTGCACTTTTATAAGTAACCAATGCTTGACCGGCTGTCACTTGGTCACCGACATTGACCAGTACATTTTCCAAGTCACCCTTGGTGCTGTCATAGTAGATGTACTGCTCATTGCTGGCTGTGACATTTCCTGTCAGCAAGACTGAAGAAGCCACTGAGCCTTCCTTGGCCTTCTGAACCAGAGGAGTCGTGTCGACAGGCATCTCAGAAG
Source organism: uncultured Streptococcus sp. (assembly GCA_963536045.1). Classification (GTDB taxonomy): domain Bacteria; phylum Bacillota; class Bacilli; order Lactobacillales; family Streptococcaceae; genus Streptococcus. The sequence continues at coordinate 14,295 of CAUSZI010000013.1, forward strand.
GATTCCCTCCGTTTAGAAACATGAAGAGAATTGCTCCTGCAACAACTGCAATCGTAGCTCCAATAATGCTAAATAATTGCCATTTCTTTAACTTTTTCATCTTTTTTCCTCCTCTTGATGAAAACGATTTTCTTTTGTTATATTATATCACAAGGCTATCATAATTCTTCTAAAAAAAATTTACAGTTTTTCACAAATGGTTGCTATTTTATCTCAGATAGTCACTCCTCTCAAATCCGTAGCAGATTTTTGCATTCACTTGCTAAAAAAGGTACAATTACCTCATATAATAGAAGGAGATTCTAACAAGATGAAAGAATTTGATATGATTGCTATTGGCGGTGGCAGCGGGGGAATTGCTACCATGAATCGGGCCGGCGAATACGGTGCCAAGGTTGCCGTTATTGAAGAAAAGAAACTAGGTGGCACCTGTGTCAATGTCGGCTGTGTCCCAAAGAAGATTATGTGGTACGGAGCTCAAATAGCTGAAGCTATCCATCATTATGGACCAGACTACGGCTTTACCTCTGATAATCATGCTTTTGATTTTGCTACTCTTCGGAAAAATCGAGAAGCTTATATTGATAGAGCACGTTCGTCCTACGATGGTAGCTTCAAGCGCAATGGTGTTGAGCTGATCGAAGGCCGTGCCCGTTTTGTGGATGCAAATACTGTCCAAGTCAACGGTGAGCTTATTCGCGCCAAGCATATCGTTATCGCAACAGGTGCTCATGCTGCTATTCCAAATATCCCTGGCGCAGGTTACGGAGAAACTTCCGATGATGTCTTCGCTTGGGAAGAGTTACCTGAATCTGTTGCCATTGTCGGAGCAGGCTATATAGCAGTTGAGCTAGCCGGAGTGCTCCATGCTCTAGGAGTTAAAACAGACCTTTTTGTTCGTAAGGATCGACCGCTGCGCAACTTTGACAGCTATCTGATTGACGGTCTGCTCCAAGAAATGGAAAACTCTGGGCTCCAGCTTCATACCCATAAGATTCCGCAAAAGCTTGAAAAACTTACTGATGGTCAGCTCAAGCTCTACTTTGAAGATGGCAGCAGTCACACAGCCCAGCATGTTATCTGGGCAATCGGTCGTAAGCCAAATGTTCAAGACCTCAATCTAGAAGCAGCTGGCGTCACTCTCAATGAACGTGGCTTCATCGCTGTAGATGAGTATCAAAACACTGTGGTTCCTGGCATCTATGCTCTAGGCGATGTAACAGGTGAAAAAGAATTAACTCCTGTTGCTATCAAGGCTGGACGGACCCTGTCTGAGCATCTTTTCAATGGTAAAACAAATGCTAAAATGGACTACTCAACTATTCCAACTGTTGTCTTCTCCCATCCTGCTATTGGGACAGTCGGCCTGACTGAGGTAGAGGCTATCAAGACTTACGGAGCAGAAAATATTCACGTTTACACATCTAGCTTCACATCCATGTATTCAGCTGTCACCCAGCATCGCCAACAGGCCAAGTTCAAGCTCATCACTGCCGGTGAGGATGAAAAGGTCGTTGGCCTGCACGGCATTGGCTACGGAGTAGACGAGATGATTCAAGGTTTCGCTGTTGCTATCAAGATGGGCGCTACCAAGGCTGACTTTGATGCTACAGTTGCTATTCACCCGACAGGTTCCGAAGAATTCGTGACCATGCGATAAAAAATTCAAAATCAGAAGAGGTTTGGTATTCCAGCCTCTTTTTGACTTCTGCTACCATTTTATAATAAAGATCATGACCGTTCCATAACCTAATCTTTCATTTTACAGACGAATCTTACATTTTTGTAAGATTGTAAATTTTAGCTATTTCAGGTTCATTTGACTTTCCTTTCAAATATCAGTCTAATGAAAGAAAGTCAGATTTTTTTCAGACCATAGACTACTGCATCACTATTTTAAAGGGTAAATTGTCAAATATCCATCAAGAAATTCCAAAAATTATAAAAAGCAATCTATTTATTAGTTATTATATGAGACAAGGAGCCTGAAATGAAACCTCAGACTCCTTTTTCATTATGGTAAAATAGCTACAGCCCTCACTGGTGAACCGCTGGCCTGATGCCAGTTTGGAAAGCTGATCGAGATGAGAGCACCCTTAGCCGGCAGCTGATCCAGATTGGTCATAACTTCCAGCTGGTAAATGTCCTGCTCCAAAAGATAATATTCATTGAGTAGTCCATGCTCCGCTGTGGGAATACCCGCATCTGTATCAAAAGTTTCGTGGCCTACCGCCTTGACACCACGCTCATGGATAAGAAACTCTAGAGCATCCTGTCCCCACCCAGGAGTATGCTGAACCTCCTGATCATCCAGATTTCGCATGGCAGATTGACTTGGCCAACGCTTGGACCAATCTGAGCGAAAGGCAACAAATGTTCCTGGCTCAATTCTCCCGTGCTCCGCTTCAAAATCTAAAATATCCTGCTTGCCCAGAATAAAGTCTGGATTCTCTGCTACTTCCTTAGACTTATCAATAACTACCAAAGGCAGAAAAAGATCTTTTAGCTCAATCTCTTCCAACCAGCGACCACCCTCCACAAAGTGAATCGGAGCATCAATATGAGTCCCGTACTGGCCAACTACAGAAAACTGCTGAACATGAAAACCATCTTTCAAAGTGAAAATATCCTTTTTCTCCAAGGCAGGCAGAGCGGGAAAATGCGGACTATCTTCCTTGATCTGATGGGACAAGTTGACCCATTTTTTCTCCTGTAGTTTCTGATAAATTTTTAATAAATCTGTCATAGCCTTCTCCAATCTAGTCAGTCTTGCTTTGGAAAGATGTTGATTACGCACCCACACCTCTAGCAAAAACTCTTATTTACTTTTGCATTATTATATCAATCAAAGTGTGCTGCTGCAATTCTTTATAGCTCTTTTAGATAATCCTTTTTTATTGATAAGAATATAGTTTGAAGCTATAGCTAATTTTTCTAATGAAACCTATTCAAACATTGAAAATTTTGATATGATAGAACAAAGCAATCCAGAAACGAGGAAAACAGATGAGTAAAACGAAAAAGCTTCTTGCAGCCTTGGGTATTCTTTTCTTTAATATTTTTGGTCTTATCGCCTTCTTTGTCTTGCTTATCAGAAGCAAGAAACGAAAATAAGAATCTGTCTGTATATTTGTCTCGTCCGATTAAGAAGGACTTGACTTTTTTTTATTTAGCTTTTAAAATAGTTACCATAAAAATAAAAAGAGGTTTACTATTTATGAACAAGAACAAAGCATTTCTTCTTGCCCTCCCAGCTATCGGAGCTGCTTTTCTAGCTGTCCTATCCCAGTTAACTATTTCCATTGGTCCCGTTCCCATTACGTTGCAGACTTTTGCTGTCGGTTTGATTGCGACAATTTTCAAACCTCGCGAAGCGGTTTTATCAGTCTTTATTTATCTGCTGCTGGGAGCTATTGGCCTGCCGGTCTTTGCTGGAGGAAGCGGTGGTTTTCAGGCTCTCTTTGGCCCAAGCGCCGGATATCTCTGGTTCTACTTACTCTTTGCCCTTGTGACATCCAGTCTGAGCCACAAGGACAGTCCTTTCTATATGATTTTTATAGCCAATGTATTGGGTGACGCTCTCGTCTTTGTCGGTGGTATCCTAGGACTGCATTTCTTTGGGGGGCTTGATTTCTCTAAGTCAGTCGCGGTTGGCCTGACTCCTTTTATCCTGCCTGACTTGCTAAAAATGATTGCTATCACCATTATTAGCATCCCTATTTTTAAGAGTCTGAAATTCCATTCCTACTTTTCAGAGAAATAGAAAAAACTGATAGAGCTTTCTCTATCAGTTTTTAAATGCATCCACGAGAATTTGGAATTCTTCATTAGAAAGGGTAATCCCCTTGCCCATTTTGCTGTGGTCTGGGCTCCAAGTCCGAATATCGTACTTAGCTGGTGCTCCGTTAAAGCTAACTCGGTTGAGTTCCTTGGTCCAGCCCTTGTCATTTTCAGACAGGACCAGAAGTTTTTCTTCAATTTCGAATGTAAATTCAGCCATATTTCACCTCTTGTTTTATTTTCCAACTAATAATTCGTAAAAGAATTTACAATTTAGGGAATTTTGTTATATAATATATTGTAACAAGTTATGGAGATTTTAGCTATGAAAAAATATCTCGAAATGATTTTACAAAGAGCCAACGAATTTATCAGTGGCAAAAAGAATGAACAAGGACCAGAGGACAGCGGCCGCATCCTGCGTACCATCGAGTTAGCTCTGCGTAAACAATCTGGTGTCCACGTTATCTTTCTGGATAAAAGCTTCACCGGCGACATTGTTAAATACGATCGCGAGCGCCAGCAGCTGATTATCAAAAATTTCAAGAAAAGTATGACCACTATTATCCGCGTGCAGGACATAAAGCGAATCAGTCTCGTACCCAATAATATCCGTGAAGCCCAAAAGAAAGACATTCGCATCACCAATCGTCGTTTCAAAAGATAACTCTTCCATCCAACTGGATGGAAGAGTTATTTATTTGTCTGAAAATAAATTGATCGATGCTTCTTACAGCCAGGGTTAAAGGAATGTTGACAGAAAGGGCAGGTATCCTCACAGCCAAGGTACTGAGAAATAGTCAGCTCAGTCCTGCAATGACCACAAAGAACTACTCGATCTTCTGAGCGACTCACAGGATAGGCTAGAAAAGCATGGTCTTCGTAGCGGTCATGACAGAGAAAGCAAGGATAGTATTTCTGACAAGCAAAGCACTTAAGAGCTATGACATCTCTCTCACTATGATAATGCTGGCAGCGAGTCTCCTCATCAAGAGTATCTCCGTAAACCTGAATCATGCTATTTCCTCTCTGATAACCTCAATTCATAAAGATGGCTTTTAGATTAAAAAGCCACCTATGAATATAAGATTAAGCTCGGACGGTCACGCTAGTGCCATCTTCCTTATAAAGATTAATCAAGCCTTCCTTTCGAGCCCGCACCATATCGCCAGCCTCTACAGGCTGCTCCAAGTGAATGGTCAGAAGCTCCATCGGATTAGGAGCCCGATCAATTTTGTTACCATCAGCATCACGAAGGTCTGTGATAAAGGTTTCAAAATGACGGAAGCCCGGTCCGTAAAACTCAACCTGATCGCCTTCATGGATAACATTTCGCTGACGAATAGTCGCTGTCTGACTGTCTGCGTCATAGGCTACTACTTCTGCTACAAATTTGTATTCTGGAATCTTACGCCTCGCTCCGAACAGCTGCTCATTCTCAGTTGGAGTATGATAGTAGAATCCTGTGGCCAATTCGCGTTGAGCAACCTTCCACATCTCATCAACCAAGTCCTGCTTGATAGCTTCAAACTTTTCAGGACTTTCTAGATAAGCATTTACAGCTGCTTTATAGCAGTTAGTCACCGTGGAAACGTAATGAATAGACTTCATCCGTCCCTCAATCTTCAAGCTATCCACTCCATTTTCAATCATGTCTGGTATGCGGTCAATCATGGACATATCAACTGCGGACATGGAAAATTCTTCCGGAACTTCCCCCTTCAAGCTCTTACGTTCTTGACCAAAGGGCATATCGTAGAGGTCATATTTCCAACGGCAGGATTGTGAGCAGCCTCCACGATTGGCATCGCGCATACTCATGTGGTTGGATAATGTACAGCGTCCAGAGTAGGAAATACACATTGCTCCATGAACAAAGGCTTCTATTTCAACATCAGTCCGTCGGCGAATTTCTGCCAGTTCAGCCATAGAAACTTCGCGAGCTAGAACAACGCGAGTTAGTCCTAGATTTTTCCAGAACTCCAGCGTTTCATAGTTGGTCGCACTGGCCTGAGTTGACAGATGGATTTCCAGACCAGGTGCTTCTGATGCTGCAATAGCAATCAAAGCTGGATCTGAAACAATGACAGCGGCAATCCCGATGTCTCGCAAACGGCGGAACCACTCACCAGCTCCCTCTTCATTTCCCTCGTGCATGACCATATTGGCCGCGACATAGACCTTGGCACCATAACTAGCCGCAAAATGAACCCCTTCTTCCATCTGTTCAAAGGTAAAGTTCCCAGCCCGGCTGCGCAGACCATAGGCTTGTCCGCCAATAAAAACAGCATCTGCTCCATATCGAACAGCTACTTTTAGCTTTTCCAAAGTACCAGCAGGTGACAACACCTCTGGTCGTTTTAACTTTCTTGCCATCATTTTCTCCTATTTGCAATATAAAAGTGTTGATGTCTAATCCTTATTATTTTATAGTAATTTACCCCTAAAAGCAAGGTTCTTTGAATTATTTTCACAATTCTAATTTCCAGATTTTTCGAATTAATTCAAAAAACATCTATTTTTTAATCCTATTTTAGTAAATATCAATTTTGTTCTCAAAAAAGAACTCCTAAAAGGAGTTCTAGTTTAAATATTTATTTTACCATATCAGGGTCATAGTCATAAAATCCGGTATCGAGAAAACGATTTTTCGGATGCAGTTTGTGAATCGCCTCATCCAGCACAAAGGCTTGGTCTGAGCTAAACTTGCCTGCTTCAATCAAATCTCTCGCCTCTACAAAAATCTTAGCAATCTCAACAAAGTTGTGGCCAGGTGTGTAGAGACCTTCCAACTTCCAGTTGCAGAAGCCATGGTCAACCAACTCTATCAGCTTGGTCATCAAATCCAAGTCATTATTGGCAAAAATATGAGTACCATGATTGTCCTCAAAAATCGAGTAATGGCTCTGCGGATCGCTTGGTTCCGCCAGAAAGAGGTCTCGCTCCCGTGTCTTTTCATCATCAATATGAGTAAAATTATAGTAATTCTGCAAAAGAGGACGCTTGGAGTGATGGATGACACTAGCTCCGTATACCAAGACTTCAGCAGGAATTTCCAGAATTTCTGGCATCTTAAAAAGCTCAGCAGAAGGAATCTCACGCGCTAGGACAGCTTCTGAAACTCCTGCGTTCTTAGCCCAAAAGTTAATCTGACGGCTGCTGGTAACCATGGTCGAGGCATCGTAAATGGTCTTTAATTTATAACCATCGCGCTGCAGCACATAGAAAACACCAGCATCACCAACGGTAATATAATCTGCCCCAATCTCCTGCAGAAAATCAAGATAGGGCTTGATCTTATCCATCATTTCTTGATGCATGAGCGCGTTCACCGCAACGGTCAACTCTTTTCCTGCTTGGTGAACCAAGTCAGAAATTCGATTTAATTCGTCTAAATTAAAATTATGAGGTAAACGAAGGCCATAATTTTTCTCTCCGACATAAATTCGATCGACATTCGCCTTCAAAAGTTCCTCAACTTGTTCTATACTTTCAGCTGTTGCTGTAATAATTATCTTTTTCATAAAACCATTATAGCAAAAAAATATAAAGGAGTGGTTTTTCATTCGAATTTATTCGTTTTGTAACTCTTTTGTAATATTTAAAACTGCAAAAAAATGGTAGAATTAGAGGGTACTGTAAGGAGAGAGAATTATGCACGTAAGAAAATACCAACAATATGATGACCCAACTGACTACTACTACCAAGAAATTGAATCTGAACAAACACCACTCTATCAAGAGTACTTACCTGAAGCAGAAACGTCACCAAGATTAAGTGAACTCTTTTTCTTCTTAAATATTGCTGTTTTCTGTGTCTTGACAGTTTTGTTTAGCTTTGTATTTTTGAGTTTAAAAATGAATACATTTATGTCCTTCACTTTGGCCATTGCTTCCAGCCTGATTAGCATTCAATCTTATCGCCTGTTCGCAAAGAAACGCCAAACTAGCAAATAAACCAACCTTGTGATTCTACGATTTTAAAATATAAGAAAAACCGACGACGCTTTAAGTCCTCGGTTCTTTTTTTCATTCTTGTAAACAAAGAAGACTAGCAATTTTGCTAGTCTTCTTTGTTTTATTTTTCTTCTTGACTGTCTGTTTCAACAGCCTTTTCTTCTTGTCCTTCTGTCGCTTCTTCTCCGAAGTCAATGATGATTTCTTCTGAAGATTCCTCTTCTTCCTCTTGAAAGATTACAGGCTCTTCCTCTGCAAAGCTGCTTTCTTCTTTATCAAATTTTTCTTTGATTTCGTTAAACTTATCTTGTGAGTAGTCAACGACTGACTTGGTCGTTTCTTTGACAGATTCGATGACTGTTTCAGTTGTAATCTCGCCTTTCTCAACCTTTTCTTTGGTTTGTTGAATTGCACTGACAGCTTGATTTGAAAAGTCTTTAGCGGACTGAACGACAGCTTCGTGTATATCATCAGGATTTTCTTGATATTCCTTTACAAAGTCCCGAACCTTATCTGTCGTTTCCTTTCCTTTCTTACTGGTCAGAAAATAGGCAGCAGCTGCACCAGTAACAGCGCCCAATAACAGTGATGAAAATTTTCCCATAATAGACCTTCTTTCTTATTTTTTAAACAATTTTGAAGCAAAACGCAAAGCAGATAAACCAGCTGTAGTTTTGACGGTTCCTTTACCAGCAGACACCGCTTTTTTACTCAGCGTACGCGCCTGAACGTTCAAATCTGAAACGGACTCAGACAGGTCCGCCACAGCTGTAAACAAAGGATCAATGGTTGCGACTTTTTGATTGATGTCGTCAGTTAAGACATTGACCTTGGCCAGTAAATCATTGGTTTGGTGAAGGGTCACGTTGACATCAGAAGTCAAGACCTTGATGGTATTTTCTGTTTCATCAAGCATCTTACCAGCTTTCTCGCCCAGATTTTTGACAGTAATCGTCAAATAAATCACGAAGATAATAAGGGCAACCGCCAGTAAAGCATAAGCAATTTCAATTATCATATTTATCTCCTTTCATCGCTGACATCTCTTATAAGAGTCAGCAGCTCTATGTATTTCTTATTCTTGATAATAAGGGGCTTTCTTTTTTCTTTGGTAAATGATGATGCCTATTCCTACAAAAATAAGAATCAGCGACAGCCATTGGGAAACGCGCAGACCAGCAAACATAAGACTGTCCGTCCGCATCCCCTCAATAATCATCCGACCAAATCCATACCAAATCAGATAGAAGGCGGCGATTTCTCCCTGTCTCAGCAACTTAGGCCGACGGCGGAGAACAATAATCAAGATAAAGCCAATTAGGTTCCATACAGATTCATAGAGGAACGTTGGCTGTCTGTAGCTGCCCTCGATATACATATTCTCACGAATAAAACTAGGCAGATAGTTCAAACTCTTAACTGCCGCACCGTAGGCCTCATGGTTGGCAAAATTTCCCCAGCGCCCAATACTCTGAGCAATCATCACACTTGGTGCTGCGATATCTAGAAAATCGACTGGGTGAATCAACCTTCTCCGACAGAAGAAATAGAGAACGATGGCACCAGCTATCAGCCCACCGTAAATGGCAATCCCGGCTATTCCGCCATTCCAAAAATCAATGATTTTTATCAGATTCTTACCGTAATAATCCCATTCGAATGCCACGTAATAAAGTCGGGCACCCACAATGGCTACGGGAAAAGCTACTAGGATAAAATCCAAAATATCATCAGGAATAATCTTCCGACGTGGAGCCTCCTTCATGGCAAGATAAACGGCTAAAACTAAGCCTGTGACAATACAGATGGCATACCAGCGAATACTGATAGGCCCAAGTTGGATAGCTACTGGATCAATCATGTTTCACCTCATTTCGGCTAATTAAATCAGTGAGGCGTTCTTCAAAGATCTTGGTAGCATCATAGCCCATTTGCTTAGCTCGATAGTTCATCGCTGCAGCCTCAATCACGACTGAGATATTGCGACCAGTCTTTACAGGAATCCGAATACGTGGAATTCTGACACCGGCAACCTCCAGCTCCTCTGTATCATTACCTAGACGGTCAAAAGTTTTTTGAGTATCGTAATTCTCCAAATAGACAGCTATCTGAACTTGAGAAGAATCTTTTACTGCACTGGCTCCGTATAAGCTCATGACATCGATGATACCAACACCACGAATTTCCAATAGGTGGCGCAGGATTTCAGCCGGTTCTCCCCAAAGGGTCACTTCATCCTTGGCATAGATATCCACTCGATCGTCCGCAACCAAACGATGGCCACGCTTAACCAACTCAAGCCCTGTTTCACTTTTACCAATTCCACTGTCTCCTTGGATGAGAACTCCCATGCCATAGATATCCATCAGGACCCCATGGACACTGGTTCTCTCAGCTAGCCGGGAATCAAGATAACTGGAAATTTCTCCAGACAAGCGACTGGTGGAGGTTTTGCTTCTAAGAATAGCAACCTGCTTCTCATCAGCCGCATCAATCATTTCTTTAGGAATCTCTAAATTTCGAGCAATGATAACCACCGGCGTCTCAGGCTGGAACATTTTCAGCAGTACTTGATGGCGATTATGAGAGCTCATCTTCATCAGATAAGACCACTCTTTCATCCCAATCAGTTGTATCCGCTCGGGTGTATAAAAATCAAAATATCCAGTCATTTCAAGTCCAGGCCGAGAAATATCTGAAGTTTTAATTTCTTTCTCCAGTAAAACTTTATCTCCGTACTCCTGAGACAGACGAGACATTTTTAAGAGGTCTTTGACCTTTACTGACATTGTCTTCTCCCTTCAAATTTGTCTGCTTCTATTATAGCAAATTTTTACCTCAAAAGAATCTTTAAGATTGATTTTAGGTCGAAAAAATATTTTGATTTAAATCAACTTTTTAGTGAAAATAGAAAAACAGCCGCGACATCAATCAATCAGGCTACTGAGAATTTTCTTTTGGTTCTTAAAACAAGGATGGTTTTCTACAAAGGCCGGGACCTCTTTCAGGGGTAACCAGACATGGGCATCTGTTTCGCCTTCCTGATAGCGGACTTGACTCTTATCGCCAGACACAAGCACTTCATAATAGTCGAAATGGCACTGGTCTTTGATAGAGCACACCTGCTCCAAAAGCCTGATGCTGTCAGGAACCAGGCCTGTTTCTTCTTCTAATTCACGCAGGGCGGCTGTCTGACTATCCTCTCCTGCCAGCACACTGCCTCCCGCTCCGAACTCATAGTAGCCAGGATAGAGACTTTTATTGGCTGACCGTCGCATAAATAAAATATCGCCATCCTGATGGCGAACCAAGACATTGACACAGAGATGAAACTGTCCTTCAGGAATTTTGTCTCCTCGAACCAGGAGATGAGGGAGTTGATTTCGATTTAAGTCATAGGCATTCCAAAATTCTGTCATATTTCCTCCTTGGATGAATGCTTAGGATTTTGTTAAATTTGTAAGGTTCAGTCTATTTCACTCTGACCATTTTCAGTTTGAGACATAGCTCGCTTTTTATAGTTAGAAAGGTTTATTGAATGAGCTATAGAGAATACGATTGTATTTGAAACTAGCATACCAAAAATATAAAATAGGCTGCTAGGAAGGGAGTTTATAATTATTTGGAAACCTCCAACAAAACCATAAATTATGAGAGTTAGAACTGGCAGAAATAAGATAGATGTAAGTCCTACTAAACGCTTTGAGCTTTGCTCTGGGGATAATACTTTCCAGAAAAAGAAGAAATTCCATAGACCAAATGGAAAAGCTAGAATACCTATAAAGAAAACAAAAAAGAGAGCATATCCTCCTGCCACCATGCCCGCTGCAAAAATAAAAACTAGATGTAGAATTAAACTAATAATCAAATACAGGAAAAATTTCCACAAATACACCGGTAAAGAAAATTGTTTCATAATGCTGCCTTTCTAATTTTCAAAATGATCTGATAAATCAAGTGACTCACTCTTTTCCATTTGTTTAGCCATATGTAGCTGCTCACGTGCTTTTTTGATAGAATAGGCAAAGAAATAGAGAAACGTATTAACCAGAAGAATAATGAAGAATATTGGAATCATGCTCTTAAGGCTATTGAGCCAATTACTTAGACCAGCTGCATGAGAACTATTCAAAAAGAAAACAGAAACTGCAATAAAAAGCGGATGCATAAAAATAGAAAGTAGCAAAACACTTTTTTTCAGAGATTGACTAGTTGGCGGTGTAAACAGAAAGAAGAAAAAATTCAAAAAGCCATAGCCAAAAATCATCATCCCTAGAAAAGACATTGTCAAACTAGTGCCGTAATTAGACTTAAGGAGAAAAGCCAGAAGACCAAGCCCTCCAAAACTAACAATAAATGACAGAATAATATAAAGCAAGAACTTGAGTGCATACCATATGATTGAAAATTTTTTCATAAAATCATTCTCTCCTCTTCATCTAGTAAAAAATCGGGAGTGCATCCCGAAATTTTCTATTTTATTAAGAATTACCAAAACCAACCGTCTTTATCGTCTTTGATAGCTTCAGCTTCTTTTCGTTTGCGCGGGCCGGTTCCATACATTTCTTCTTCTATGTCTTCTTTATAGGGCATAACCATAGCTAGCAGGATATAGATGAGAATTCCCAAGCCGAAATTGACCACAGTAAAGATAATAAAGAGGAAGCGCACCAGACTCAGATCAAAATCAAATTTATCACACAGACCGGACAAGACACCGGAAATCAGTCGATTCTTTTTCAACTTATAGAATTTCACGTTCATGATAGAGACCTCAATGATCATATTTACTTCATTCTACCATATTTCATGAAAAAACAATCGGGCCAAAGGCTGATTATGCTTTAGAAAATTCATTCTTTTAAAAAAGAGAGTTCTTCAAGGAACTCTCTTGCTAATCTATCAAGCTTTCTCTGACAAACAGAGCCTGCCCATACAGCGTCCGCAACGGTATTTTTGAAGATTGACTCTGCGTCTGCGACGAATAAGTGCTCCGCAGCTCAGACATTCATAGATGAGAAGGGATTGCGAATCTGACAATGAGGGGGCGTAGCGCAGACCATCAACTAGCTTGAGCAGGTCTTTAAAATCTCTATCCCCATGGCGGTATCCTTTACCCTGATAATATAGGTGATAGTGAGCCAGCTCATGGCGAACAATTTTTCGAAAAGTCTCCAGACCAAAAGTTTCATAGATTTTTGGGTTAAAATCCAGATGTCCGTCTTTAGGAAAGAAGCGTCCCCCTGTAGTGCGGAGACGCTTGTTCCAATAAGCTTGGTGGCGGAATTCCCAGCCAAAATCCTCAGCTGAAACCCGCTTGACATAGTTAGTTAGATTCATTTGGTGCTATCAGAGAGAGGTTGACCTTCTCCCGCTCCACATCCAGTTTATCCACCCAGACTGTGACTAAATCGCCAACAGATAGGACCTGACTAGGATGCTTGATATAGTCAGTGCTCAGCTTGGAGATATGAATAAGACCGTCTTCGTGGATACCGATATCCACAAAGGCTCCGAAATCGACGACATTCCGGACGACGCCTTCCAGCTTTTGACCGATGCGCAGGTCCTTGATATCCAAGACATCCTGCCGCAGAACTGGCGCGTCAAAGGAATCACGCAAATCTCGGCCAGGCTTGAGCAAATCCGCAATAATATCTTTGAGGGTTTCTTCTCCCAAGCCTAGCTCTGCAGCCAAACTAGCAGTCTGAACAGCTTTTAACTTAGCTTGGGCAGCTTCATCCAAACTGCTGATTTCCAGACGCTTAAAGAGCTCCTCCACAGCCTTATAAGACTCTGGGTGAACGCCTGTATTGTCTAGCAAGTTATCACTTTCGGGAATACGCAGGAAGCCGGCTGCCTGTTCAAAAGCTTTTGCGCCCAGACGTGGCACTTTCTTGATGGCCTCGCGAGACCGAATCAAACCTTCTGTTTCCCGATACTTGACAATATTTTCTGAGATAGTTTTATTAAGACCAGCTACATGGGCCAGTAGGGCAGGACTGGCTGTGTTGATATTGACCCCGACTTGGTTAACCACGGTATCAACGACAAAGTCCAGACTTTCAGACAGTTTTTTCTGGCTGACATCATGCTGGTACTGACCAACCCCAATAGACTTAGGATCAATCTTAACCAACTCTGCTAAAGGATCTTGCAGGCGGCGGGCAATGGAAATAGCTGAGCGCTTTTCAACAGTCAAATCTGGAAACTCATGACGAGCCAGTTCACTAGCAGAGTAGACAGATGCTCCGCTCTCATTGACGATGACATAGCTGACAGTTGGATGGGATTTCAAAACTTCCGCTACAAAGGCTTCGCTTTCTCGGCTGGCCGTTCCGTTTCCGATGGCGATGATTTCCACGCCAAACTGTTCAATCAGCTCCGATAACTCTTTCTTAGATGCTTCAATCTGAGCTGGCTTTGCTGGCGCTACTGGATAGATGACATGGGTCGTCAGCATTTTTCCTGTCGCATCAACAACAGCCAGCTTGGCTCCTGTCCGAAAGGCTGGATCAAAGCCCAGTACTACGCGGCCTTTGAGAGGAGCAATCAAAAGGAGATGACGGAGATTTTCTGAGAAGAGCTGGATCGCTCCATCCTCAGCCACCTCAGTCAGCTCGGTCCGAATACGACGCTCCATGGCTGGAATGATTTTCTTTTTAACTGCTTGCTGGATAGCTTCACTAATATAGGCATTTTTCACCTTGAAACGTACTTCAAAGAAGCGCAGAATTTTCTCAAGATTGTGCTCAAAACCAACCTTGAGAATACCTAGCTTCTCACCACGGTTAAGGGCCAGTGTTCGGTAGCCCTGCATGGTCGCTACTTTTTCAGAAAAATCATAATAAATCTGGAAGACCTGCTTTTCATCCAAATCACCATCTTTGAGACTGGATACGATAGAAGAATTTGTCTGCATCTCGTGGTAGGTCCAAGCCCGTAACTTGGTGTCTTCGGAAATCGCTTCAGTCAGAATATCCACTGCTCCTGCTAGAGCAGCTTCTGCTGTCGGAAAGGCTTCACTAGTCAGTTTCTCAGCTTCTTCCTGCAAGTTAGCCGCATCCTGTAGGATTAGGCGGGCCAAAGGAAAGAGACCTGCTTCACGGGCAATTGTAGCCTTGGTACGGCGTTTCTCCTTATAAGGCAGATAAAGTTCTTCCACATCAGCCAGCTTTTCAGCAGCCTCAATCTCAGAGCGCAACGCATCCGTTAGTTTTCCCTGCTCCTCAATCTTAGCTAAGACCGTCGCTTTACGCTCTGCCAAAGCAGTCATGCTCTTATCTAAGTCAATGATCGCCTTAATCTCGACCTCATCCAGATTTCCTGTCATTTCCTTACGGTAGCGAGCAATAAAAGGAATTGTATTTCCCTCAGCGGTCAGATCTAGGACCTGTGATACTTGGCTTTCTTTAAGGCCCAATTTCTGGGCAATTTTTTCAATATTTATATTTTCCATAACAATCCTATTATATCACAAGTGCTTTGAAAGATAGGCAGTTTTAGAACTATTTAGTAATATTTGTACAAAAAAATTTAGGGTAAATCAGCGACAAAGAGTCTCCTATGTTTCAAAATTTCATTTTTTGATAATTGGTAGTATAATAGAATTATTATTTTAGAAATGAGGTTCCTTTATGGCTGTTAAATTTACTAGATCAGATGATTTGGACAAGATGTTCGAAGAGTTTGCGACCCTGCCCAAGATGGAAAAGGTAGAGTTCCCTGAGGAAGACAAGAAAAAATCTAAAAATGAGAAGGATAAGAAAGAATGAACTTCTTCTCTCAGCTGCCGGCCAGTGTCCTGCAAGCCGGTGCCATCTTTCTCTCCATTATCATTGAAGCCCTGCCTTTTGTCTTGATTGGAAGTATCATTTCTGGCTTTATCGAGGTGTATGTCACGCCGGACAAGGTTTATCGTTTCCTGCCCAAGAACAAATGGGCTCGGATTTTCTTTGGGAGCTTGGTTGGTTTTGTCTTCCCCTCTTGCGAGTGCGGGATCGTTCCCATTATAAATCGGTTTCTAGAAAAGAAAGTTCCTAGTTACACGGCTGTGCCTTTTCTCGTAACAGCTCCAGTCATCAACCCCATCGTACTCTTTGCGACCTACTCAGCCTTTGGAAATTCCTTCCGAATGGCTCTGCTTCGTGCTTTAGGTTCTATGGTCGTGGCTATTCTTTTAGGGATTTTTCTGGGCTTCTTTGCAGATAGTAATATCCAAAAAGAGAATCGCAAGGCTGTTCATGAGCATGATTTTTCACATCTCAGTAAGGGACAAAAGCTTTTTCAAGTCTTCATTCTAGCTATTGATGAATTTTTCGATACAGGCCGCTATCTGGTCTTTGGCTGTCTCTTCGCCAGCCTGGTCCAAGTCTATGTTCCAACCAGAATCCTGACCTCTATCAGCTCGACACCAGCTGTTGCTATTCTTCTGCTCATGCTGCTGTCCTTCCTCCTCTCACTTTGCAGCGAAGCTGATGCTTTCATCGGGAGCTCCTTGATTGCTAGCTTCGGCTTATCGCCAGTCTTAGCTTTCTTGGTCATTGGGCCTATGCTAGATGTCAAGAATCTGCTGATGATGAAAAACTACTTTAAGACACGCTTTATCTGGCAATTTATCAGCCTGGTTACCGTCGTCGTCTTTCTTTACTCTTGGCTTGTGGGGGTAGTGCTATGATTCGATTTCTAATCTTAGTCGGCTACTTTGAGATTACCATGTATCTGCAGCTGACGGGCAAGCTAAACCAATATATCAATCTCCACTATTCCTATCTAGCCTACTTGTCTATGATTCTGTCTTTTGTCTTGGCAGTTGTGCAGCTTATCATCTGGATGAAAAAGATGGAGGTTCACAGTCATTTAAGCACTCGCTGGGCCAAGTTAGGCAGCGTGCTACTCCTTATCATTCCGCTTTTTGTGGGAATTTTCTTTCCAACTGTAACCTTGGATTCGACAACAGTTTCGGCTAAAGGATTTCATTTCCCGCTGGCTGAGGGAACTTCAATTGCTATTCAGCAGGACGAAGGCACAACCAGCCAATACCTAAAGCCGGATACCAGCACCTACTTTACCAAAGGGGCTTACGAAAAAGAAATGCGGGCAGCTGCTAAGAAATATGTTAAGCAAGATACCATTCAGGTCACAACTGAGAACTACATGGAAATCATGGAAGTCATCTATGATTATCCCGACGAGTTTGTAGGCAAGACGCTGGAGTTCACCGGATTTGTCTACAATGATCCCAGCGATCAGAAGAGTCAATTTCTCTTTCGCTTCGGTATTATCCATTGTATCGCCGACTCAGGTGTCTATGGCCTCTTGACGACTGGAAATACCCAGCATTTCGAGAATAATACTTGGATTCATGCCAAGGGAAAAATTACCATGCACTACCATAAAAGTTTGGGGCAAAGCCTGCCAACTCTAGAAGTTGAAAGCTTTGATAAGGTAGAAAAACCGGAAAATCCTTACGTTTATCGGGTATTTGAATAAAGAAAACGAGGCTGGCACAATCGTGTCTTAGCCTCATTTTTTACCTTTGAATATGTTTCAAGCAGCGGTCAATTCCTCTCTATTTATCCCCCTTTTCAGAAACCGAATTTCTGAATACAATCTTTAGAAAAATTGTGATAAAATAGAGACATCATTTAGAAAATAGGTATCAGGATGTCTTCAAAAGTTATTGTAACAATTTTCGGAGCCAGCGGTGACTTGGCCAAAAGAAAACTCTATCCATCCCTCTTCAGGCTCTATAAGTCTGGCAATCTTTCCAAGCATTTTGCTGTCATTGGAACAGCCCGCCGGCCTTGGAGCAAGGAGTATTTTGAGTCTATAGTTGTCGAAGCAATCGCTGATTTAGCTGACAGTCCAGAGCAAGCCCAAGAGTTTGCCAGTCACTTCTACTATCAAAGTCATGATGTGCAGGATACCGAGCACTACATTGAGCTACGCAAGCTTCAAAACCGACTCGATGAGCAATACCAAGCTGAGCACAATAAACTCTTCTTCCTGTCCATGGCTCCGCAATTTTTCGGTACCATTGCCAAACACCTCAAGTCTGAAAATATCGTAGATGGCAAAGGATTTGAACGCCTGATTGTCGAAAAACCTTTCGGAACAGACTTGGCAACTGCCAGCCAACTTAATGAAGAACTCTTGGCTGCCTTTAATGAAGAGCAGATTTTCCGTATTGACCATTATCTAGGCAAGGAAATGATTCAGAGCATCTTCGCTATTCGTTTTGCCAATCTTCTCTTTGAAAATATCTGGAATCGTGACTACATTGACAATGTCCAGATTACCTTTGCAGAAAAGCTTGGTGTCGAAGAACGTGGCGGCTACTATGACCAGTCCGGTGCTCTACGAGATATGGTGCAGAATCATACTCTGCAACTCCTGTCACTCTTAGCTATGGACAAGCCGAAAAGCTTCAGCAAAGAAGACATTCGGGCAGAGAAAGTCAAAGTTTTTGAACGCTTGGTAGAGCCGAATAAAGAAGACTTGAAACGCTTCTTTATCCGCGGTCAGTATAAGTCTGGCACGGTCAAAGGTAAGAAATACATCTCTTACCGGAGTGAACCTAATGTCAATCCTGACTCCATGACTGAAACCTTTGCTTCAGGAGCTTTCTTCGTAAATAGCGAGCGTTTCCGTGATGTTCCATTTTTCTTCCGGACTGGTAAACGTCTTACTGAAAAAGGCACTCTTGTCAATATTGTCTTCAAGCAGATGGAGTCTATCTTTGGTGAGGAATTAGCACCAAATGTTCTGACCATTCATATCCAGCCGACTGAGGGATTCTCTCTCAGCATGAATGGCAAAGAGGTTGGCGAGCGCTTCAGCTTAGCTCCTCTCTCTCTGGACTATCGAACAGACGCAACAGCCAGCGGTGCTTCCCCTGATCCTTACGAAAAATTAATCTTTGACGTCCTTAACAATGACTCAACCAACTTCAGCCACTGGGATGAAGTCCGCTCCAGCTGGGAGCTGATTGATCAGATTGAAGAGCTCTGGCATAGCAACGAAGTGCCACTCCATGAATATCCTGTCGGTTCTATGGGACCAGAGGCTGCCTTTGAACTTCTTAGAGAATTTGGAGCTGACTGGCAGTGGTCTCCAAACAAATAAAATTTAAAAATTGTTCATAAAAAAACCAGTACTCGTACTGGCTTTTTTGTTTTATACCAAGCCTTCGAGCAGGCCTTTCATAAAGTTCTCTGAGTTGAACTCACCGATATCATCAATCTTTTCTCCAAAGCCAATCAGCTTCACCGGAATATCCAATTCCTGACGAATAGCTAGCACAACCCCGCCTCGAGCAGTCCCATCGATCTTCGTCAGTACAATTCCTGTGACTGGAGTGATTTTAGAAAATTCTTTGGCCTGAACCAGAGCATTCTGACCAGTTGAAGCATCGAGAGCTAGGAAAGTCTCATGCGGTGCTTCTGGATCCACCCGCTTAATAATGCGGCCAATTTTCTCCAGCTCCGCCATGAGGTTGTCCTTATTTTGCAGGCGACCAGCCGTGTCAATCATAAGAACATCAACCTGCTCTGCCTGAGCACGCTCCATACCATCATAAACCACGCTGGCAGGATCGCTCTTCTCAGGTCCAGTTACTACTGGAACGTCAACGCGCCGCCCCCATTCAGCCAGCTGAGCTACTGCTCCAGCTCGGAATGTATCTGCAGCTACCAACATGACTTTCTTGCCTTCTTGTTTGTACTTATAGGCTAGTTTACCGATAGAGGTAGTCTTACCGACTCCGTTGACCCCAACAAAGAGCATGACAGTCAAACCGTTTTGGAAATTGATTTTTTCATTAAAGCGGCCATCTTTCTCATAAATGTCCACTAATTTTTCAATAATCAGCTGGCGCAGAGCAGCTGGTTTTTTAGCATTTTCCAGACGGGCCTCATAGCGTAGTTCCTCAGTCAGACTGGAAGCCACTTGAACCCCTACATCACTAGTGATGAGCAGTTCTTCCAAGTCTTCGAAGAACTCTTCATCTACCGAGCGGAAATTAGCAAAGAAGGCATTAAGCCGTGCTCCAAATCCTGTCCGAGTCTTCTTTAGGCTGCGGTCATATTTTTCCTGAGTGGATTCCTCTTGAGGAAGTTCAACAGGTTCTTCTGTAGCTGCTGCTTCTGATTCTTCACCAACATCAGCTGCTTGAACGACCTGTTCTGATTCTGTTAGTGACTCAGTTTCTGTTTCTGGCTCGAACTCATTATTTGAATCAGTTATCACCTCGTCATAAGAAGCTGCTTCATGCTCAGTATGAGATGATGCTTCATCAGAGAGGACTGCATTTTCAACAAAATTTTCTACTATTTCGTCAACATTTTCAGACTGGTGCTCTTCTAGAGTTTCTTCAGTCTGAGTTGCTCCTTGAGCCACTTCTTGATTTTCTGCAATAATTTCTCTTTCATGCTCTGGCTCCTTGCTTTCTTCTTGGATAGGTTGAGATGCTGGCTCTTCTGTTACTAACTGCTCTCCAACATCAGCCAAACTATCTTTTGTATCCGAAATTTGGTCATCAAGTTGCTGCTCGCCTTGGTAGGACTGAACAGCTTCCGCTCCAAGATTTTCTCCTGCTTCTGGAGCAGGCACTGTTTCTTCTTCAAGCTCGTCAATGTTTTCCAATTCTTCCTTGACAACTTCTTCAATTGGCGGTTCTTGCTTTTTTCGGCCGAAAAGGCGGTCAAATAATCCCATCGGCTAATCCTCCTTTAGTACATATTCTTCAATAGCCCAAGCCACTGCATCCTCATCATTGGTCATAGGTGTCACTACATTGGCTGCTTCTTTAACAATGGCTACTGCATTCTGCATGGCCACTCCTAAACCAGCCCACTCAATCATAGACAGATCATTGGCTTCATCACCACAGGCCATGACCTGACTTCTCTCAATACCTAAATGGGCAATCAGTTTCTCCAAACCATTAGCCTTATGGACATTTTTAGGGGACCACTCCAGCAGCATTTCTCTAGATTTGAAAATCTCATAGCGCTCAAATAATTCTGGTGAAATTTGCTCAATAGCAGCATCCAGTGGTTCTTGAGCATAAGCAGTGACACATTTATTGTAAGTCTGCTGGCTGGATAAGTCGCTGAAATCAACAGGCTCAAAGGTCAGAGCAGGATTGAACTGAGCATAAAGCGAATCTTGATCGGATTGAATCTGATAGACAAGTCCTTCGCAGATAGCATCAAGCGGGATATGGAGCTTGTCCGCCTCCTCATAAATCCGGGCTACATCATCATAAGAAAAGACTGTTTTATCAAGGATTTCTCCAGTGTTGCGCTGAACAAGACCACCATTAAAAGTAATGGTGTACTCATCCTCTAGACCGTCTGTTCCCAGCTCATGCAGGAAGAAGTCCATGGCCTTGAGGGGACGACCAGTCGTCAGAACTACCTTAACTCCCTTTGCCTGAGCTGCTTTTAAAGCCGCTAAATTGCGGTCAGAAATCTTCTTGTCTGAAGTCAGGAGAGTTCCATCCAAGTCCAGAGCAATCAGTTTTATATCTGCCATTATAATCCCTCCATGTAAGTGATAACCGACTGAGCATCATGGTGACCGATAACTTCCTTAGCCACTTCTAAAATCTCAGGGCGAGCATTTTCAGTCGCAATCGGATAGCCAGCCACCTGCATCATGTGCAAATCATTGAGATTA
Organism: uncultured Streptococcus sp.; assembly: GCA_963536045.1. Taxonomy (GTDB): domain Bacteria; phylum Bacillota; class Bacilli; order Lactobacillales; family Streptococcaceae; genus Streptococcus. The sequence continues at coordinate 35,715 of CAUSZI010000013.1, forward strand.
TCACCAAAAACCATAACCTGAGAAAGATCTATGTCAAGCTTCTTGGCCAGCTCGACAATGGCAACCCCCTTATCCACATGATCCAGAACAATGTCAATGGACTTATAGCCAGTTGTCATAGCCTTGACCCCATCGATATTCTCATTGACCCAAGCTTCACCAGCTGCGACTTGGTCCTCAGCAAAATTGGTCGTAAACTTGAAAATTTCATCGTCGATATCAGTCAAGCTAGCTACTTTTTGAATATTTTCATTATAATGAGCACTGAAAGAAAGATAGGTCGGATCTACAGTCTCCAAGACATAGCAGGCACGTTTGCCCGTCAAAAGCAGCTCATTGACATTGACATAGGGAGATTCCTGCAGCTTATCAAAAACCTTGAGATAAAAGTCCCGTGGCATGGTTGCTTCATAGAGATCCTCGCCGTGAAATTCCACTAAACTACCGTTTTCAGCAATAAAAATAATCTCATTGCGCACTTCCTCAAACAGCTTTTCCAGCGACAAGAGGCCTCGTCCGCTGGCTACGGCAAAATACATGCCTTTTTCTTTGAAGCGAGCCAAAACTTGCTTGAGGCGATCCATATCAAACTGACCTTTACTGTCTAAAAAGGTGCCATCCATATCCGTTGCTACTAATTTTATACTCATGTTACATACTTTCTAAATCTTTTAACTTGACCGAGACAATCTTGGAAACGCCCGATTCCTGCATGGTAACTCCGTAAATAGAGTCTGCAGCTGACATGGTTCCCTTACGGTGAGTGACCACGATGAATTGACTGTCCTTGTCAAATCGATTGAGGTAATCCCCAAAGCGTTTAACATTGGCTTCGTCCAGCGCTGCTTCCACCTCGTCCAAGATGACAAAAGGAATGGTCTTAACGCGAATGATAGAGAAGAGCAGAGCTAAAGCCGACAAGGCCTTCTCGCCACCGCTCATCAGATTAAGCGACTGGATTTTTTTGCCGGGTGGCTGCACGGAGATTTCTACACCTGCTGTCAGCAAGTCACCCTCCGTCAATATCAGGTCTGCCGAACCACCGCCAAACATCTGACGGAAAGTCACCTTGAAGCTTTCACGAATGGCTTCAAAGGTTGATTTAAAGCGTTCCTTGACTTCGTCATTCATCTCTTCAATCGTCTCTAAGAGCAGATTTTTGGCTGATAGAACATCGTCTCGTTGCTCGTTGAGGAAGTTCAGACGGTTGCTGACTTCTTCATACTGCTCGACTGCTTCCAGATTGACCGGACCTAAAGCTCGAATGGCTTTTTCCAAATCCTTCACCTGGCTTTCAGCAGCTGGCAAACTTTCTAACGGCCGAGCCTGACTGCTTGCTTCTTCGAAGCTCATCTGATAGTCATCTGTCAGATTGCTTGCCAGACGGCGCATGACATCCATGAGCTTATCCTTTTCTGCCTCTGCCTTGGCCTGACGACGAATCAATTCTTCATTTTGATGGCGGGCTTGCTCCAAACGACTGGCAATATCGTCAGACTGACCTTCTAAATCTTCAAGCTCAAATTTCAGACGAATCAGTCTTTGATCCAGCTCAGTCTTTTCTTGCTTGGCAGCCTCTAATTGCTCTTCCAGGATTGTAATATCGACCTTTTGCAGGCTGGACTGTTCCTTTTGCTCCATCAAAAGCTCCAAGGTTGCCTGCTCTTTTTCAAGGCTGCCTTTTTCCTCGGACAGGCGTTCCAAGTCATTCTTTTCAAAGCGTTGGTTGGAGGTCAACTCTGTTCGCTGGAGCTTGAGTTCAGCCAGACGAGAGGAAAGCTTTTCAAAGCGAGCCTGAACAGCATCTTTGTTCGACTTAACCTGCTCTATTTCTGCAGTGATGTCGCTTTTCTCTTGCTCAATCTCAGTCAAGCGGGTCTGCAGTCGGTCTTTCTCTTCTGAAATATCCAAAGCAGATTGACCAGCCAACTCTTGCTCCTGTAGATTTTTCAGACTTGTAAGCTCTTCTACGCGCTTGGCTAACTGTTCATAGGCTAGATTAGCCTTTTGCTCAGCCAAGCGAGCCTGCTCACCGTCTGTCTTGATTTGTTCCAATACCTGCTTAGCCTGACTTAGCTGGTTTTGCAGAAACTGCACTGCTTCTTCCTGCTCTTTC
>CAUSZI010000014.1:0-36470 GCA_963536045.1 uncultured Streptococcus sp.
CCATTGAAAAGATTGGCCGTCGGGGCAAGTATTTGCTCTTTTACCTGACAGGCGGAGTGCTGGTTTCCCATTTGCGAATGGAAGGCAAGTATCTTTTTTATCCTGATGCGGTGCCTGAGCGCAAACATGCCCATGTCTTTTTCGAGATGACAGATGGTGGGACGCTTGTTTATGAGGATGTCCGCAAGTTTGGGACCATGGAGCTGTTGAGAAAGGACCAGCTGGAGGCCTATTTTGCTGCCAGAAAGCTTGGTCCTGAGCCGACAGAGGCGGACTTTCTTTTGTCGCCTTTTGCAGCAGCTTTGAGTCGTTCCAAGAAGCCCATCAAACCCTATTTGCTAGAGCAGACCTTGGTCGTTGGTCTGGGCAATATCTATGTAGACGAGGCCCTTTGGCGGGCGCGGATTCATCCGGCCAGGCCTGCAGCTAGTCTAAAGCCTGCTGAAGTGAAGCGGCTGCGTGAGCAGATTATAGAAGTTTTGCAGCTGGGGATTGAAAAGAGAGGATCGACCATTCGCACCTACCGCAATGCTTTGGGTGAAGATGGCACGATGCAGGATTTTCTGCAAGTCTATGGAAAGACCGGTCAACCCTGCGCTAGATGCGGCAGTCCCATTGAGAAAATCAAGTTAGGTGGGCGCGGTACCCATCTCTGTCCTCACTGTCAGAAAGCGAGGTAGCTGTCATGGCAAGAATTATTGGTATCACTGGCGGCATTGCCTCTGGTAAGTCAACAGTGATAGAGTTTTTGAGGCAGCAGGGCTATCAGGTCATTGATGCGGATCAGGTAGTGCATGAGCTGCAAGAACCGGGCGGACGGCTTTATCAAGCTCTTTTATCCGCTTTTGGTCCAGCTATCTTACAGGAAGATGGCCGCTTGGACCGTCCCAAGCTGGGAGCTATGATTTTTGGGAATCCCGAACTCTTAGCCCAGTCCAGTCAAATACAAAATCAGATAATCCGCGAGGAACTGGCTCGCAGACGAGACTTGTTGGCAGAGACAGAAACAATCTTTTTTATGGACCTTCCCTTGCTGTTTGAGTTACAATATGAAGATTGGTTTGACCAAATCTGGCTGGTGGACGTGACAGAGGAAACTCAGCTTAGTCGCCTTATGACTCGAAACGGTCTCAGTCAGGAAGAGGCAGAAAAACGCATAGTAGCTCAGCTATCTCTCCGAGAAAAACGAAAGAGGGCGGACGTGTTGATTGATAATAATGGCTCGCTTGAGGAAACTCGACAGCAAGTCTGCTATGCTTTGCGGAAATTAGAAAGAAGTTGATTTATTACGACACAAGTAAATTGGAAACATAACTTGAAAATCGCTTGGTTTGGGAACTTCCTAACAGGTGCCAGCATTTCTCTGGTGACGCCTTTTATGCCACTTTTCGTGGAGCAGCTGGGGGCTAGCGGTCATGAGGTGGAGTATTACGCTGGGCTAGGGATTTCACTCTCTGCAATCTCAGCGGCACTGCTCTCTCCTGTCTGGGGAAGTCTAGCGGACCGATATGGTCGTAAGCCTATGATGATACGTGCGGCTTTTGCCATGGTTTTCACTATGGGCGGTATTGCCTTTGTGCCCAACATTTTCTGGCTCTTGCTCCTACGCTTTCTAAACGGTGTTTTCGCTGGTTATGTTCCCAACAGCACAGCTCTGATTGCCAGTCAGGCTCCTAAGGAAAAAACGGGTTATGCTCTGGGAACTCTCTCGACCGGTGTCGTTGCGGGTAATCTTATGGGGCCATTTATTGGCGGTCTGATTGCGGAGATGTTCGGTATTCGCAATGTCTTTCTCCTCATTGGCGGCTTCTTTCTAGTGGCAGCCTTGATGACCTTTTATTTGATTCGGGAGGATTTTGTGCCAGTGACCCGACAAGAAGAGGTAGGCTTTAGGGAATTGCTGCGTCAACTCAGGTATCCTAAGATGCTGATGAATCTCTTTCTGACCAGCTTTGTTATCCAATTTGCTGCTCAATCCATCAGCCCCATCCTTTCCCTCTATGTCAGAGAACTGGGTCAAAAGGACAATCTGATTTTTGTTTCGGGCCTCATCGTTTCTAGCATGGGACTTTCCAGTATGATGAGCTCCAGTATTCTGGGGCGGTTAGGAGACCGTATCGGCAATCACCGGCTTCTGGTGCTGGCTCAGTTCTATTCAATTCTGATTTATCTGCTCTGTGCCAATGCTGGCTCCCCTATGCAGCTAGGCTTTTATCGCTTTTTATTTGGCCTAGGAACAGGGGCGCTGATACCTGGTGTCAATGCTCTGCTAAGTAAGATAACACCCAAGTTTGGAATCTCTAGAATTTTCAGCTATAATCAGATTTTCTTTTATCTGGGTGGAGTGGTCGGCCCTATGTCTGGATCGTTCATTGCGGCAGCCTATGGCTATCATTCAGTCTTTTATGCAACAGCAGGGCTGGTTGCCGTTAGTATGCTGGCCAATCTCTTTAGTTTTCGAAATTTATTTAAAAAGAAGGATATCTAGTGCGAGTTAAAATAAATTTAAAATGTTCCAGCTGCGGCAGTCAGAACTATCTGACCAGCAAAAATACTAAAACGCATCCGGAAAAAATTGAGGTCTTAAAGTATTGCCCTAAGGAAAGAAAAGTTACTTTACATCTTGAATCCAAGTAGATTTTATGATAAAATAGATAGGATTTTAAGGAGTTTTTATTTATGTACAACCTATTATTAACCATTTTAGTCATTTTATCAGCTATTATTGTCATTGCAATTTTCATGCAGCCAACTAAAAATCAGTCCAGCAACGTCTTTGATGCCAGTGCCAACGACTTGTTTGAACGTCCTAAGGCACGTGGTTTTGAAGCTGTGATGCAGCGTATGACGGGAATCATGATTTTCTTCTGGCTACTGATTGCATTGGTATTAGCAGTATTATCTAGTAAATAAAATGGGCTCTGACTTCGTCTTGGCCTATTTTTTAAGTTTTAAAGAGATTTAGCAAGGATGAAGAAAGAACTCATCAAGAGAAGAGGAATATGAAATCAGAAATCATTGAACATTTAAAAAACAGGCAGCAGGCTAGCGTAGATGAGCTGGCGGCTGCTTTGGGGAAAGAGTCTTCCAAGGACTTCAGTAGCTTGGTCAAGACTATCTCCCAGATGGAAAGAAAGCATCAGATTCGCTTTGATGACAAGGGGCGGATTGAGCTTTATGAGAAGAAAAAGCAGGAGCGTCTGACGCTCAAGGGTGTTTTTCATGCTCACAAGAATGGCTTTGGCTTTGTCACCCTGAATGAGGAAGAGGATGACCTCTTTGTCGGCCGTAATGATGTCAATCATGCCATTGATGGCGATACGGTGGAAGTAGTCATTACCAAGGTTGCAGACCGGATTAAGGGAACGTCAGCTGAGGCTAAGGTTATCGATATTTTGGAGCACAGCCTGACCTCAGCAGTTGGCCAGCTGGTTCTGGATGAGGAAAAGCCCAAGTATGCGGGCTATATCCGCTCGAAAAACCAGAAAATCCGCCAGCCTATTTATGTCAAAAAACCAGCCATGGTTTTAGATGGCGCAGAGGTGCTCAAGGTCGCTATTGAAAAATATCCAACCAAGAAACACGATTTCTTTGTGGCTAGTCTGGTCGATGTAGTAGGTCATGTCAACGACCCTGGCATTGATGTACTGGAAGTGCTGGAGTCTATGGATATTGTCTCTGAATTTCCAGAAAAGGTCTTGGAAGAGGCCGAGCGAGTTCCAGATGCACCGACAGAGAGTGATTTGGCAAGGCGTTTGGACCTGCGTGAAGAGATTATCTTCACCATTGATGGAGCGGATGCCAAAGACTTGGACGATGCTGTTCATATCAAGCGCCTGAAAAATGGCAACTTTGAGCTAGGCGTCCATATCGCAGATGTGTCCTACTATGTCAAAGAAGGCTCTGAGCTGGACAAGGAAGCCCTCAATCGGGCGACTTCAGTCTATGTGACTGACCGCGTGGTGCCTATGCTGCCAGAGCGCCTATCAAACGGAATCTGCTCGCTCAATCCCAATGTGGACCGGCTGACCCAGTCGGCGATCATGGAGATAGATTCCAAGGGGCGCGTGGTCAAGCATACCATCACCCAGACTGTTATCAAGACGACCTTCCGCATGACCTACAGTGATGTCAACGACATCATCGCAGGTAATCAGGAAAAAGCTGAGCAGTTCAAGGCCATTGTGCCTAGCATTGACAGCATGGTCCAGCTGCATGAGATTCTGGAAAACATGCGCTTTAAGCGCGGTGCGCTTAACTTTGACACCAATGAAGCCAAAATCATGGTCAATAAAGAAGGTCGGCCGGTGGATATTGTCCTGCGTCAGCGGGGAATTGCTGAGCGCATGATTGAGTCCTTTATGCTGGTGGCGAATGAGACGGTGGCTGAGCATTTTGCTAAGTTAAATCTGCCCTTTATCTATCGGATCCACGAGGAGCCTAAGGCGGAGAAGGTGCAGAAGTTTATCGACTACGCCTCTAGCTTTGGGATTCGGATTTACGGGACGGCTAGCTCTATGAGTCAGCGGGCTCTGCAGGATATTATGGAGGCGGTCAAAGACCAGCCTTATGAGGATGTCCTGTCTATGATGCTTTTGCGCTCCATGCAGCAGGCTCGCTACTCTGAGCACAATCACGGCCACTATGGTCTGGCAGCGGAGTTTTATACGCATTTCACCAGTCCCATTCGCCGTTATCCAGACCTTTTGGTTCATCGGATGGTGCGGGATTATGGCAAGTCTAAAGAAATAGCAGCGCATTTTGAGCAAGTGATTCCAGAGATTGCTAGTCAGTCTTCCAGCCGAGAGCGTCGGGCTATCGAGGCCGAGCGTGAAGTCGAAGCCATGAAGAAGGCTGAGTACATGGAAGAATTTGTTGGGGAAGAGTTTGACGGCGTAGTTTCAAGCGTGGTTAAGTTTGGACTCTTTGTTGAGCTGCCCAATACGATCGAAGGCTTGATTCATGTCACTAACTTGCCAGAGTTTTACAGCTACAATGAGCGGACGATGACCCTACAAGGAGAAAAGTCCGGCGTGCTCTTTAAGGTCGGTCAGCAGATTCGTATCAAGCTGGTCCGAGCGGATAAGGCTACAGGCGAGATTGACTTTGAATACCTGCCTAGTGAATTTGACCTGATAGAAAAGACTAGCAAGAGTGGCAGAGGCAAGTCAGGCAGAAAGAGACGCCGTGAAGATGACAAGCGCAGCCATTCTTCCAAAGAAAAAGGCTACAGAGATAAGAAAGATAAGAAGTCCAAGAAAGGCAAGAGCCAGAAGGCATTTTACAAGGAACTAGTCAAGAAAGGAGCCAAGCATGGCAAAGGGAGAAGGAAAGGTCGTCGCGCAAAATAAAAAGGCCAGACACGACTACACCATCGTGGATACCATCGAGGCCGGCATGGTGCTGACAGGGACGGAAATCAAGAGCGTCCGTGCCGCCCGCATCAATCTCAAAGACGGCTTTGCTCAGATCAAGAACGGTGAGGCCTGGCTCAGCAATGTCCATATCGCGCCTTATGAAGAGGGAAATATCTGGAACCAAGAGCCTGAACGTCGCAGAAAGCTGCTGCTGCATAAGAAGCAGATCCAAAAGCTGGAGCAGGAGACCAAGGGAACTGGTATGACGCTGGTGCCGCTCAAGGTCTATCTCAAGGATGGCTATGCCAAGCTCCTCCTGGGCTTAGCCAAAGGGAAGCACGACTACGACAAGCGCGAGTCCATCAAACGCCGCGAGCAAAACCGCGACATCGCAAGACAAATGAAGAACTTTAATACAAGATGAAAGACTGGGTGACCGGTCTTTTTTTATTTTAGGGAGCAAGTTTTCCAGTTATTCGATTGTCTTCGATGACTTTTCTAATTTAAAAAAAGAAGTGAGCATAATAGTTGATAAGTAACCATCCAGGTGATATACTTGTTCTTGTATCAGATACAAGTTTATGGAAAAGGAGTTTCTATGGATACAAAATTCTCAGTGGCTTTGCATATCTTGACAATGATTAGTGAGAGTAGGGAGACTTTGAGTTCGCAAAACTTAGCGACGAGTGTAGGAACTAATTCTAGCTATATCCGAAAAGTCATTACCTTGTTGAAAAATGCAGGTTTAATTATTTCTCATCAAGGTAAATCGGGCTACCAACTCGGCAAAACTCCTAAGAAGATGAGTTTACTTGAGATTTATTATGCTACCCAAGAAGTTAATCACATTAGTTTGTTTCAAATGCATCAGAACGCTAATCAAGAATGTCCAGTCGGACAAAATATTCAAGAGGCAGTATCGCCGATTTTTGCTAGTGCAGAAGCTCAACTAGAAAAGGCATTGCGCCATCAAACATTAGATGATGTCATCAATAATTTATATAAAACAGCTAATCAAGTTCGAAACTGACTTGTAAAATCTTAGTTTTAAAAACAAAAATACAGTCTTGCACTTGATGCAAAGAAGATAAAAGATAGAAAAGAGATTATAATGAAAGCAGCACTACATACAAAATACGACAAAAAGAACATCAACCTTACGATAACAGAAATAGCAAAGCCTATCATTTCAGATAATCAAGTTTTGGTTAAGGTCACTGCAGCGGGAGTCAATCCTTTGGACAATATGATTTCCCGAGGAGAAGTTAAGATGATTGTTCCTTACAAATTGCCGCAAACAGCTGGAAATGAAGTTGTTGGTGTTATTGAAGAACTTGGAAGCCGTGTCAACAACTTCAAGCTTGGCGACCGTGTTTTTGCTCGCCTCCCACTTGATCATATCGGAGCTTTTGCGGAATATGTTGGTGTAGATAGTGAAGTCTTGGCAAAAGTCCCAGAATATTTGACAGACATAGAAGCTGCTGCGGTGCCTTTGACGGCTTTGACTATTATGCAAGCCCTTCAGCTTATGGGAGCTCAAGCTGGTAAAACAATCTTCATCTCTGGAGGTACAGGTGGTGTTGGTGGCATGGCGATTCCTATTGCTAAAGCAAAAGGCTTGAAGGTCATCACGAATGGTGCTGCCGTTAACGCTGAGCGTGTCTTGAACCTAGGGGCAAATCGCTTTATTGATTACAAGACGGAGGATTATACAAAAACTGTCAGCGATGTGGACTATGTTTTGGATACACTTGGTGGTGCTGAAACAGAGAAGCAAATGTCTATCATGAAAAAAGGCGGACACTTGGTTTCTCTTCGAGCGATACCAAATGGTGCTTTTGCTAAACGTATGAACTTGCCAAAATGGAAACAAATCTTGCTAGGACTTGCTGGTCGTAAGTTTGATAAGATGGCTGAGAAGTATGGTGTTCATTATCATTTTATCTTTGTTGAAAGTAATGGTGCTCAATTACAAGAAGTAGCAGATATTTTCAGTAAACTTGAAATCAAACCATCTATTGATACAGTTTACACGTTTGATGAGGTGAATTCTGCTCTCGATAAGGTTGCGAATGGACGTTCACGTGGGAAAACAGTTCTCAGCTTTGAATAATTAGAAAGAAGTTTATGTCTTACATCACAACAAAAAATCAATACATCTCTGTTGCTGGCAATCAAATTGCCTATCGTGAACTTAGCAAGGGTAAGTCTGACTTTCCGCTTGTTATGTTAGTTCACTTGGCAGCGACCTTGGACAATTGGGATCCAAAACTTTTAGATTTGATTGCTAAAGAGCATCATGTCCTTGTCTTAGACCTACCAGGTGTTGGGGCAAGTCAGGGAAAAGTTGCAACGACTATCCCAGGCATGGCAGAGCAAACCATCGCCATTATAAGTGATTTAGGTTACAATCGTATCAACCTTTTAGGACTGTCTATGGGCGGTATGATTGCTCAAGAAATAGTTCGTATGGATTCTGATTTGGTTAATTGTCTTATTTTGGCAGGAACTGGTCCTCGAGGTGGATTTGAATTGGATAAGGTTACCGGAAAAACATTCAAATATATGTTTAAAGCTGCCCTTGAGCGTATTGACCCAAAACGCTATATTTTTTACAATCATGATGAGCAAGGTAAAGTAGAAGCTTTGAAGGTTTTAGATCGTATGGGCGCGCGGACTGAGCAATTTAAGGACAAAGACATGAAAATTTCTGGTTTCTTAACGCAGCTCAAGGCAATCAAGGCTTGGGGCCAAGCTCCACAAGACGATCTGAAATATATCACTCAACCAACCTTAATTGTGAATGGTGATAAGGATATGCAAGTCCCAACAGAAAATTCTTATGCTATACATGAAAAAGTAGAAGGCAGCAAACTTCTTATCTATCCAAATGCTGGACATGGCTCCATTTTCCAATATGCGGATGAATTTTCAAAGGAATTGTTGAGGTTTTTGGCAGCATAAAATAGTCAAAATGCTAGGTTTAAAAAAAGGACATAGCAACTTTCATACAAGATGAAAGACTGGGTGACCGGTCTTTTTTAGATTTCAACTCTGACTTTTGATTTATGCTATAATGGAAAGGATGAGGTTTGAGGATGACCACTTTTGGTGAATGATTGATGAAAAAAAGTGGAATGACTCCGAGGACTATCAAAATAAATGGCTAGATGAATTAAAAACTGGTGGTAAGCAAATGAAACTCAATAAAAAATTTTTCATATTTCTTGGAGGACTTCTTCTGACTTTAGTAGTTCTTTTCGCTTTTTTAGTAAGTGGGAGAAAAAAAGATTATGTAGGAGAACCTGATAGCGATTATATTATTGAAGATATAAAGGTCTTTGATGATAATAAGTTTGTATTCGCTTCTAACAAAAAAAATGTGGGATATGGAGAATCTTTTCGATACAGTCAAAATTATATAGTAGATTTTTCAAGCTATGATCTTTTTGTAGATAGCGATGCTACCTCACCTAAAGTTGGCAAAGAGGAGTATTTCAAGATAAAGATTTATGATTTACATAATCCGTCTAATGTAGCTAGTAAAGAAGTGAATCTTTATGATTTGATGGGGAAAGAAAATACTTATCGGGTAGCACAGTACTATGATCCATTCACAAGGAATGGAAAAGACTATTTGCCAATCTGGATGAGTTCATATGAAAAAGGCAAGGCGGAAAAAAATAAATACGTTATTTTTTCACTAGATACAGGTAAAATTGAAAAGGAGATGTCAGAAAAAGAAATCAAACAACTTTTGGATCAAAAGGACACTAAGGTTTATTCAGAAGAAAATTTATACGAATCTATGGATTGGGGTAGAGGTGGAATAGGAGAACAGATTGACAATGCATTATTAAAGTACGGTATAGAGAAGGTTACAGGATACTTAGTGCAATCATTTGATAAAGATGATTCTGTAGATGTTTCAGGGACCAACTTCTCCAAGTTATATCCAGAAATTTCAAAAAACATGAAAGAAATGAATAAAATCTATTTCCGTCCAGACCAATACAATGAGGAGGAATGGTTTAATGATTTAATTCATTGGTTTGCGCCCGAAGGTCAGGATGTAATGGAACTTTATGCCACAGATGAAACAACTGGAGAGAAAACACAGATTCGATCTTTTAATGATTTCAAGCAGTGGGTTGAAACTCATCCACAAAAAGAAAACTAGAGTCTACAGGGAAAACGATAAAACTACTGACAAATAACTTTTATGACAAGCACAAATCCATCAAACGCCGCGAACAAAACTGCGACATGGCAAGACAGATGAAGAACTTTAATACAAGATGAAAGACTGGGTGACCGGTCTTTTTAAGTATTCAACTGTGACTTTTGATTTATGCTATAATGGATAATAAAGTATGTCAATTTATTGTCTAATGAGTATCTGGAGGTTTATATATGAAATTTTCGAAAAAAACTGTACTTATTGTCATATTTATAGCGATGCTTTTGCTTACACCTTACCTAGCTTACCAACACTATGTTAAGAAATATGTCAAACCCTATTCTACTTTTTTACTGAAGCGAAAAATTGCAGATTATAAATATATTGAGAACGGGAAAGCCTTGGTGATTAAGTGGGACTATGATAATCTGCTTGACTATTGGCTTACAGAACAGTCTGCTCCTGTTTATTGGGTTGGTCCTGTTGTTGGTCAAACTAAGATTGTACAGGAGTACAGTAGATTGTCAATGTCATCTACCACGCGAAATAAGCCTATTGGAGATGAATATTGGAAGATTGCGGTCTATGATATAAAGACGAAGGGCTTTCCTTCTAAAGAATACGATGTTTTTAAAATGACTCGAGATTATGATTCCGACGATATCCCTATAGGAATTGCTTCTACTATCTATATTAGTGAGGGTCGAGAACTACTGGATATTCATTTGAAAAATGCTAAAGATGGTTCTCTTTTTACCAAGTCTATTGATCTAGAAAAGGGTAAGATTGTAGAATTAGGTGATGGGAAAAATTATGAGAAATATGCTACTGCAACAAGTTTTTCTAATTTACTACCTGAGTCTAAAAACTATTTTATGTATAATTGGAAAATTGGTGTGTCTAAAGACGGGAAGTTGGATAAAGATGCCCTTATCCGTCAAAAGTATCCTGATGCAGCAAAGCTTGTAGAAGATAACAATGGCTCAATTGTAGTCCTGGCTGATAAGCCAAGTATCGAAAACAACATGCCGATTTATCAGCTGCTGTATAAAAAAGGGACGAATTTATTTGAAAATGTAAAAATTCCTGCAGAAAACTCAGTAGATGGACAGGAACATATTGTCAATAGTCAGGAAGAGTTTGCTAAATACTATCGTAACAAGGAAGTAGGAGAACCTAAATCGAGAATGTAAACCCCATACACCAATATTTTTGCTAAGAATAGAAAGGATATATAGATGAGTCGGAAAGAGATAGATGCTGAAAAGTAAAAGAAAGTAAACTTCCTATGTGAGAAAGAACTGGCTGATTGACCAGTTCTTTCTTTTTGCAGGGCAGGAGCTTTTAAGTTGCCACTTGTCAAGTCTTTGCTTTTCGAGTATGATAAAGACAGTTAGATTATTCGGAGCTTGGCTTTCAGAGAAAGGATTTTTTATGATAGAAGAATTGCTAGCCTATAAACGCATGCCGTTGTGGACGGCTGAGACCATGCCAGAAGCGGTAAAGAGAAAGCACAATACCAAAGAGGGAACTTGGGGCAAAATCACTGTTCTCAAGGGACGCCTTAAGTTTGTCGAGATGTCAGAGGAGGGTGAGGAGCTGGCTGAGCACATCTTTGAAGCTGGTCAGGATAATCCTTTTGCCCAGCCCCAAGCTTGGCATCGGGTCGAAGCCCTGACAGATGACCTAGAGTGGTATTTGGAGTTTTACTGTCGGCCTGAGGATTATTTCCCAAAGAAATACGGCAGCAATCCAGTTCACTCAGAGGTTTTGGAAGCCATGCAGACAGTCCGGTCAGGACGGGCGTTAGATCTAGGCTGTGGTCAAGGCCGCAATGCTCTCTTTCTGGCCAAGCAGGGCTTTGAAGTGACGGCCGTAGATCAGAATGAGCTGGCACTGGAAATCCTACGTAGCATTGTGGAGCAGGAGGATTTAGATCTGCCTGTGGGCAGCTACGATATCAACTCAGCTAGTCTGACCCAGACTTATGATTTGATCGTTTCCACCGTTGTCCTTATGTTCCTGCAGGCGGAGCGAATTCCGGATATTATCCGAAATATGCAAGAGCACACAGCGCTTGGTGGCTACAATCTCATCGTCTGTGCTATGGATACAGAAGACTTCCCATGCTCTGTTCCCTTTCCTTTTACTTTTAAGGAAGGCGAGCTTGCCGAGTATTACAAGGACTGGGAGCTGGTTAAGTACAATGAAAATCCTGGTCACCTCCATCGCCGGGATGAAAACGGCAATCGAATTCAGCTGCGCTTTGCGACTATGCTGGCCAAGAAGGTTCAGTAGAAGACAGTAGGACAGAAGTTAATTTTTTAAAATTTAGCTTTGCTCACTTATTTTGAGGTTCAGGTTTAAAAGGTCTGATAGACAATTTAAATTGTCTCAGATTCAATATTTTTTGAACATAATAAAGCTAGACTGAGGCATTTTTGTCTCAGTCTTTTTTTATTTTAGTAAAAAACTTTAGAAATATTTTAGAATTTCTTTAGAAATATCTGAAGTTTGGAGGCTATACTAGAAAGTGCAAGGAGGAGAGAAAAGAGCTGGAAGCAACAGGACAGCTGATAGAAACTTTAGTTTTTCTTTAAGTGTGAGTCTAGACCAGATCACTTTTAAAAGCAGACTGAATGACCTTATTTTCTCCTCTTGTGGCAAATTTTTCCAGACCTTCAGTTTTCTGTTGACGAGGAAAAAAGAATATGTTAAAGTAAATGAGTAAAATAAAAAAGTCAATTATATTTTACTTAATATAAAAGGAGGAACTCATGAAGAAAAGAACGAAAATCATTCTAACTTCTACGTTGACTGTGACCGGCCTAATCTTAGCTGCCGGTGGCTACTGGGCTTATAAGACCTTTGTCCCTCAGGAGACACCGATCGATAAGAATGCCACAGTGAGGACCAATTACTATCAAGCCATTAATAAAAAATGGCTGGAAAAGGCAGAGATTCCTAGCGATCAGCCGTCTAACGGTGTGTTTTATGAGCTGAACGAGCAGGTCAAGGACAAGATGAAGGCGGATGTCAAAAATCTAGTCTCTGGTAAAGAAGAGTCAACGATTGAAGGCATGCCTGAGTTTATCAAATACTATCAGCAAGCGACGGACTTCAAGCAGAGGGAAAAGGATGGCCTAGCCCCTCTCAAGTCCTATCTCAAGGAAATTGAAGACTTGTCCGATCTGAAGGACCTAGCTAGTAAGGCTGTTGACTGGGAAAAACGCGGTTTGGCTCTGCCGTTTACCTTTGAAATTAGTTCTAACCTAGAAAATACCAATCAGAAACAAGTGAATCTGTCCAGTCCAAGTCTTATGCTGCCGGATAAGAGCTACTATGAAGATGAAGGTGCTAAGAAAAGGATGATGGATCCGCTGGAAAAAGCATTCAAAGAAGCCTTTCAAAAGCTGGGCTACAGTGAAAAAGAGAGCGAAAAGATCGTCAAAGAAGCCTTAGAATTTGATGGAGAATTGGCCAAGTATGCCCAAAGCAATGAAGAAGCTTCGGAAATTAAAAATCTCCACCATCCTAAGACGGCAGAAGACATCAATGCCTACTCTGATACCTTTAAGTTTCACGATATTATCAATGACTATCTAGGCCAGGAAGCTGGTGATGTCAATGTACCTAACCCTAAGTATTATGAAAATTTTGTCAAAGTAGTCAACGACAAGAACTTTGCCAAGCTCAAATCTTGGATGCTTGTGAAGCAGGCAGCATCAGCATCTAGTTTTCTAACCGATGACTATCGGCTGATTTTTGCAGAGTACCAAAAATCCTTGCAAGGTACTAAGGAAGCAACTTCAAAGGAAGATGCAGCATACAATCTGACAACAGGAACTTTTTCAGATGTCTTTAGTCTTTACTACGGTCGCAAATATTTCGGTGAGGAAGCCAAGCAAGAAGTGACCCAAATGGTCAAGGATATCAAGGAAGTCTATCGGGAACGTATGCTGAAAAACGAATGGCTATCAGAAGAAACCAAACAGAAGGCAGTCAAGAAGCTAGATACCATGAAACTCTATATCGGCTATCCTGAAAAAGTTCGCGAAGTGACTAAGGCCTTGAAAGTAGACGATAAGAAATCCTTCTTTGAAAATGCAATTGCTTTGAGTCAGGCAAAAAATCAATATGATGTTGAGCACTTCTCTGAGCCAGTAGACAAGGACGAGTGGCTGATGCCTTCCTATGATATCAACGCTTACTACTCACAGGAAAATAACAGTATCAACTTCCCAGCCGCAATCCTGCAGAATCCATTCTTTGATGTTAAGCAAGAGATGGAAAAGAACTACGGCGGTATTGGTATGGTTATCGGTCACGAGATTACTCACGCCTTCGACTCAAACGGTGCAAACTTTGATGAAGAGGGGAATTTGAACAATTGGTGGACTGAAGCAGATAAGAAAGCTTTTGACAAGAAAATTGAAGCTGTTACCAAGCAGTGGGATGGTATTGAAATCTACGGCGGCAAGGTCAACGGCAAGCTTACGGTAACAGAAAATGTAGCCGATGCTGGAGGACTTTCAGCTACTCTCGAAGTTGTGAAAAAGAAATATCCAGATGCAGACTTGAAGAATTACTTTGAAAACTATGCCAATATCTGGAGGAGCAAGGCCAGTCTGCAATTTAACCAACTTCTCCTGAAAGTGGATGTCCATGCTCCGTCCGAACTGCGGGTCAACCAGCAACTCAAAAATGTAGAGGCCTTCTATGAAACCTATCCAGAAATCAAAGAAGGTGATGCCATGTATCTGGCTCCAGATAAGCGGGTCAGCGTTTGGTAGGATTGCTTGTCTAGAGAAGACGGTAAAATAATCTAAGCTATGAAGCACAACCAGTTTGGTAATAGGAGAGAAGTTTGTTCTTTTTCCTCTATCCATTCTTTCCTGCGATACTTGCGCGGCTGCGGGTTGTGCCTCCGCAGCCACGTGTCTTTAAAGTCAGATTTTATCTGGCTTTTTTCTATTTTGAAATAAATTATTTATCTAGTAAATCTTACACGTCAAAAATATTGTAATCGCTTGCAAATCCTGGTATAAAAGGCTATACTGAATATAGTATTTAATTTTGTAATTTTTTACAAAATAACAAAGGAGATATTTTTATGAAAAAAATATTGTTTCATTCCTTGTTAGCTCTTTCGACCATTTTTCTCTTTCCTTTCCAAGTGGTCGAAGCCTGCACAGGATTTATCGTCGGGAAAGACCTGACGGCAGACGGAACGACGCTTTACGGTCGGACGGAGGACTTGGAGCCAAATCACAATAAGGTCTTTCTGGTTCATCCGAGAAAGACCAATGCGAGTGGTGCCAAGCTGGTTGACGAAACCAACGGTTTTGAATGGACCCTGCCGGCAGAAAGCTACAAGTATACCTCGGTCTCAGATGTGACCCCATCCCAAGGTATTTTTGACGAGGTTGGCTTCAATGAATACGGTGTTTCCATTTCTGCGACTGTTTCTGCCAAGGCTAATGATGCCATCCAAAAAGTGGATCCTTATGTAGCAAATGGTTTGGCAGAGTCTATCCTGACAACCGTCGTTCTGCCCCATGTTCAGACTGCCCGTCAGGGTGTGGAGCTGATGGCGCAGATTGTCAGAGAGAAGGGAGCAGCAGAGGGTAATATTATCACCATTGCTGACAAGACTGGTGTCTGGTATATGGAAATCCTATCTGGTCACCAATATGTTGCTATTAAATTCCCAGATGACAAGTATGCTGTCTTTCCTAATACTTTCTTCTTGGGCAGTGTTGATTTTGACGATACAGAAAATGTCATTGCCTCAAAAGGTGTTCAGGATGTTGCCAAGCAAGCTAACTCTTATAAAGAAATTGACGGCAAATTCCACATTTCTCAGTCCTACAATCCACCGATGGCAGAGGCAGATCGTTCACGTGCCTGGGCAGGTATCACCAGTCTAGATCCAAATGCGGCCGTGTCTTATAACGACTCTTACTTTGATCTCATGCACTCCACAGACAGAAAGATCAGTGTAGCAGATGTCATGGCTATGCAGCGCAATCGCTTTGAGGGTACTCAGTTCAAACCGCTGGACCAAATGGAGCTAGATGGTAAGGGGCTGCCACAACGCGGTACGACAGACCCTGTTTACAAATATCCGCTGGGCAATCCAAATGTTATGGAAGCTCATATCTTCCAGCTCAAAGATGACGTTCCAGCCAATATGGGCGGAGGCACTATGTGGCTGGCGGTAGGCAGTCCGCGCTTCTCACCTTACCTGCCTTATAATGGGAATATCACGGATACTTACGATGCTTATAAGGTAAACACAACTAGCTACAGTCCAGACTCTTGGTACTGGGTAGCATCTCATATCTACGATATGGCGGCCAAGCATCAGGACCTCTTTGGAACTTCTGTCCAAGACAAGTGGAAGGCCTTGGAAGCCCGCTTTATTGAGGAGCAAAATGCTCTAGATGCAGCCAATGCAGCTCTGCCAGACTCTTCAGCCAAAGTTACTGAGGAAACACAGGCTCGAGCAGCCCAAGTCTTTAAGGAAATGAAAGAGCTAGAAGCAGAAATGGAAGCTAAAATCAAGGAAGCAACAAAAAACACTCCATCTAGCTCCAGCAAAGATTCTAGCAGTTCTTTGTCATCTCAAAGTTCGTCAAATTCTTCTTCAGCAACTTCTAGTAGTTCGGATACACGGACGGAAGTCAATGTAGAAGATGACAGCTTGGTAGATGTCGCAACTGGCATTCGCTTGAAAAATGCTGACTTGGTCAAGTCCGGTCTTCAGCTGTCAGTGAAAAAACTGGAAAGCAAGATTCAGCCGACAGATACCTATGACATTAGCTTGACCGATCCGAATGGTCAGCCGGTGCATCAGGTCAGTCCAACACTTGTGACGATTCCAGTTCGCAAAGACTTGCCAGTAGATGCCGTCTATGCTCTGGATGAAAATGGCAAACAAGTTGAGAAATTTGATGTAACGGTTAATCAAAACCAGACCATCAGCTTCACGACCAATCATTTCTCTGTTTATCAAGTGCAGTATCGAAATGAGCGGTCTGTCAAAGCTAAGAAAAAAGACCTGCCATCAACAGGTGAGCAAGTCACAATCATGGGCCTTACAGGTTTGATTATCCTAGCAGGAGTCTTCTTCCTTTTGAAGAAAACAAATAAAAACTAATCTAAAATAAAAAGAAGGCCGAGCAAAATGTTCGGCCTTTCATAGTGGAAAAAACGACTCTTGTCCATGCTATCCTTCAAGCTAGAGCCTTTATCTTAAATAATCATAGTTATAAGTAGTCAAAATTATGTCAGTGAGTTCTTCAGGTTCTTCTTGAGCTCCGCCGGCTATCCAAAGAGAAATAATCCCCTCAACACTGGATAGGAAGATTTCCAAGGCGTATTTCTGAGGGATGTGAAAGTTCTCCTCTAAAAAACGCTGGGTAGCAGCCTTTTGCATGTCACTCAGAATGATACTGGTTATGTACTCCCGAATAGCCCCGCGAAAGTCAATATAATGGCTTCTGGTCAGGGCATTGATAAGACGTTCATTAGCGCGCAGTATATGAAATTTTGCTATCATTAACTTTTTGGGATATTCGTTCTCCGCTTCAAACATGCTATAACTAGAAAGTTGGGAGATAATGTCGTTTTTGAGACTATCAACCATCTGATATTTATCTTGGTAGTGGAGGTAGAAGGTGCCGCGGTTAATCCCAGCCCGTTTGCAGAGTTTGCTGATGGAGATATTATCAAACCTTTCCTCTGATAGTAGTTGAATCAAGGCTTCCTTGATGTCTTCCTTAGTGCTAGTTTTTCGTTTCTGGACCATTTTTCTTCCTTTTTACTTAAATCAACACTTTGTTGATTTTTGGTTATTGATTTTTGTCTAAGCTCATTATATAATATCTGTGATTTAGAATCAACACCTTGTTGATTTAAGGAAACGAGTTTTGAAAAGGAGAGATGATGACATGGCTTATATTGAAATGAAACATAGTTTTAAACGTTATCAGGTAGGTGACACGGAGATTGTCGCCAATCATGATATTTCTTTTGAGATTGAAAAGGGGGAACTGGTAATTATCCTGGGTGCTTCTGGTGCTGGTAAGTCAACAGTGCTTAATATTCTTGGAGGTATGGATACCAATGATGAGGGAGATATCCTGATAGACGGCCAGAATATTGCTGACTACAATTCCCACCAGCTGACGGACTATCGCCGCAATGACGTAGGCTTTGTCTTTCAGTTTTACAATTTGGTGCCCAACCTGACGGCCAAGGAAAATGTCGAATTGGCTTCTGAAATCGTCAAAGATGCTCAAGATCCAGTGGCCGTTCTAACCGCAGTTGGTATGGAAAATCGCCTCAATAATTTTCCAGCGCAGTTGTCAGGTGGGGAGCAGCAGCGGGTCTCTATTGCTCGGGCTGTGGCAAAAAATCCTAAGATTTTGCTCTGCGATGAGCCGACAGGGGCTTTGGACTACAATACCGGCAAGCAAGTGCTGCAAATTTTACAGGATATGTCCCGCAATCAAGGGGCGACGGTGATTATCGTGACCCACAATGCTGCCTTGGCTCCCATTGCTGACCGGGTTATTCGCATGCATGACGCGAGAGTCAAGAGTGTTACAGTCAATGAAGAGCCTCAGGATATAAGTACATTGGAGTATTGATATGAAGAGAAAGATTTATTGGAAAGATATTCTGCGCTCCTTCACTAGCTCTAAAGGACGTTTCCTATCTATTTTAATCCTCATGATGCTGGGTTCTCTAGCTCTCGTGGGGCTCAAGGTCGCTCCTCCCAATATGCGCAGAACAGCAACAGATTATTTGAAAGAGCAGCGAACTATGGACTTGGTTGTTATGGCGGACTATGGTTTGGATAAAGCGGATCAGAAAGAGCTGGAAGCTATCAAGGGAGCTGATGTCGAGTTTGGCTATCTGACAGATGTCACCGTAGACGAGGAGGCCCTCCGAGTATTCTCAGATACCAAGGATATTTCAAACTTTCAAGTGACCTCCGGTCGTCTTCCTAAGAAAGAGCAAGAAATTGCCCTGGCTAGCTTTTGGTCTAAAAAATATAAAATTGGTCAGGAGATTGATCTGACTGAAAAAGCAGGCAGTCGGTCAGTTCTGAAAAACAAGACCTATAAGATTGTGGGTTTTGTCAACTCGGCGGAGCTATGGTCTGATAGAAATCTGGGCAATGCGACTAGTGGTAGCGGGGCTTTATCAGCCTATGCTGTAGTAAGCCCCAAGGCCTTTGATACAGATGTTTACAGTATTGTCCGCCTGCGCTATCATGATTTAAAAAAGCTGGCCCCCTTCTCTGAAAGCTATCAGGAGCGTTTGGAGCAGCACCAGACTGCTTTGGACAAGAGCCTGGAAGATAACGGAGTGGCTCGCTTTAAGCGATTAGAGGCAGATGCCAAAAGCACCATTCAGAAGGGCCAAGATAAGATTGCTCAGGCTGAGAGCGAGCTGACCCAAGGTAAAAAACAATTAGAGCAGGCTCAGAATCAGCTGGACCAGCAAAAAAACCAGCTAGAAGCAGCCCAAGCCGCTTCTATCCTCCCTCCTGCACAGCTCAGCCAGAGCCAGCAGCAGATTCAGGAAGCTGAGTCTCAACTCAATCAGAAAAAAGCAGAGCTAGCACAGGCAGAGAAAGACTTATCAGCTAGCAAGGACAAGATAGCTGACGCTAAGACAGACCTGAATCGTTTGAAAGAGCCGACCTATCATAGCTATGACCGCAAGTCTCTGCCAGGTGGGAATGGCTATCATATGTATAAAAACTCCATGAATAGTATTGCGTCGATTGGCAATATCTTCCCGGTGGTGCTCTATTTGGTGGCAGCTATGGTGACCTTTACCACCATGACTCGCTTTGTCGATGAGGAGCGAACAAATGCAGGCGTCTTCAAAGCTCTAGGCTATCATAGCCGCGATATCATTCGCAAGTTTGCTCTTTACGGTTTGGTGGCGGGGAGTCTAGGTACCCTCGTAGGGATTCTGCTGGGACATTATTTCTTGTCTGGAGTGATTTCTTCTATTATTACCAGAGGGATGGTGCTCTCTGCCCCTCATGCATATTTTTATATTTCCTATAGTTTACTGGCCCTGGGACTTTCCCTTCTATCCAGTGTTCTCCCTGCCTATTTGTTGGCAAGACGGGAGTTGACAGAAGA
This sequence comes from uncultured Streptococcus sp., assembly GCA_963536045.1. Classification (GTDB taxonomy): domain Bacteria; phylum Bacillota; class Bacilli; order Lactobacillales; family Streptococcaceae; genus Streptococcus. The sequence goes on from CAUSZI010000014.1 coordinate 19,710, forward strand.
AGCAGCTCACTTGCTTTTGCCCAAGCCACCGGTCAAAGGCTCCAAGATCTTTTTGGAAAGACTGTCCTTTATCTGGCGGCGCCTTAGCTTTACTCAGAAAGTCACAGCTCGCAATATCTTTCGCTATAAGCAGCGGATGTTTATGACCATCTTTGGTGTGGCGGGTTCTGTTGCCCTGCTCTTTGCCGGTCTAGGACTCCAATCTTCTATTGGTGGTATTCCAAAACGTCAGTTTGAGGAGATTCTGCGATACGACTTGATTGTCGCTGTCAATCCTGGGGAGAATCAAGCTGAGCAAGACAAGCTGAAAAAGATGCTGGCAAATGACTCGATTGCTGATTATCAGGAGATCCATAGTGAAACCCTAACAGAGAAATACAAAGGAAAAAAAGAGACAGAATCAGTCACTTTAATGGTTACGGACAAGGAAAATTTTGAACCTTTTATTTCTCTGGAAAGTCCTGACAACCAGCAAAAGCTGACTCTCAAGGACGGTGTAGTTGTTTCGGATAAATTGGCCCGTATAGCTGGAGTTAGCTCTGGTGGCAGTATAGAGCTGGGTGGCAAGCTTGTCAAGCTCGCAGCAGTCAGTGAGAATCATTTTGGGCATTTTGCCTTTATGAAGGCGACTGACTACCAGAAGATTTATGGGAAAAAGCCCGAGAAAAACGCTTATCTAGTGCGACTCAAGAACCCTTCTAGTAAGAATATTGTGGACAAGGCCAATGAATTTATGAGTCTCAAGTCTGTCAAGAGTGTCTCACAAAACGCTAGCATGGTGAAGCAGTTCAACGTTCTAGCTGATTCTCTTAATAATACGATGCTGGTTTTGGTCCTGATTTCCATTCTTTTAGCAGTCGTCATTCTCTATAATCTGACAAATATCAATGTGGCCGAGCGGATTCGCGAGCTGTCCACTATCAAGGTTTTGGGCTTTCATAATAAGGAAGTGACTCTTTATATCTATCGAGAGACCATTATTCTGTCAGTGATTGGGATGGCAGTTGGGCTTCTAGGCGGTTTCTTCCTGCATCGTTTTTTGATTGAGAAGGTTGCGCCTAGCATTATCAGCTTAACCCCTCAAGTAAGTCCCTCAGTCTATCTGTTTCCTCTAACAGCAGTGACTCTTATTCTGACCTTGCTTGGCTTCTTTGTCAATTACCGCCTCAGACGGGTGGATATGCTGGAAGCGCTCAAGTCTGTTGATTAATTTATAAAAACATTTCAAAGCTTTCCCTCACTTGTGAGGTGGAAGTTTTTTTGAACTTTGATATAATATTCCTTGTAAAGAAAGAGAAAGATATACGATGATACGAAAAATTGCCTTATTATCCGATGTGCATGGGAATAGCACAGCCTTGGAAGCAGTACTGGCGGATGCGGAAAGCCAGCAGGTAACAGATTATTGGTTTTTGGGAGACTTGCTCCTGCCAGGAACCGGTCGCAGAAATATCTTAGATAGGATGGAGCAGCTGCCCATCAGTCTCCAGGTCAGGGGGAATTGGGAAGACAGTCTCTGGCATGCCCTGCATCAAAAGTTAGACTTGACACGTCCCAGCCATCTCTACCTGACCCGGCTCTGCCATTTTGTTCTAGAGGAAATCCGTCCAGAAGAGATTGACCGTATGCAGGAACTTCCTCTGCAAATCCTAACAGAAGTAGAGGGGTTGAAGATTGCAGTCAGCCACCATCTGCCAGATAAGAATTGGGGGCGGGAGCTGATTCATATTGGCGAGCAGAACAATTTCGACCGCCTTTTTGAGGGGAATGACTGTGCTATCGCTGTTTATGGTCACATTCACCAGCAGTTTCTCCGCTACGGGACTCAGGGGCAGCTGATTATCAATCCTGGCTCTATTGGTCAGCCATTCTTTCTAGATTCAGCTTTGCGTCAGGACTTGCGAGCCCAGTATGCCATTTTAGAGATTGATGAGACGGGTCTGGCTGATGTCGACCTTCGGCGCGTGGCCTACGATGTGGAGCAGGAGCTGCGATTGGCTCGGGAGCTCCACTTGCCTTACTATGAGATTTATCAGGAAAGTTTGGTCAATGGTATCCATCATACCCACAACCACGACCTGCTGCGGGAAATCAGTGAGCGGGAAGGCTATGCAGATGAGATTGCAGCTTTCTTAAAGTCCAGTCGTAACTCTTGAAGTTACACCATTTTTGAGATATAATAGTGAGAGAAAATGATGAGGGAGGAGAAAAAATGCAGATTTCTAGCCGTTTTACCATTGCCACCCATATGCTGATTGTACTGGCTTTGGAGGGGAAAAAACAAAAACTGACAAGTGATATTCTTGCTGGCAGTGTCGGCGTCAACCCAGTTATTATTCGCAAGACCCTGTCCCAGCTCAAGAATGCCGGGATGATTACCGTTGCTCGTGGGACTGGAGGAGCAGAGATTGCCAAAGATTTGAAAGACATTAGCCTGTTGGATGTCTATAGCGCGGTTGAGTGTCTGGGCAAGAGTGGCCAGCTCTTTAGCTTTCATGACAAGCCCAATCCAGACTGTCCTATCGGCAAGAACATCCACAATGTCTTAGACGACCGCTTGGCGGCTATTCAGGCAGCCATGGAAGCTGAGTTGGCTCAGACCAGCCTTGACGAAGTTGTCGCAGCGACCGAAAAAGAAATTAAAGAACAATCTGTTTCCCAGTGAGCAGATTGTTTTTTGTTAAGAATTTTGCAAGATGTAATTGTTGACATTACATTAAGATGTGCTATACTAATAGATGTAATAAAAATAATTACAATCTGAATAATCCTTCGGAGCAAATAGAGATGTGGAAAACCATATCAAGGAACCTATCTCTGTTTTGGAGAAATAAAAAAAGATGGAGCAGGAGCACTCCTGACATTTAAAATTAAAGAGAGGAGAAAGAACATGACTTTTGAATATCAAAGCAAGATTTATCTAGGAGAGGTGGCACTTTATGTTGCCGATTTAGCAAGACAAAAGGACTTTTATCAGCGTGTTTTAGGGCTGGAGCTTTTGGAAGAGCAGGACGGACAGGTGGCTTTGGGCAGGGACGGACAAGCGCTGGTGAGACTCTTAGCAACCAGTGACCGACAGCCCGTCAAGTCGGCTTACGGTCTTTATCATTTGGCGCTTTTGCTTCCAAGTCGTCAAGCTTTGGCGGATATCCTTAAGCATTTATCAGAGAATAAAGTTCCTATGGTTGGAGGGGCAGACCACGGTTATAGTGAAGCCATTTATCTGGAGGATCCAGAAGGCAATGGCATTGAGCTTTATCGGGATAAACCTCAGGCTGATTGGGATATTCGAGAAGATGGCCGCATTATCGGAGTGACGGAAGCGCTCGCGGCTCAAGAAATCTATGAACTAGGTCAGGAAGTCCAACCATTTAGTATTGCGGAAGGCACTCGTATGGGCCATGTCCATCTGTCTGTGAAAAATAGCAGAGCTGCCAGTCATTTTTACCAAAAGCTTCTAGGCTTGGCGGATAAATTTTCTGTACCTTCTGCTAGCTGGTTGGCATCAGGGAACTACCATCATCATTTAGCCGTCAATGAGTGGGGAGGTTCTCACTTGAATCATCGCCAACCTAAGCAAATGGGACTAGCCTATTTTGAAGCGCAAGTAGAAGGGAAAGAAGACCTAGTAGCTATTTATGAAAATGCTCAGGACTTGCAAGCGCCAGTCCGATGGATTAGCTCCCAAGAGCTAGAAGTCACAGACCCAGATGGGATTGTGGCAAAAGTTAAGACAAGAGTGGTATAATAAGGCTTATCAAGAAGCTAAAAGAAAGAAAAAATATGTACAAGACTTATTATACATCGCCGATTGGCCGGATTCTCATCTTGACAGACGCAAATGCCTTGTTGGGGCTTTGGCTGGAGAATCAGAAATATTTTGGGGCAGGCTATGATCTGGAGCAAGCGCAGCAGGAGGAGACAGAAATCAGCCGACGCGTCTCTGCTTGGCTGGATGCTTATTTTAAGGGAGAAAATCCCGCAATAAATGAAATTCCATTGGCACCCCAAGTAACTGAGTTCAGAAGCAAGGTTCTGACAGTGCTGCAGAAGATTCCCTATGGGCAAACGGCTACCTATTCAGATATTTTGCGAGAATTGCAGGCTGAGTATGGAAAAATTGGCTCGGCTAGAGCAGTCGGTGGCGCTATCGGTCATAATCCGATTTCCCTTCTGATTCCCTGTCACCGGATTGTCGGAAGCGACGGCAAATTGACCGGCTATGCCGGCGGTCTTGATAAAAAAGCCTTTTTGTTGAAACTAGAGGCAGGGGAGAAAACTGAATAAATCTTTCTACTCAAGACTTTTACCATTTTACTGGTAAGAGTCTTTTTTACGTACAGCAATAAACTAAAAATCCCCTTTGTCAGCTGCTGTAAGTGACAAAGGGGATTTTCATTAGTCGATATGCCATTGTGTGGCCAGCCAGTCGGCAAAGGCGGCATAGCGCTCTTTGATGGCTTCATGATGTCCATAAGGATCAAAGACGGAGCAGGTGGTAAGGATTTCTTTCTGAATCAAGCGATGAATTTCTGCAGCATAGAAAGGAGCCTTGGAAAGTCGGTTCGAGTGATTCGCACCTTCTGTCTTTCCATTCTGCAAATAAACCAGACAGTCCTTGTTTTTCAAGTCCTGTGTCCGGCAATAGTCGCTAAAACCTGGGTACCAAAAGGAACCGCAGATAGAAAAAACACAGGGAACTTCGCAGACACTATAGAGACTGTAAACAGCTGCTAATCCACCGAGAGAGTAGCCACCATAGGCAATTCTCTTGTCATCCAGTAGGTAGTGCTGTCTGATTTCTGCTAATATACCGTAGAATAGTTTCTGATGGTAGCTATCTGCTTTGCCGCCAAAATCAGGATTGCCAAGCTTTAGGGCATCGGCTTTCCAGGGTGTAAAATCGTCTAGCCTGTTGTTTGATATCAGTCCGATCAAGATTACTGATGGAGAAAGCTTGCTTAGGTAGTTTATCTGTCCATCATTTAGCAAGATTGCTGGATAAGCTCGTGATCCGTCATAATCCTGGGGCAGGGCAATATTGACAGTGATCCCCTCCCAGACAAAGGTCTTATTTATTGACAAAGTCATTGATTTTCTCAAGTGAGTCAATTACAGCAGGACCATAATCCATGAACTCATCATAGGAGATGGTCATGATCTTCTGATTTTTGACCGCTGGTACATCTTCCAGAACTGGATTGGCTTTCATTAGATCAACTGCTTGCTCATCCATGGCCTTGTTGCGGTCGCTGGTTACGTAGATGATGACTTCAGGATCCATAGAGACCAGATTTTCCAAGGTCAAGTCAGAGGTTCCAGTCGCTACATTGGTATAGCCGAGCTGGTTAAGCAGGCTCTCCTGCAGGGCAGATTTATAGGCACCGAAAGTCTCATCGTTGTAGGCACACATGATGAGCGCTTTTTTCTTTTCCCCTTGACTAGCCTTATTGGTCTTCTTGACACTGTCAATTCTTGCCTGCAGTTGGTCAGCATACTGATTGGCCTTGTCTTGGACATTAAAGATGGTTCCTATATTCTTGACATCTTCAACGATATTACCTAGATCTTGCTTGGTATTGGACAAGGAAGCCTTCTGTGTATAAACAGGGATTTTGTTTTCATTCCAGGCACTGACTGTCCCCAGAGACTTCTCGGAAAACATCATGTTTCGGCCAAGAAGAGCGTCTGGCTCATAGGATAGCACAGTTTCCTGTGATACGGTTTTCTTGTCGCCGACTTGTGGAATGGTGGCAATATCAGCCTTGTATTTATCTGTGACATCATTGTCTGGATTGAGCATACCGGCGATCTTGTCTTTCAATCCTAGTTCAATCAAGATTTCGGTCGTCGAAAGGTTGTTGGTGATGACCTTTTCCGGTGCCTTTTCAAAGACCTGATCAATCTCCTTACCTTCGGCATCGTAAGTTTTGATTGTCACTGGATATTTTGTCTCTGCTGTGCTCTTTTTCGCGCTTTCTGTTTTGGAGGAAGATTGTGAAGTTGAGCTTTCTTTCGTACTTTCCTTAGATGAAGAATTGCAGGCTGCCATTGTCAGTGCAGCAGTTGCGACGAGTAAGATACTGAGTGTTTTTTTCATATTGCCTTCCTTTCTTGGGCTTGGAGCTTGTATAGATAAAGCTGAGAGCAGGCTCTTATAGATACTGAATCATGGCCTGTCGATCCTTGGTCCAGATCACTTTGCTCTGAATACCGTAAACGGCTTGCAGTGAATCATGGGTGATGGCCTCCTTTGGAGCGCCTTGGTATGCAATCTCACCTCCCTTCATGAGGTACAAATAGTCTGAATACCGACAAGCCAGTTGGATATCGTGTAAAACAGCCAAAACATTGATGTTCAGGTCTTTGACGATACGCAGCATATCCAGCTGGTATTTGATATCCAGATGATTGGTCGGCTCGTCTAGGAGCAGCAGGCTTGGCTGCTGGGCCAAAGCACGTGCCAGCAGGACTCTTTGCTTCTCACCACCAGACAGGGATAGATAGGTTCTCTCTCCCTTGTCTAGCATGTCTACCTGCCTCAAGGCATGACGGACGAGGGCATAGTCTTTTTCGCTCTCTTTTTGAAAAAGGGACAGATGCGGCGTCCTACCCAGCATGACGATTTCTTGGACAGTGCAGTCAAACTGAAGATGGTTAAACTGAGTTACAACGGCTATTTTCTGGGCTGCTTTTTTTATGCTGACCTGTTCAAGTGGCCTACCGTTTAGATAAATGTCCCCGCTGTCGGGTTTGATTTGGCGGTAGATGGTTTTGAGCAGACTAGTTTTGCCGCTTCCGTTTGGCCCTAAAATGGTATGAAACTGATTTCCCTCGACCGTGAGTGAAATCCCTCTTAAGATTTCTTTTTGGCCGACAGCATAGTGGATATTTTGGCAAGTTAGATCCATATCAGCTGCTTACCTCCTTTCGGCTTTTGGCTACAATGTAGATAAAGAAGGGTGCGCCAACCAAAGCGGTAAAGATCCCAATCGGCAGCTCGGCATTTTTGACCAAAATTCGAGCTAAAACATCTGCCCAGACAAGAAAGAGAGAGCCGAGCAGGGTAGCGATAGGAAAGAGCCTTTTGTAGTTGGTACCGACTAATCTTCGAGCAATGTGCGGAGTGATTAGTCCGACGAAGCCGATAATGCCGCAGCAGGCAACCAGCACCGCAGTCATTATTGCGACAACTGTGATATAGAGGAACCAGTAAAAACGCAGAGGTACCCCCAGTGTCAGAGCTGCTTCGTCCCCCATCATCATAGTATTGAAAGTACGATACTGGGAACAGAAAAACAAAAAGGAGAGACCAACAACAAGAGCCGGCAAGGCAAGATCTGACCAAGAAGTTCCGGCCAGTGAGCCCATAGTCCAGAACTTGATTGTCATAAGGCTGTCAGCATTAGCACCGACAGAAATGATAAAGTTGGAAAAGGCGATAAAAAGGGCATTTACAACTGTTCCTGATAAAATCAGACTGCTTGTCGTCATTTTTCCCTGCATGGATGCGATAAAAAGGACCACGGCTGATGCCAGAATGGCTCCTATAAAGGCACCTGTGCCAGTAATGGATTTGAGCCCTAAGATAATGCTCAGTGTGGCTCCGAAGGTTGCACCCGCTGAAATTCCTAGGATATAAGGCTCTGCGATGGGATTGTTGACAGTAGATTGCATGACGCTACCACAGACAGAAAGGCCAGCACCAGCTAGGATTCCCAAGAGCACTCTTGGAACCCGCATGTTCCAAACAATCGCGATTGTGGACGGCGATAGTTTGCCTGTGCCGAGGGAAAAGCCGAGCTTGCTGAAAATAATCTGGTAAGTATCTTGTATGTCAATAGTGACAGATCCCAGGGATACAGCTAAAAAGAGGGAGAAAGCCAGAAAAATGACGAGAAGCAAGAGCAGGCAGATATAGCGAGAAAATCTGTGATTTTCTGACTTTTTAAAGAGCATCCAAACCTCCTTAACAGCAAAGATTAGAATTTTTAGACAATTTTTCATAAAAAATTATAACATTTTTAAATCAGAAGGGCAAGAAGGGATAAAAACCTCTGATATGATAAGGATTTGTGAATCTTTCTCTTCTCAATGATGAAAACATCTTGCTGGTGTAAAAAATGGTTAGAGCTGAGTAATTGAGTTTTTCGGAATGTCTCTAGAGACGACTTCATTGGAGAAAAAGTGGGTGAATCTAAATGACTTATTATAATTACTAGGAAACAAGAAAAAACGACAGAAACTTTTCTATCGTTTTTTGAAATTATAAATGCGCAAGGACCAAGAGAGCTATAACGATGTCCGACAATGATAGCACAAATAACCAGAAGGCCTTTGCCAAGCCCAATAATTATTCAAGAAATAACATAGGCTTATAAAATTCTATTCAAAATACAACAAGTCCTTGCTAGTTTCGGTGAAGAGTTCAAAACCATTCTTAGTGACATAGCCGCAGTCCTCAATGCGGACACCGACCTTGCCAGGGATGTAGATACCAGGCTCAACAGAGAAGCACATGCCTTCTTCGATGACCATGTCGTTGCCTTCCATAATTGATGGAAATTCGTGAACATCCATACCGATACCATGGCCGAGGCGGTGATTGAAATACTCACCATAGCCCGCTTTTTCGATGACTTGCCGAGCGGCGCGGTCTACTTCATGAGCTGTGACGCCTGGCTTGATAAAGTCAAGAGCAGCTTGCTGGGCTTCCAATGTCAGATGGTAGATATCTTTTTTGAACTGGTCCGGCTGGCCAACAGCAACAGTCCGCGTCATATCGCTGGCATAGCCATTAACCATGCAGCCAAGGTCAAAGAGCAGGAGGGCGTTGTTTTCGACTTTATTGGCTCCGGGAATACCGTGAGGATTAGCTGCATTATTTCCCGTCAGCACCATAGTTTCAAAGCTCATCTCATAGCCTTCTCGCTTGATGGCAAAGTCAATCTGAGCGATGATATCTGTTTCAGTATTGTCCAGTGAGATATTGTCAAAACCGATATTAACAGCTTTGTCAGCATATTGGCCAGCTACCAGCATTTTCTGGATTTCATCGGCAGACTTAATCAGGCGCAAGCGGTTGACGTAAGGTGTCAGGTTGGTAAATTCTGCACTATCAAAGACAGTTTTCAATCCATGATATTTGGTCAAAATCAAGTTATCAAACTCAAGAGCGACAGTCTTGAAGGAGTTAGCCGGAAGGGCTGCTTTAATCTTCTGCCAAGGATTTTCCGAGTCCATATAGCCAAGAACTGAAAAGGGAACAGCTCCTGAAGCACGCTCAACCTCTAGAGCAGGAACGAAGAGCAGGGGCTCATGGTCAGGATAGACAAACAAAAACATCTGCCGCTCATGCGGGTCACTGTAGAAACCAGTCAGATAATTGATAGTGACTGGATCAGACAGAACAGCAGCATCTAGCTTCTCATTCTCGAGATAGTGGGTGATTTGTTGGATTTTTGTCATGGTCACAACCTTCTTTCTATGCCTCTATTTTGGCAAAAAATGTCAAAAAAAGCAAGACTTTTCAAAAACTTATCAAAATACTTGAAAGTGTTTACAAGAAGTGATAAAATGGTGAATGTAGGAAAGTGAAAACGATATTTTCAATAGAAGAAAGGAAACTATATGAACACAGACGACACAGTAACCATTTATGATGTCGCCCGTGAAGCGGGAGTTTCGATGGCGACAGTCAGTCGGGTAGTGAATGGAAACAAGAACGTCAAAGAAAACACACGTAAAAAAGTTTTAGAGGTCATTGATCGTCTTGACTATCGTCCAAACGCAGTAGCACGTGGACTAGCCAGCAAGAAGACTACAACCGTCGGCGTTGTCATTCCAAATATTACCAATAGCTATTTCTCAACCTTGGCAAAAGGGATTGACGATATTGCTGAAATGTATAAATACAATATTGTCTTGGCTAACAGTGATGAAGATGATGATAAGGAAGTATCCGTTGTCAATACCCTCTTTTCTAAACAGGTGGATGGCATTATTTTCATGGGCTATCATCTGACAGAGAAAATTCGCTCAGAGTTTTCACGTTCGCGTACACCGGTCGTTTTGGCGGGTACTGTCGATGTGGAGCATCAGCTTCCGAGCGTCAATATTGACTACAAGCAAGCAACAGTTGATGCTGTAGAATTACTGGCTAAGCGCAATAAGAAAATTGCCTTTGTCAGCGGACCGCTCGTAGATGATATCAACGGGAAAATCCGTCTATCAGGCTATAAAGATGGCTTGAAGAACAAGAAGCTTTCATACAGCGAAGGCTTGGTTTTTGAATCAAAATATTCTTATGATGATGGCTACCACTTGGCAGAGCGTGTCATTGCTTCCAAAGCAACAGCAGCTTTTGTCACAGGAGATGAACTGGCAGCAGGTCTCTTAAATGGTCTGTCTGATCAAGGCATCAAGGTTCCAGAAGATTTTGAAATCATTACCAGTGATGATTCGCAAGTAGCTCGTTTCACTCGTCCTAACCTTTCCACAATCGGTCAGCCTCTTTATGACATCGGCGCTATCAGTATGCGCATGCTGACTAAGATTATGCATAAGGAAGAATTGGAAGAACGCGAAGTTCTCCTAGCTCACAGCATTAGCGAGCGTAAATCAACTCGGAAATAAGCGGTGATCTGCAAGTCTGATTAGGAACTTCTCTGAGCTTGAAAAGCGAGCGAAGAGACTAAGTCGATGACTGCTTTAAGAGATTTTCATGACTATGAAGCGAGGCTGAGGTGTAGTACCTCAGCTTTTTTGTGTTTCCATTTAGCTAGGGGTACTTTTCTAAGCCTTATCAGGCTTTGGATGGATTTTTTACCCCATTTGCCCTTGTGGATTTCCTTTTTATTTTATTTTAGGTATAATAGGAAGTATGAAAGTATTACTGTATCTTGAAGGAAAGTCCGTTTTGGAGAAATCAGGAATCGGCCGAGCCCTCCAGCATCAGATGCATGCCTTGGATTTGGCTGGGATTCCTTATACGACGGACGTTTTAGGAGATTATGATGTGGTCCACATCAATACCTATGGTCCCCGTAGCTTGCTTCTTCTGCATGCTGCCAAGAGGGGCAATAAAAAAGTGATTATGCATGGGCATTCGACCAAGGAGGACTTTGAAAATTCCTTTATTGGATCCAATCTCTTTGCTCCGCTTTTTGGTAAATATCTGACTCACATGTATAAAAAGGCGGATTTCATTATCACACCGTCGGAGTATTCCAAGCAGCTGATCCAGTCCTATGGGGTCACTACACCCATGGTGGCTGTGTCAAACGGTATTGACCTGCCTAAGTATAAGAAAGATGCTCGCAAGGAAGAAGTTTTTAAAAAGTATTTTAAGATTGAAGAAGGGCAGAAGGTGGTCGTCTGTGCTGGCCTTTATTTCCGCCGCAAGGGGATTGAGGATTTTGTAGAGGTTGCCCGCAGGATGCCTGATGTGCGCTTTATCTGGCTGGGCTCTATCAATCTCTGGCTGATTCCGCGCAAGATTCGCCGTCTGGTTCTCTTTGACCATCCTGATAATGTTGAATTCCCTGGCTATTTTAAGGGAGCGGTATTTCAGGGAGCCATGTCTGGAGCAGATGCCTTCTTTTTCCCGTCCTATGAGGAAACTGAAGGAATTGTTGTCCTGGAAGCCTTGGCTAGTGAGCAGAATGTTGTGTTGCGCGATATTCCAGTTTATCATGGCTGGGTGGATGAGCGTTCAGCCGAGCTCTGCAACAATGTAGATGAGTTTGTCCAGTCTCTGAGAAATATCCTAGATAAAAAGGTGGACAAGCGTGAAGCAGGTTATCAGGTGGCTAAAAGCCGGTCCATTGACGATGTCTCAGGTCAGTTAGTTGAGGCTTATCAAACAGTTTTGGAGATGTAAGATGCGTATTGGTCTTTTTACAGATACCTATTTTCCTCAGGTTTCTGGGGTTGCTACCAGTATTCGGACTTTGAAGACGGAGCTGGAAAAACTAGGTCACACGGTATTTATTTTTACGACGACGGACAAGGATGTCAATCGTTATGAGGATTGGCAGATTATTCGGATTCCCAGCGTACCTTTCTTTGCCTTTAAGGACCGAAGAGTGGCTTACCGAGGCTTTTCTCACGCCTTAGAAATTGCCCGTCAGTACCAGCTGGATATTATTCATACCCAGACTGAGTTTTCACTAGGGCTGCTGGGGATTTGGATTGCCAAAGAGCTGCGGATTCCGGTAGTACATACCTATCATACCCAGTATGAGGATTATGTGCACTATATTGCCAAGGGGATGGTCATCCGTCCTAGCATGGTCAAGTACATCGTCCGTGGTTTCATGAGTGACTTGGATGGGGTTATCTGCCCTAGCGAGATTGTTTATGACCTTTTGGTTAATTATAAAATCGAAGCAGAAAAACGGGTGATTCCGACAGGGATTGAGCTGGCGAAGTTTGAGCGGCCGGAAATTTCGCGTGAGGATATCAAGAAGCTTCGTTTCAAGTTAGGTCTTGCTGAAGACGAGATTATGCTGCTCAGTCTGTCCCGTATTTCTTATGAAAAGAATATCCAGGCTATCGTTGAGGCGATGCCTGCCGTCCTTGAAGAAAATGACAAAGTCAAGCTAGTCATTGTCGGCGACGGTCCCTATGCGGAAGACTTGAAAGAACTGGTTGCCAAGCTTCAGATTGAAGAAGCTGTCATCTTTACGGGGATGATTGCTCCTAGTGATACGGCCCTTTACTACAAAGCTGCGGATTTCTTTATATCCGCGTCAACCAGTGAGACCCAAGGCTTGACCTACTTAGAAAGCTTAGCCAGCGGCACACCGATTATTGCCCATGGCAATCCTTATCTGGATAATGTTATCAGTGACAAGATTTTTGGGACTCTTTATTACCAAGAGCGGGATTTATCAGGCGCTATTTTAGAAGCAATTATTGCGACACCTGATATGGATGAGCAGAAGTTAGCAGACAAGCTCTACGAGATTTCAGCGGAGAATTTTGGTCGCAGAGTCTATGAGTTTTATCTAGATTTAACCATTTCCAAGGAATTCCATAACGAGCTTAGCCCAGAGGAAAGTGCTGCCAAGCGTCTGGCCAAGACAGTGGCCTATCTGCCTGGAAAAGTCATTTCTCTACCAATCAATGGCTCCGTTCGTATCCTCAAAGCTTCGAGTAAGCAAGTGAAAAAAATCAGGAATATTACTAAATTATTAGAATAGAAGCATGCCTTGCATCATTGTGGCAATAGCTATTTATGCAAGGTTTTGTTTAGAAATAGAGGAGAAATCTTATGAAAAAATATCTCAAACAGTTGCCGTGGTTGCTTTTGTTCTATGGCATTTTCATTGCTTCAGATTGGATTTTGCAAGAGCTTTGGAGATATCTTATAGACAATACAGAAAGTGTAGAAAGTGTTTTGAGCTGGCTTTCTAATCTTAATTTATTTTATTATGCTGTGCTGCTTCCTTTGATTGGCGCAGTGATTGTTTATATAAATACTCGGATCCAAGGCTTTTCACTGCCCTTTCTTCTTTTGATTCCAGGGGTTCAGTATTATTACCTATTCAAAAACTTTTTTGACGGACTTTTTTACTCAGGAGACAAGATTTATAATCCAATCACTTCCACGCTTTATAATGCTAGGGATATTCATGTCTTGTTATTCCTTTCTTTGGGAGGAATGCTTTTGGCAGAGCAACACCGTAAAAAACGTCAAGCAGCTATCTTGAGTCAAGAGGCTCTCAATCGTTTTTCTGGTTTTGATGGTCAATAGCTCTTGCAAATTTCTCCAATCGTGCTATAATGTTTTCTAGAGACATATCACCTGCAGGAAATCTTTTAGAGAGCGCGTGGAGCTGGAAATCGCGTAGAGGATGCAGTTGGGACTACTCTATTAGCTTTTATGCAAACATAAAACGGTGGCTACGTTAGAGCCGATTCGAGGTGTAAGTCTTTTGGCTTGCATAAATGAAGGTGGAACCACGTTGCGACGTCCTTTTATGGATGTCGTTTTTCTTTTGTCAGAAGGAGGGAGAATGGTGCTTTATATGATTGGCGGATCGCCTTGTAGTGGGAAGTCAACAATTGCTTCACTTCTTGCTAGACAGTATCAGCTGCTTCATATCAAACTGGATGATTTGGTAGACGAGATGATGAGTCAAGCAAGTGCAGACTCACAGCCGATTTGCCTTCTTAGACAGGACAGAAATCCGGAACAAATCTGGATGAGAAATCCAGAAGAGATGGCAGATGAAGAATGGCGCTTTTATGAAGAGATTTTTCCTTATGTAAAATCTTACTTGATAAAAAATCAAGATAGACCTCTCTTGGTGGAGGGGGCAGGACTTTTGCCTCACTTGGTAAAGGAGCTTGAATGCCCAGTGCCCTCTTATCTATGCTTGACTCCGGCAGCTGATTTTCAGAAAAAGCATTATAGACAGAGAGAATGGGTTCCTTATGTCTTAGAGGGAACAACCAATCCTGAGCAAGCTTTTGAAAACTGGATGCAGCGAGACATTCTTTTTGCTCAAATGGTTCGTAAGGAAGCGATGAGATTAGGCTATCCTAGCCTCATAACAGATGGTCGTCAATCAGAAAAGCAGACTGCGGAAGAGATTGCTCGAATCTTTAAATTGTCCAATATAAATAGAATAGATATTAAAGGAGAAAACTCATGATTAAGATTACTTTCCCAGATGGCGCTGTTCGTGAATTCGAATCTGGCGTTACAACTTTTGAAATTGCTCAATCTATCAGCAATTCCTTAGCTAAAAAAGCTTTGGCTGGTAAATTTAACGGCAAATTGATTGATACGACTCGTGCCATCACTGAAGATGGTGTCATTGAAATCGTGACACCTGACCACGAAGACGCTTTAGACATCTTGCGTCACTCTGCTGCTCACTTGTTTGCACAAGCAGCTCGCCGTCTTTTCCCAGATATTCACTTGGGCGTTGGTCCTGCCATTCAGGATGGTTTCTACTACGATACGGATAATGAAGCAGGGCAAATTTCAAATGAAGACCTGCCTCGTATCGAAGAAGAAATGAAGAAAATCGTTAAAGAAAACTTCCCGTCCATCCGTGAGGAAGTGACCAAGGATGAGGCGCGTGAAATTTTCAAAAACGATCCGTACAAGTTGGAATTGATTGAAGAGCACTCAGAAGATGAGGGCGGTTTGGCCATCTACCGTCAGGGTGAATATGTGGATCTCTGCCGTGGGCCTCACGTTCCATCTACAGGTCGAATCCAGATCTTCCACCTCTTGAACGTGGCCGGTGCATACTGGCGCGGGAACAGCGACAATGCTATGATGCAGCGGGTCTATGGTACTGCTTGGTTTGACAAGAAAGACCTGAAGAAATATCTGCAAATGCGGGAAGAAGCTAAAGAACGCGATCACCGTAAGTTAGGTAAAGAGCTGGATCTCTTCATGATTTCACAAGAAGTGGGTCAAGGCTTGCCATTCTGGCTGCCAAATGGTGCCACTGTTCGTCGTGAGTTGGAGCGCTACATCGTTGACAAAGAGTTGGCTTCAGGCTACCAACACGTCTACACTCCACCTTTGGCTTCTGTGGAGCTTTATAAGACTTCTGGCCACTGGGAGCACTATCAAGAGGATATGTTCCCAACCATGGATATGGGTGATGGAGAAGAGTTTGTTCTTCGTCCCATGAACTGTCCTCACCACATCCAAGTTTACAAACACCATGTTCACTCTTACCGCGAGCTGCCAATCCGTATCGCCGAGATTGGCATGATGCACCGCTACGAAAAATCTGGTGCCCTGACTGGTCTTCAACGTGTACGTGAAATGTCTCTCAACGATGGCCACCTCTTTGTAACGCCAGAGCAGATTCAAGAGGAATTCCAACGTGCGCTGCAGTTGATCATCGACGTTTACGCTGACTTCAACTTGACAGAATATCGTTTCCGTCTCTCTCTTCGTGACCCTCAGGATACGCATAAGTATTTTGATAACGATGAGATGTGGGAAAATGCCCAAACCATGCTGCGAGCAGCCTTGGACGAAATGGGTGTGGACTACTTTGAGGCAGAAGGAGAAGCAGCCTTTTACGGCCCTAAACTCGATATCCAGGTTAAAACAGCCCTTGGAAATGAAGAAACTCTGTCAACTATCCAGCTGGACTTCCTCTTGCCAGAGCGTTTTGACCTCAAGTATGTCGGAGCGGACGGTGAAGAGCATCGCCCAGTTATGATTCACCGTGGAGTTATCTCAACCATGGAGCGCTTCACAGCCATCTTGATTGAAAACTACAAGGGTGCCTTCCCGACCTGGCTGGCTCCGCATCAAGTGACCTTGATTCCAGTTTCTAACGAAGCCCATATCGACTATGCTTGGCAAGTGGCTAAAAAGCTGCGCGACAAGGGTGTCCGTGCTGATGTGGATGAGCGCAATGAAAAGATGCAGTACAAGATTCGTGCCTCACAAACTAGCAAGATTCCTTATCAGCTCATCGTTGGTGACAAAGAAGTAGAAGACGGTACTGTTAATGTCCGCCGCTACGGCCAAAAAGAAACACATACAATACCAGTAGACGAATTTGTAGAGCAAATCTTAGCAGACATTGCCAGCAAATCACGTGTTGAAAAGTAGAATTCATTAGATAGCGATTAAACCCGAGCAATTAGCCCGGGTTTAATTGTTTTCTATCTGTAGGTAGAAACTTCTTTAACTAATTATGTTAGCAAGTTTAACCTTAATTCAAGTATTTATCCACATAATCATCAAAATCAGGATACTCATTTCGGTTC
>CAUSZI010000015.1:0-35536 GCA_963536045.1 uncultured Streptococcus sp.
AATTGCGTCGGTCCTTAGGAATTCTCGGATTGAGGTCATGCTCAATCACCCACTCCTGACTTTCTTCCAAGACTTCAATTTCCAGATATTTTGACAGGGCTACCCCAACGGAGTCAAAGCCAGGACCGATATTGGCACTGGTCGCTGGTACAATAATTTTCATCTTAATCTCCTAATACTTTGAAGGTATTGAGCAAGTCGAACTCAGAAACTTTTTTAAGCTTAGCAGTGACATTTTCCAGCTGTGTCTTGCAGACAGCATGGGTAATAATCACCACGCGAGCCTTCTTACCGTCAGTACCTTCCTGCAGAATCTGCTTAAAGGAAACATCCTCAGCATTGAAAATCTCAGCCAAATGCAGAACTTGACCTTTAGAATCAGGTGCCAAGATAGAGAAGTAATAGCTGCTCTTCACATCTTCTGGCTTAGCCAACACAAGCTCACGGCTGAATTCATTAAAGGCCTTGCCAACTGTTCCTTCATTCAAACGGCGGCTAATACGGACAATATCTGCCACAACACTAGTTGCAGTTGGTTTTTGACCTGCTCCTGGTCCGTAGTACATGGATTCTCCGATGCCGATGGATTCGACAAAGACGGCGTTCATTACCCCATTGACACTAGCCAAAGGATGCGCTTTAGGCAAAAATGTTGGAGCTACTTCTGCTGCAATACCTGATGCTGTTTCTTCAATAGAACCTACCAGCTTGACTACATAGCCCAAATCTTGAGCAACAGCCACATCTTCTGGTGTGATATGACGAATTCCCTGATGATCCACATCTTCAAACTTAACATTCATACCAAAAGCGAACTGGCTAAGAATGACCATCTTGTAAGCCGCATCAATGCCATCTACGTCATTGGTTGGGTCGCTTTCAGCAAAGCCAAGGCGTTGTGCTTCAGCAAGAGCGTCTTCATAAGACCAACCCTCTTCCACCATCTTGGTCATCATAAAGTTAGAGGTTCCATTGACCACACCCAAGATACGAGTGATTTTGTCAGAAGCCAGTGAATTAACCAAGGTACGAAGGATCGGAATCCCGCCAGCAACAGCTGCTTCATAGTAGAGAGCAACGTTTTGCTTTTGAGCGATTTCCAGCAACTCTGCTCCGTGAACAGCCAACAAGTCCTTATTGGCCGTTACCACATGCTTGCCAGCTTCAAGAGCACGAGTGATGAACGTTTTCGCTGGCTCGATTCGTCCCATCAATTCTACAAAGATGGTAATTTCAGGATCCTTCAGAATTTCTTCAACATTTGTGACAAAGTTAAAGTTATTTCCAGCTGCTAAAAGACGATCTTTTTCAGCATCATCTTTGACCAAAACTTTAGCAACCTCAATCTCTGAATGAGCTGCTTGAACAATTTTTTCTCCATTTTCTTTCAGCAAAAAAGGCACACCGCTGGCCACTGTTCCAAAACCAAGTAAAGCTATTTTAATAGACATGAAGCACTCCTTGAAAATTTCTTGTATAAAAAATATTATAACAAAATTATATAAAAATGCCTACAAAACTACTTCTTTATTTGTTATAATAGATGTAAATTTCCGCAAGGAATTGTAATTTTTTAAAAAAAGGAGATATTATGACAGGAAAACACCGAGGAAATCGCATGCAGCAACGCAAAGCTAGAAAAAGAGCTATTTTGCTTTCTTTAACGAGTTTATTACTTTTTCTTGTCCTGATTGTAGGTGGCTTTTCTTTACTAGCCAAGCTGCAAAACTCGCACAACCAAAAAGAAGCTAATAACGTGTCAACGAACCAGGTTAATACTTCATCTAAAACTTCGTCAGCTCCAACTCGGGATAAAAAGACGACTTCGGATGACAACAGTAAAGACAAAGTCAAATGGGTTAAGCAAGACCAGCCAGTTCAAGTTCCTATCTTGATGTATCATGCCATTCACGTCATGGACCCATCAGAAGCAGCTAATGCTGGTTTGATTGTAGATCCAGCTACATTTGAAAGCCATCTGAAAGCCTTGAAAGACGCAGGATACTATCCACTAACACCGGCAGAAGCATACAAGGTACTGACGGAGAATGTCTTGCCAGAAAACAAAAAAGTTGTCTGGCTGACCTTCGATGATAGTTTAAGGGATTTCTATACTAATGCCTTTCCACTTATCCAGAAATATGACATGAAAGCAACCAATAATGTCATTACTGGATTTGTTCAAGCAGGTCGTGAAGATATGCTGACGCTAGATGAGATAAAGGAAATGAAGGACAAAGGCATGTCTTTTGAAGATCATACCGTCAACCATCCTGACCTCTCAGCGACTGCAGAAGACCAACAAAAAATTGAGTTAAAAGACTCCAAGTCTTACTTAGACAAAGAACTGTCTCAAACCACAACAACCGTTGCCTATCCATCTGGACGTTACAGCGATGCAACCTTGCAGATTGCTGAAAGCCTTGGCTACAAGATGGGATTGACGACCAATAACGGTCTAGCTTCTCTATCCAATGGCTTGCTCACACTCAACCGCGTTCGCGTTAACCCGACCACCACTGCAGAAGACCTGCTAAATGAAATCGCAACAAACTAATCTTAAAAAAACCTGTTTCAGACGAAGCAGGCTTTTTCTATTCCTATGATTGTATCTTCTTCAAATCACAAAAAACACCAGTTCTTTGGAACTGGTGTAAAGGTTTATTTAGACTTGATATAGTTGATACCATCCGCTTTCGGAGCAACTGATTTACCAAAGAAAGCGGCTAAAACAATGATTGTCAACGCATAAGGCGCGATACGAAGATAAACCGCAGGTATATGAGCAAGGAAAGGAATCTGAGTAGAAACAACAGCTAGGGCTTGGGAAAGTCCAAAGAAAAGACTTGAAAGCATAGCACCTATTGGATTCCATTTACCAAAAATCATGGCAGCCAAAGCGATAAATCCAGGGCCGACAATCGTCGTAGCAGAGAAATTAACCGAAGCAGATTGAGCATATAAAGCTCCACCTACTCCTCCCAAAAATCCTGAAATCAACACTCCGTAGTAACGCATGAGATAAACGTTAATCCCTAATGTATCAGCAGCTTGAGGATGTTCACCTACTGAGCGTAAGCGAAGCCCAAATTTCGTCTTAAACATGATGAACCAAGCTAAAAATGAGAATCCAACAGCTATGTAACCCATCAAGCTAGTATTCTTAAAGAAAATATCTCCAATAACAGGAATGTTAGACAAAATCGGAAAATCAAATTTACCAAAAGATAAATCAATATTATTAGTTTGTCCTTTTCCATAAATAGCCTTGACAAGAAAGACAGCTAAAGCTGGCGCCAGCAAGTTCAGTACAGTACCGCTGACAACATGATCAGCACGAAAATTAATGGTTGCTACTGCATGAATCGCAGAAAAAATGAGACCAACTAAACCACCTGCGAGAAGAGAAAGCCAAATAGTCATTCCTCCTAAGCTTTCAGCGAAAGTCAGGTTAAAAACAACTCCTGTAAAAGCTCCCATGACCATGATGCCTTCCAAGCCAACATTAACAACACCAGCATGCTCAGAGTAAGCACCTCCAATACTGGTGAAAATGAGAGGAGCGGCATAGACCAGCATATTTGATACAAGTATTGTTAGAATAGCAACAATATTCATCTTTACTCTACTCCTTTCATTCGTTTTTTAGGTTTGATATATTTTTCAATAATGTAGTGAGCACTTACAAAGAAGATAATGGAAGCTGTTACAATATTGACAAGTTCTGGAGGAATAGTAGCTGTTGTCATACCAGGCGCACCAGTTTGCAATGTTCCAAGTAGAAACGCAGCAAAAATGATTCCGATAGGAGAGTTGCTAGCAAGAAGAGCAACTGCCATACCATTAAATCCAACAGCCAGAGATCCTGCTTGAACATAAACGTTCTGGAAAGTACCTATACCCTCAACTGCTC
The DNA here is from genome assembly GCA_963536045.1 of uncultured Streptococcus sp. Classification (GTDB taxonomy): domain Bacteria; phylum Bacillota; class Bacilli; order Lactobacillales; family Streptococcaceae; genus Streptococcus. Next base: position 3,914 of record CAUSZI010000015.1, read on the forward strand.
CTCCAATACCACAAAGAGCTCCAGAAATCACCATTGAAAGAATAATAGTACGTTTCGCCGACATCCCTGCATAATCTGAAGCATTTGGATTGAGACCTACTGAGCGAATTTCAAATCCAAGTGTGGTTTTCTTTATGATAAACCAAATTACAGCAACAGCAATCAAAGCAATGAAAATTCCAATATTCATACGTGACTTAGTAAGCTCTGTAAGAAAGTCTAGACGATAGCTAGCGTTTGCCGAAACAGGAATACTTGATTCGGAATCAACCATTAGTTTTTTAGGGAAATTCCGAATAATTTCATTTCCAGCAAAAAGAACAATATAGTTCATCATAATGGTAACAATAACTTCGCTTGTACCTAAAAATGCTCTTAACAAGCCGGGAATTAAACCGATTAAACCACCGGCAACTGCTGCTACAAGGACAGTCAGCGGTAACATTGCAAAACGAGGAATGGTTGGAAAAGATAGGGCAAACCAAACAGCTGCAATCCATCCTGCCAAAGCTTGACCAGGTAAGCCAACATTGAAAAAACCAGCACGACTAGCCACTGCAAACCCAAGAGCAATCAAAATTAGAGGCCCCATGGTTCGGAAAATTTCTCCAATATTTTTAATGGAACCAAAAGCTGTTTTGAACAACTCTTCATAACCCCACAAGGCATCATAACCAAAAATCCACATGATGATGGCGCCAAGTAAGATTCCTAAAAGAACTGAAATAAAAGGAATAGCAATTTGCTGTGTTTTTTTATCCATTAGAAGCCTCCTTGATTTTTCCACCAGCCATGAGAATACCAAGTTCTTGCTTATTAGTTTCAGATGGCTTTACAATTCCTTGAATCTTTCCATCGTGAATAACAGCAATACGGTCTGATAAATTAAGAATTTCATCTAATTCAAAGCTGACAACAAGAACGGCTTTCCCTTTATCACGTTCAGAAATTAAGCGCTTATGAATATACTCAATCGCACCAACATCCAATCCGCGAGTAGGTTGACTGACAATTAATAGATCTGGATTACGATCAACTTCTCGAGCAATAATAGCTTTTTGTTGATTTCCCCCTGACAAAGCACCTGCTGGAACAAGTTCACTAGCTGCCCTAACGTCAAATTCTTCCATCAATTTACGGGCATATGAATTAATTTGATTATAATTCAAAACACCTTTGTTACTGAGCGGTTCTTTATAGTAAGTCTGGAGAGCAATATTTTCAGAAAGCATCATTTCAAGTACCAAACCATCACGATGACGATCCTCAGGTACATGACTTACTTGCATTTCTGTAATCTTTCGTGGAGAAAGTCCTACAACTTCCCTTCCTTTGATTTTAATACTTCCTGATTTTACTTTTCGAAGTCCTGTAATAGCCTGAATCAACTCACTCTGACCGTTACCGTCAATCCCAGCAACTCCTACGATTTCACCTGCATGAACATCAAGAGAAAGCTCTTTAACAGCTGGTACACCACGATTCTCATTCACTATCAAATCAGAAATTTGAAGTACAACGTCTTTCGGTTTAGCTTCTTCCTTTTCAGTAACAAAAGAAACCGAACGTCCAACCATCATTTCAGCCAAATCTTTATTTGAAACGCCCTCAATGCTAACAGTTTCAATTGATTTTCCACGGCGAATAACTGTGACACGATCCGCTACTGCTCGAATTTCATCTAGTTTATGAGTAATCAGGATAATAGATTTCCCTTCTTTAACAAGAGTTTTCATAATATCCATTAATTCCAAAATTTCAGCAGGGGTCAATACTGCCGTTGGCTCATCAAAGATCAAAATTTCGGCACCACGATAGAGGGTCTTCAGGATTTCTACACGTTGTTGGGCACCAACAGAAATATCTTCAACCTTAGCTGTTGGATCAACAGCTAAGCCATAGCGTTCTGATAATTCAAGGATATCTGCATTAGCTTTTTTCAAATCTAATACACCTTTATTCGTTATTTCGCTACCAAGAATAATGTTTTCAGCAACAGTAAATGCTTCAACCAACATAAAGTGCTGATGAACCATTCCTATTCCGAGAGCTGCAGCCCTAGAAGGAGAATCCAATTTTTCCGATTTTCCGTTGACAAAAATTTCTCCACTAGTTGGCTCTAAAAGACCAGCCAACATATTCATCAAGGTAGATTTCCCAGCTCCATTTTCACCAAGAAGTGCATGAATCTCACCTTTACGCAGTTGTAGGTTGATTTTGTCATTTGCGACAAATTCACCAAAAACTTTGGTTATCTCACGCATCTCAATGACATTTTCATGTGCCATTAGAGTATTCCTTTCTAGAAAATTATATTTTATTTCAGTAGAGCCTACTAATCAAGTTAGTAGGTTCTATTGAGACAAAATGTCTCAATACCCTAAAAAAGCAACCCAAGAAGGTTGGGTCGCTTCTGGATCTTTATTATTTTTCAGGTGCTTTTACACTACCATCAATAATCTGTTTCTTAGCATCTTCTACAGCTTTTTTAGCATCTTCAGATAGGTTAGAAGTTGTCAATTCAACTCCACCATCTTTCAAACCAAATGTAATTACTTTCCCACCCGGGAATTTACCATCAGCTGTTTGAGTAGCAATCTCTTGAACAGTTTTGCCAACTTGTTTTAAGCTGGAAGCAAGTACAAAGTTAGATTCCTTACCATCTTTAGACTTGTATTTACCTTCTTCAGCTTGATCACGATCGACACCGATTACCCAAACTTTTTCGTCTTCATTTTTCTTCTCATTCAAGTCTTTTGCTTCTTTAAAGACACCTGCTCCAGTACCACCTGCAGCTTGATAAACTACATCAGCTCCTGCGGCATATTGGGTTGCAGCAATAGTTCTTCCTTTTTCAGGATTATTAAAGTCTTCGGCATATTGAATATCAACTGAAATATCTTTGTTAACAGACTTCACTCCTGCTTCAAAGCCTTTTTCAAAACGAGTGATAACTTCGCCACGTGCCCCTCCAATAAAACCAACTTTGTTAGTCTTCGTAGTTTTTGCAGCAGCAACGCCTGCAAGATAAGCAGCTTCATTATCAGCAAAAACAGCAGATGCTACATTCTTCTTGTCTTTGATAACAGAATCAATAATAACATAATTAATATCAGCATTTTCATCAGCAGCAGCTGTAACAGCAGGTGCTAATTTATAACCAACGCCATAAACTAATTTATAGCCATTTGTAGCTGCTTGACTGAAGTTATTCGCAAAATCCGCTTCACTTGTAGACTGATAGTAAGTAAAACCATTATCTTTAGAAAGACCGTTTTCTTTACCCCAAGCTTGCAGACCTTCCCATGCAGACTGGTTAAATGACTTATCATCAACACCGCCAGTATCAGTTACGATAGCAGCCTTCAAATCAGTTTTCGCGTTTGAAGAATCTGAGCGAGAAGCACGGTTTCCACATGCAGCAAGTCCGAATGCTGCGACAGTTACTAGACCAAGACCTAGCCATTGTTTTTTGTTCATTTCTGAACCTCCTAAATAAGATGTGCAACACAGTTGCAAGTTTGAGTTTGGTCAGATGACCGATAACAGACTTATGTTAAATCTGTAAAAGAATATGGAAGTAATTCCTTGACCGTCATCACGACCGTCGATTTATCTTTAGCGACCAAGGTCACTTTTAGATCCTCAGAAAAAAATTCTGCCATTACTTGGCGGCAGGCACCACAAGGTGATATAGGTTTTTCCGTCTCACCATAGACAATCAGCTCCTCGAAGTCTAAAGCTCCTTCTGAAACCGCCTTAAATATAGCTGTCCGCTCTCCGCAGTTGGTCAGACCAAAACTGGCATTTTCAACATTAACGCCGGTAAATATCCGTCCGTCTTTAGCGACTAAAACCGCTCCGATAGGGAAATGAGAATAGGGAACATAAGCATTTTTGCTTGCTTGGACAGCCAAGTCAATCCACTCAGTAGTCGCCACTAGATTCTTCTCCCTTCATAATCGCCACTCCGGCCGAAGTTCCGATACGAGTCGCACCTGCTTCAATAAAGGCCAGCGCATCTTCATAAGAACGAGCACCGCCAGAAGCCTTGACGCCCATGTCAGGACCAACTGTTTTTCTCATGAGGGCGACATCTTCAACTGTCGCACCGCCAGTTGAAAACCCTGTAGAGGTCTTAACAAAATCAGCTCCAGCTTTCTGAGCCAGTTGGCAGGCCTTAACCTTCTCCTCATCTGTCAGCAGGCAAGTTTCCAGAATTACCTTGACCAAGGTACCGTTAGCAGCTTCTACAACCGAACGGATGTCTCGCTCTACCAAATCGTAATTTTTAGACTTCAGAGCGCCGACATTGATGACCATATCCACTTCGCCCGCACCCTTTTGGATTGCGTCCTTCGTTTCAAAAGCTTTCACATCGGAAGTGTTGGCTCCTAAAGGAAAACCAATTGGCACACAAACCTTGACATCTGAGCCTTTTAGCTGCTCCGCAGCAAACTCTATCCAGGTTGGATTGACACAGATACTGGCAAAATCATAAACTTTTGCTTCTTCAATTAACTTCAGAATCTGCTCTTCTGACGCTTCTGGTTTTAAAAGCGTATGGTCTATGTATTTGTTTAATTTCATGTTGGCTTCTCCTAGAATTAAGCAATAACCTCGATAATCTCGCTTACTGCAACGCTTTCATCACCTATTTTAACATTTTTTTGAAATTCTGTAACTAGTTCTTGAGAAATTTTTTCATTTGAATAAATTTTTGCGAAAACTTCTCCAATTTCGACCTTGTCTCCGACTTTCTTTTCGAAAACAATTCCAGTTTCATAATCCAAGTCGTCAGATTTAACTGCCCGTCCTGCTCCAAGTCTCATGGCAAAGAGGCCAAATTCCATAGCAGGCAGTTCAGTGATATAACCTGCCTGTTCTGCTTTCACATCTACAATATGAGCTGCACTTGATAGACGATAGAGATCTTCCAAGTCACCACCTTGAGCTACAATCATAGCTTCAAATTTCTTCAAAGCAGCACCGTTGGTCAGCTGTTCTCTTACTTCTTCCACCGTTTTCTCAACATCTGCCAGTCCGAGCATAATCTGAGCCAACTCACAAATGAAAGTTGTGATGTCTTCACGACCCCTGCCCTGCAAGATATCCAAGGCTTCTAAGATTTCCAGACGATTGCCGATGCTAGTTCCCAAAGGCTGACTCATATCAGTCATAACGGCAACCGTTTTTCTACCGACAGCCTTGCCCAAATCCACCATAGTGCGTGCTAACACGCGAGCATCATCTATATTTTTCATAAAGGCGCCTTCACCAACAGTCACATCCAGAAGGATACTGTCTGCACCAGCAGCAATTTTCTTACTCATAACAGAGCTCGCTATCAGCGGAATTGTATCAACAGTTGCTGTTACATCTCGCAAGGCATAAAGCAACTTATCTGCTAGCACCAACTGATCAGACTGACCGATAACGGACAAGCCGATTTCCTGCACCTGCTTGATAAAGTCTTCCTGACTGCGCTCTACCTGAAATCCTTTAATAGATTCCAATTTATCAATGGTTCCTCCAGTATGACCCAGACCGCGGCCGCTCATTTTAGCAACGGGAACACCGAAGCTAGCCACCAAAGGAACCAAGACCAGAGTTACTTTATCACCAACTCCGCCAGTAGAATGTTTATCTACTTTTATTCCCGCGATTTCTGACAAGTCAAACTGTTCACCAGTTCCAACCATGGTCATGGTTAAAACTGAAATTTCCCGAGTCGTCATGCCTTTAAAATAGACAGCCATCGCAAAGGCTGCCATCTGATAGTCTGGCACAGTCCCGTCCACATAACCCTCAATCAGCCACTGGATTTCCTGACTGGTCAGCTCAAGACCATCTCTTTTCTTTTGGATAATATCAACTGCACGCATCTTATTTTTCACTCCTTAAGATATAGTAGCCTTTGTCCTTCTTGACAATCTCACAGTTTCCAAAAACAGCTTCCATCTTTGACTTGGCACTGGGTGCTCCCTGCTTTTTCTGAATCACAAGGGTCAAATCACCGCCTTCTGTCAAATGCTCATAGCTTCCGCTGATAACCTCATGTACAACCTGCTTACCAGCTCGGATAGGCGGATTACTGATAATATGGTCAAAAATGCCACTGACCTTTTCATAAACATTTGACTGGAAGATATGAGCAGATACCTGATTCCTCTCAGCATTCTTCTGAGCCAAGTCCAAGGCCCTCTGGTTGATATCTACCATGGTCGCAGTTACTCCCTGCGCTTTGGCTAAGGTCAAACCTAAAGGCCCATAGCCGCAACCAACATCCAAGACCCGTTCTCCAGCTTCAAAGTCCAAGACAGACAAAAGGACCCGACTGCCATAATCAATCATCTTTTTACTGAAGACACCAGCATCTGTCAAAAAAGTCAGCCACTGTCCTAACAGTTCCACATTTAATTCATGAATATCATGTTTGGCATCAGGATTTTCTGCAAAATACATTTTAGTCATACAACCATTTTATCATAATTTTCCTAGAATTGTAAATCGTTTTCATTTCTCCAAAAAGTATGTTATACTAAAGTCCATCATACAGGAGTAACTTATGACTAACGAATTTCTTCACTTTGAAAAAATCAGCCGCCATACATGGCAAAACCTGCATCGTAAAACAACTCCGCCCCTGACCCAGGCCGAGCTAAACTCTATCAAGAGTTTCAATGACAAGATTAGCCTGCAAGACGTGACGGACATTTATTTACCCTTGACTAACCTCATTCAAATCTATAAACGTTCTAAGGAAGACTTGGCTTTTTCCAAAGGGATTTTTCTACAAAAAGAGAGCCGGAAACAGCCCTTTATCATCGGAGTTTCTGGCAGTGTGGCCGTTGGGAAATCCACCACCAGCCGTTTGCTGCAGATTTTGCTTTCTCGGACTTTTTCAAATGCGACAGTCGAGCTAGTTACCACAGATGGTTTTTTATTTCCGAATAAAACCTTGGAAGATCATGGCATTTTAAACCGCAAGGGTTTTCCAGAAAGCTATAATATGGAGCTGCTTCTTTCCTTTCTGGATAGCATAAAAAACGGTCAGGATTTCCAAATTCCAGTCTACTCGCATGAGACTTACGATATCGTCCCTCAGGAAATGCAAGAGGTAAAGGCTGCTGACTTTGTTATTGTTGAAGGCATCAATGTTTTCCAGAATCCTCAGAACGAGCGTCTCTATATGACAGACTTCTTTGACTTTTCTATCTATGTTGATGCAGAAGTCGAAAATATTGAAAATTGGTATCTAGATCGCTTTAAAAAAATGCTGACGCTGGCTGAAAACGACCCCAAAAACTACTACCACCGCTTCACCACTCAATCAGAAGAGGAAGTAGTAACCTTCGCCCATAATGTCTGGAAAAGCATTAATCTTGTCAACCTGCTAGACTACATTGAGCCAACTCGCAATCGGGCAGAAATTATCCTGCACAAAGCCGGAAATCATGAAATTGATGAAATTTACTTAAAAAAATAAAAAAGCTTGTCAAATCCTAACTTTTCATATATAATTAGATAGTTAGTATTTTCAATGGAGGTGAAACAACTTGGCAAACATTAAATCAGCTATCAAACGCGCTGAATTGAACGTGAAACATAACGAAAAAAACTCAGCTCAAAAGTCAGCTATGCGTACTGCAATCAAAGCATTTGAAGCAAACCCATCTGAAGAACTTTTCCGTGCTGCTAGCTCAGCTATCGATAAAGCAGAAACAAAAGGTTTGATCCACAAAAACAAAGCAAGCCGCGATAAAGCACGTCTTTCAGCTAAACTTGCTAAATAATGCATACAAAGGGAGCTCTCAGGAGCTTTTTTTGTTTCTAACATAAAGGAGGTAGGGATGAAAATAGCAATTATTGGTTATTCCGGTTCTGGCAAATCCACTCTAGCAGCACAACTGTCCAACCACTACTCCATTCCCAAACTTCACATGGATACATTGCAGTTCCAACCTGGCTGGAAGGATAGCGACCGTGATTGGATGAGTAAACAGATGGATAATTTTTTGTCAAAAAATACCGACTGGATTATTGATGGCAACTACTCTTGGTGTTTTTATGAACGTCGGATAGCAGAAGCCGACCAAATCATCTTTCTGAACTTCTCTCGCTGGAACTGCCTCTATCGAGCTTTCAAACGCTATCTAAAATACCGAAATCGGACCAGAGAAAGCATGGCTCCCGGCTGCCCCGAAAAGTTTGACTGGGAGTTTATCTGCTGGGTTCTTTGGAAAGGACGACGTCAGACAGCACTGGAAAGATATAAGAGAATCCGTCAAACCTTTCCTCAGAAATTCTACGAATTAAGAAATCAAAAAGAACTAACCGACTTCTTACAGAACCTAAAAACAAGCGAGCCCTAATGACTCACTTGTTTTTATTTGATTTTCTTTTTCTGTGGGAAAAGAGGTAGGCCTAAAGAAGCTATTTTTTCAGCTGGAACCTTCATGCCGTCCTTAATCCACTTGGAAAGAACGGAAACAACTGCCGAACTCCAGAAGGAATTCATGTAAGAGTTAGTCATTTTCTTAGCATTGCGATTGCGCTTTTCCAAAAAGTCAAATACAGCCTGGGTCAGCAGCTTTTCAAAATTATAGTCAATGGCTAGACTGATAACCCGAGCCTCTTTCTTAGCTTCCTTAAAAAGAAAAAGCCAAATTTGGTACATCTCAGTTTTAAAGTTAAACTCTTCCAATTTATCCGTAATACCTTGAACAGTGTTTTTAAAAATCTCTTCCAGAATCTGCTCTTTAGAGCTATAATTGCGGTAAAATGCAGCGCGGGAAACCCCTGCTCGCTCAACCAGCTCTGAAATCGTAATTTTTTTGAGTTCTTTCTTCTCCAGCAGCTGCATAAGAGAAATTTCCAGAGACTCTCTCGTGATTTGATTGGATTCCTGATTGTATTTCTTTAAATTCGCGAGTGATTTTTCCGATATTTTCTTTTCCGACATAACAATTTCTTCCCTCTTGTCTCAGCTGACAGTTTCCGCTTTCTAGTAAGCATTCTTCATGTTATAATTTTAAAAAAAGACAGGTTTTTTGTCAATTTTTTTATTGTACATACTTGACAAAAAAGGAGAAAAATATGACTTGGAAAATTATAGCTGACTCTGGCTGTGACTTTCGTGAAATGGCACACTTGGCCAAAGACACCCAGTTTGAAAGTGTTCCCTTGACCATTCAAGTGGAAAATGAGATTTTTGTAGATGATAAGCAGCTTGATATTGACCTGATGATGGAGAAGATGTATGCTTCTTCTGCTGCTTCAAAGTCTGCCTGCCCTAGTCCAGATGACTATCTCAAAAGCTTTGAGGGAGCCGACAAGATCTTTGTCGTGACCATAACTGGAACTTTATCCGGAAGTAATAATAGTGCACAGGTTGCTAAGAAAATCTTTTTAGAAGAACATCCTGATGCCCAGATTCATGTCATTGATAGTCTTTCTGCTGGCGGCGAGGTGGACTTACTTGTGACTAAACTCAATGAACTCATTCAGCAAGATCTCAGCTTTGATGAAGTTGTTGAAGTCATTAGTCGCTATCAAGAGAAAACCAAGCTTCTCTTCGTTCTGGCAAAGGTAGATAACTTGGTCAAAAACGGCCGGCTTAGCAAACTTCTGGGAACAGTTGTCGGCTTGCTCAATATCCGTATGGTCGGTGAAGCTAGCCAGACTGGTACGCTAGAGCTTCTGCAAAAGGCACGCGGCTCGAAAAAGGCTCTTGCTTCTGCAATCGAAGAGCTACTCAAAGCTGGTTACAAGGGTGGCCGACTCATCATCGCTCACCGCAATAACGAGAAGTTCTGCCAGCAATTTAGTCAGCTGATACAAGAAAAGTATCCCCAAGCTCAAATCGAAACAATACCAACTTCAGGTCTCTGCAGCTTCTACGCTGAGGAAGGCGGAATCTTAATGGGCTACGAAATTTAATAAGGTATCTAAAAAAGTAAAGGATTAGGCTAAGATAATTGACCTACCCCTTTACTTTTTCGATTTAATTCGCTATAATTGAAACAAGTAAAGGAGTTGATATTATGGCCAGAGGAAGAGGCGCCGCAAGCCCACAAGATAAAGAAGCAAGTCTTCTCATTTCTAAAAAGCTCAAAGAACTTCTCAAGGAAACAGGTAAAAAACAAGTCGAATTATCTCGTGAAACAGGCATTCCTGCTAGTACACTGACTGGCTATATCAAAGGGACATCTCTGCCTATCGCAGCCAATCTAGAAAAGATTGCAAGATTTTTTGAGGTAGAGGTTGAAGAAATTGACCCTCGTTACCGACTAATCGCTGACATCCCTCAGCAATTTCCCGAATTAAATCGTATTTATCAACAACTTGACCAAGACAGACAGGAACAAGGATTAAAGTTGCTGGAAACCAGCCTGGCTGAGCAAGAAACACAAGCCAGCTTAAAGGCCGACTACTTCCCCTACTTGGTCTATGAAAACTACTACCTCTCTCAGCATAAACCAGATCAGGCTGATTTGGTCTGGTTGGACAGAGAAATTGACTACGATATTGCTCTTTGGGTACGAACTGACTCTCTGGAGCCCAAGTACCCGAGAGACTCTGTAGCATTAATCAAGAAGACTCATTTTGAGCTTGCCGGTGCAATTTATGCTATTGACTATGACGGCCAAACCATTATTAAAAGGGTTTTCAATGATCCAACAGGAATTCGCTTAATTTCCCTCAATAAAAAATATAGTGATAAGTTTATCCCGCACGAGGAAGAGCCTAAGCTCATCGGCCGAGTCATGGCGACTTTCATGCCACTGGATGTAGAAAAAATAAAGAAAAACAAATAACAGTTCTGCAAATGTACAGAGCTGTTATTTTTACAGTCAAAAAATCAGAAAGTCTTTCGACTTCCTGATGCTCTTTTAATAAAATACTGCTAACTCTTCATTCAGCTTTTTCATGTAGTGTTTGTGGACTATGTAAGACAACACAGCTAAGCCTGCTAAAACTAGAGCGACTATCACATAAATTACCAGAGGCGCAAGAACATTGGATATAAAGAAGAGAAGAGTAATGACAATCAACATTCCTAAAATCAGAGCGATGGCTAAGAGAGTTTTCACCATATTGTTATCTCGGCTCATCAATTCTGTGACATTGGACCAATTGGTCACCAGATGCTTATAGTCTCGGTAGTAACCCCAAGAACTCCACATTAGACTAATCAAGGCCCAAACAATCACCATGCCCAAGAAAGTCATTGGATGCATACCGGAAACAAGGCTGGTTATCAAGAGCAAGGTCAAAGGCAGGATAGACTGGACGGCAAAGAGCTGCCAAAACTTCAGATGAATATACTGCTTCAAATCAAAGGGGAGAACCTTGAGATAATCAAAATTTTCCCTTTCCAGAGAAATCCCAATAGCCGTAAGGTTGCTGCCACCTGAGTTTAGTGTTGCAATCAAAACAGCCAGAGCCATCATTGGCAAAAGGAAGCGCGGTCCCAGATAAGAAGTCAAAGACAAGCCGCCTTGTATCATACCCATTCCCATACTGAAAATGACAATGTAAGGGAGAATGGCCGACATAAAGATGGCCTGCATAATGACAGAACCCTCGCTCAAAAGCCTGATATTGTAGCGCCAGACAAACTTTTTGAGATTTTTTGCTTCCGCAATATTAATGTCATGCACGCGCTCCCGCTTTCCTACTGAAGAGCCCGTCATGAGAGCTGCCTCATAAAATTCTGGAATCACCTTGGTCTTTACGATGAAAAATAGAAGAGCCGCAACTGCCACCCATCCCAAAAATCCCAGCAAGGACGCTGTATGAAAAGGATGAAGAATAAAATCATAAAAGGCTTGAACTGGCGGGAAGAAAGCTTTAACCTCTGTACGATTTATGACGCTTCTGCTGTTCATTTGATTAATCATAAAATAGAGGAAAAAGGAGCCAACGGAAACAAGAGCCAGAATGACATTGGACAGGATGGTCTTGTACTTTCGGAAAAAGGCTGTCTTGGTAATAAAGTGGACGGCAATCAAAATCAGAAAGGTGATAACTGAACTTAAAATCAGAATAGCAAGCAGAGCCAAGGGCAGCCCCAAGAAAGGATTACCACCTTGAAAAGCCAAAACCAAGAAATAACTGAACATAGGCAGAATGGCAATCAGCAAGGTCAGAATAACTGAAATGCTTTTACCGACAATGATTTCTGCTTCGCTAAAAGCGTAGGGGCGATAAGACTGCAAGTCTTTGCTTTCATAAAAGACATTGTAAAAAACCAGAAAGCCCTGAGACATAGAAAAGAGAGCAAAAGCGGAAACCAAATTGGCAAAGAGACCAGGATTACCAACCAATTGGTTCAGGGAGCCCATCAAACCGAAAAGAAAGAGATAGACCAGTCCTAAGATCAGATACATGCGGATAGCCTTCAGCGATACATTGACCTTGCGCTCAGGATTCTTAGCTTGCATCTTGCGGTACTGCTGCAGCTGAGACGGCTGAATGGCGTAGAGGATGTTGATATCAACGAGTTTTTTTATAGCTTTAATGCGCATCAGGACTCACCTCTTCTCTACGGCCTGCCAGACCAAGATAAATGGTTTCAAGAGACTGTTCTGGATGTTGGCCTTTTAGTTCTTCAATCGTTCCGTAGAAAATCAATTTCCCTTTTTTGAGAATGGCCACCTTATCACAGAGCTGCTCTGCCACTTCCAAGACATGGGTTGAAAAGAGAACTGTATTTCCTTTATCTGCATGCTGGCGCATCATCTGCTTGAGGTCAAAAGCTGCCTGCGGATCAAGACCAGTCAGCGGCTCATCCAGTACCCAAATATCCGGGTCAGACAAAAGCGCTGCTATGACGAAGACTTTTTGTCTCATACCGTGAGAGAATGAATCAATAACCTCATACCGATGAGAACCAAAGTCAAAAATATGTAGCAAATTTCCCAACCGCTCTTCGACTTCTGCATTTGTCATATCGTAAGAAGTCGCTACCAGTTCCCAGAACTCATTGGCAGTTAGGCGCAAAAATAAATCTGGTGAATCAGCTACATAGCCGATTTTTTTCTTGATTTCCAAGCGATTAGTGGATAATTCTTTCCCATCTACAAAAATCTGTCCACTGCTAGGATTGATGACGCTGACCAAGGACTTAATGGTAGTAGATTTTCCAGCGCCATTGTGACCAATCAGACCAACGATTTCTCCGCTTTGCAAGGTCAGATTCAGCTGATTGAGAGCTACCGTTCCTTCATAAACTTTAGTGACATCTTTAAATTCAATCATAAGAGAGCTCCTTTACCGATTTCTATAAAGATTAGTATACTCTTTTTGCGGCTTTTTGTCTCAGATAAAAATGTTTCATTTTCAATTTTAAAAAGATTTTTCAAAATATAAAAGAGTTAAGTGTTTATGATAGTGAAAGACGCAAACGATTGCGCCTTTCTGCTTCTTTTGGTACAATATAGCCAATCAGTGAGAATGAAGAGGAAAATTTATATGGAAAACCAAACCTTAATGCAGTATTTTGAATGGTATCTGCCAGATGACGGTCAGCATTGGAATCGCTTGGCAGAAGACGCACCTAACTTGGCAGCCAAAGGAATTCGCAAGGTCTGGATGCCGCCGGCTTTCAAGGGAACGGGCTCTAATGACGTCGGCTATGGTGTTTATGACCTCTTTGATTTGGGAGAGTTCGACCAAAAAGGGACTGTACGCACCAAGTATGGATTGAAAGAAGAATATCTCCGAGCGATTGAAGCGCTTAGCCAAAACGGTATCGAAGCTATTGCAGATGTGGTTCTCAATCACAAGGCCGCAGCTGACTACAAAGAGCGTTTTACCGTCGTTGAAGTTGATCCTAATGACCGCACAAAGGTCTTATCAGAACCTTTTGAAATCAAAGGCTGGACTAAGTTTGTCTTCCCAGGCCGCAAAAAAGCGTACAATGACTTCGAATGGCACTGGTACCACTTCACTGGCACAGACTATGACGCCAAAAACAACAAGTCAGGCATTTACCTCATCCAAGGGGACAATAAAGGTTGGGCAGATGATGAGCTAGTGGACAACGAGAATGGTAACTACGACTATCTCATGTATGCGGATATTGATTTCAAGCACCCCGAAGTCATCCAAAATCTCTACGACTGGGCTCATTGGTTTATTGAAAGCACTGGTGTACATGGCTTTCGCTTAGATGCTGTTAAGCACATCGATTCCTTCTTTATGAAGAATTTCATCCGCGATATTACTGAGAAATACGGCGATGATTTCTATGTCTTTGGGGAATTTTGGAATAGTGACGAGACAGCCAATAACGATTATCTAGAAAATATTGACTACCGCTTTGACCTAGTCGATGTTAAACTTCATCATAATTTATTTGATGCCAGCAAATCTGGAGCAGATTATGACCTGCGAACTATTTTTGATCAGACACTTGCAAAGAATCATCCTGAATCAGCTGTAACCTTTGTGGACAACCACGATACTCAGAGAGGGCAGGCTTTGGAGTCTACCGTCGAAGAATGGTTCAAGCCGGCGGCCTATGCTCTTATACTTCTAAGAGAAGCTGGATTGCCTTGCGTCTTTTATGGAGACTACTATGGCATTAGCGGAGAATTTGCCCAAGAGAGCTTTCAAGAGCTACTGGATAAACTCCTAGACATCCGCCTCAATCTTGCCTATGGTGAGCAGACCGACTACTTTGACGATGCCAACTGTATCGGCTGGACCCGCCAAGGTATGGACGATGGTCAGCCAATCGCTGTCCTTATCAGCAATGGCCAAGCAGCCAGCAAATCCATGCTGTTCGGTCCAGAATGGGCTGGCAGAGAATTCAGCGATTATCTGGGCAACAGCTCTCAAATCGTAACAATTGACGACCAAGGCTGGGGAGAATTTCCTGTGGAGGAAAAATCAGTTAGTGTCTGGAGTGTTAGATAAGTCACAGCAAAAATATGGAAATAAAAAAATAAGACCAGATTGGCCTTATTTTTTTCGTTCTTTCTTGGAATGTAGTAAGCCAACGGAAGCCAAAAGGCTGATAATTGCTGCTCCCAAGAATGATGAATTTGTGTTTCCAGTATTTGGTAATTGATGTTTGGACACTCGAGACAGAACAGGAGTAGTCTCAGAGTTTTCAACCCTTACAGGACTCTTCTGCTCAGAAGTTTCTGTTCCAAAAGCTATTTGAGTCTTCGTTTTTGGCGCGTATACATAAGTTCGAACGCCATTTGCTTCCGATACAGAAACAAAACCATATTCCTCAAGGTTCTTAGCATCTAGCAAACCAAATTCTGCCGCTGCCAATGGACGTCCATCTACATCTAGGAAACGAGTGATTTCAATAGCCGGCTTGTCCACAATTGGAGCATCTTTCGGCACTTCATGCACGCTGGCACGATAGACATGCGTACGAATGCCGTCCTCATCATTACTAGACTGGAAATCATAGCCAGCAATACTCTTAGATGCCCCCAACCCGCGCTCAGGAGCTGATAATTCTTGACCTGATTCATCTACAAAGCGAGTCATTTCTAAGACTGGTTTCTCTTCTCGTGGAGCGTCTGTCGGCAGTTCATGCACACTTGCGCGATAGACATGAGTGCGAACACCATCTTCGTCGGTGCTGGACTGGAAGTCATAGCCAGCGATACTCTTAGACGCCACCAAACCGCGCTCAAAATCTGATAACTCTTGACCAGTTTCATCTACAAAACGAGTCATTTCTAAAACTGGTTTCTCTTCTCGTGGAGCGTCTGTCGGTAATTCATGAACACTTGCGCGATAAATATGAGTGCGAACACCATCTTCGTCGGTGCTGGACTGGAAGTCATAGCCAGTGATACTCTTAGACGCCACCAAACCGCGCTCAGAATCTGATAACTCTTGACCAGTTTCATCTACAAAACGAGTCATTTCTAAAACTGGTTTCTCTTCTCGTGGAGCGTCTGTCGGTAATTCATGAACACTTGCGCGATAAATATGAGTGCGAATGCCATCTTCGTCGCTGCTGGACTGGAAGTCATAGCCGGAAATACTCTTAGACGCCACTAAACCTTGTTCAGGAGCTGATAACTCTTGACCGCTTTCATCTATAAAGCGGGTCATTTCTAAGACTGGGCGCTCTTCACTTGGTGCATCATTTGGAAGCTGGAACTGGCTTAGTTCATACTCATAGACGATTTCTTTGGTTCTTCCTGCTGCATACTCTCCCGATTCAGCATCATAGACAGTTAGCCGAGATTTATAAGTATAGAACTTATTATTATAGGAAATTAGAGGTTTAGGACTGACTGTGTATCTAGTCTTAGCCGGCTTCTCATCCATAATGGGGTTAGCAATAGCATGCCCCTGCTCGTCTTGGTAACGGACAAGAACCTTGCCCGGTCCGGTCTCTCTCTCATTAACCTTCTTAACATCCGAAACTTTAAAGACGAAACCTTCAGCTTTGACCGTTCTGAAAAGTTTATCTAGCTCATCTTTATTAGGCGAAAAACCAGTTCTTGAATAACCAGTTCTTGAAAAACTTGGTTTTACAATTTCGACTCCACCATCTGATGTCTCAGTCATGTCTGGGACACCCATAATCTCTATCGTGTAATCTCTATCAATATAATAACGAGTTTTATCACCCGGTTTCATCAGATACAGTTTATAGTGGAAGGTTTTAATATTGTTTTCACCAAACCAAGGCTTCACTAAAGATGGATTATTTCCTAACCAATCAATATAAACGATATTCCCATTCTCATGTACTTCACCGTACTCTTTCCATCTCCCGTTATAATTTCCTAAATCGGGGTAGAGTGGCATCATAGTGCTATAATCGAAAGGTTTATTACGCAAATGGTAACCTGCATTATCATAGTTTCGCGGATCCGTTTGCATAGCATTTACTCTGCTATTATAAAGGTCACGATACTCTTTCACTTCCTTCCCATTGACCAGCAATTTTTGAAAAAAAGGATTCATTAAAAAAGGAAAATTTTCAGTCCAAGCTTCTATTCGGAACATATCTGGATTTTCAGAAAGAATCTGCCTAATCTCTTGCCTAGATAGTACTCTATTATCAGAATTATCAAAATACTTTCTAGAAAAACCTATATCAAAGCTAACATTAGAATTCTCTAGCCAATATGATCGCCTCAAATAAGTACGACGAGGGATTGTATCGTCCAGCATCAAATCCAATTCAGAACGCGGAATAATAGCTTTTGGTATCTTCGCTACTTCTTCAGGTGTTGGATTTACATTCAATGTCGACTCCCACTTATTTAAAAAGAAGAGGGCCGTATCATTTTGGATAAGTGTTGCTCTTCGAGAACCTACATCCCTAAAATCCTCATCTCTAACTAGATTTAAATTTTCTACTTGTTTTAAATCAATATATTTAAAGACACCATCTATCTTACGGATAGCATAAGCACGATCAGACTTTTTAGCTGCTTCTTGTATTTGTTCGTTTGACTGCATCTCCGGCATGACTGATGTGAAGTTTGCAGCCTTAGTTATTTCAGAGCTATTTTCCTTAGTATGATAGTCATAAAACTCTTGAGCTAATTGTTTGATTTCAGGCGAGACTTGGGCCACACCCTTCTCTCCTTCTTCTGAGATGGTCAGACCGGAAGCTTCCTCTGCTGGTGTATTTTTGATCGTTCCATCATTAGGCAGCTCTTGATTGACAGGAGGTGTCGTCTGGTTATTCTGGACTTGATTCCCCTCTGTTTCACTACTTACCTCCTCTGCTTGTACAGTCACTGCCATTGTCCCAGCAAGTAATAAGGACAGAGGAATTGGAACTAATTTCATTCCCATTTCTACTTTTTTCCCTAAAGTCTTTTTCATCTTCTTCTCCTTTTAATCTCCTATTTTAGATAATTTAAAAACTTTTTCCCATAGATTGACTAGTAATTCTTTGTGATAACGATTGGCAAGTTCTTTGGATCTTGCCGAAAACCCCCTCCATTCTTTTTCTCCAAATTGGCTAAACTGCTCCAGATAGGCAATATATTGATTAGCGTCATTTTGCGGTATCAGCCAGCCATTCTCTCCATGCTTAATATAAGCCTGATTGGCATAACGGACATCCAGACCTATCAGAGGCAAGCCATTGACCAAAGCCTCATAGAGTGATGTCGCAAAGGCTTCCGATAAGGAAGTGCTAATATAGGCATCATAAGCTTGATAAGGCGCCTGAGACTGATAGCCCTTAAAATGAACCATATCTTCCAAATCATTGAGCTGAACCACATCTTGCAGCATAGCCATGTCAGGACCATCTCCATAGATGTCAAGAGTAAACTGCCTATGGCCTTTAAATTTCAACAAAGCCATAATTTTCAGCAATAACAGAACGTTTTTCTCCTCAGACAAACGACTGACTGTCACCAAGTGAATCTCCTTAGGATCAAAGACCCTCTCTCTTGGATCTTGGACCACTTGATCTGCATAGGTGGTTGGAATAAAGAGCGCCTTTTCCCTCATCTCTTGAGGCAGATAAGCATCTTGGCTTTCCCCAACCAATATCAAAGTGTCTAATACATCCTGATCCAGCCAGCCCATCACCTTTTTATCTAACTCTTGCCCGAGGGCAATCATGTGATCCTGATGAAGGACGCGCGCTACATGAAAATCTTGTCCACGTCTCAAGAGAATATTTTCTGGAATATCCAGACGCTCCATTATCAGCCAGTCTTCTGGCTCAAGCTCCTCCTCAGCAAACTCTTGGACACTTCGTCCCCCTAACTCTAAACCTAGAAAACGAACCTTGGTCCTATCAATGCCCAAGACATCATAGCTTTCTAGCACTCTTCTCCTGGTACCGACATCACTATATATATCTGTATCCGCTTCAGAAACCCACAATTCATAAGGGACTTTCATTTCTTCAAAAAGTTCAAATCGATTGCGGAGGGCAATGTCAATCCCAAACGCCCTAGAACGGATACAAGCATCCACACAAACTACTTTCATTTTCTCCCTTTTAACCTAAAGTAATTCTAGATAATAATATCTCACAACTTACAATTTTATGCAAGAGTTTCAGATGATTTTTTTTAAATTTGATTTCTCACTCCACCAATCCACTTCTTAGATAAGCATCTACCATGTGCTCTGTCGCAACAACTGAATCAATATGGGTACGCTCATAAGAGTGGCTGGATTCGATGCCAGCGCCTAACAGGGCATGCTTGACTTCTGCTCCTGCACTCATGGCTGCAGAGGCATCTGACCCGTAGAATGGATAGATGTCCAGTTTGTAAGGAATGTCCTGCTCCTTAGCTAACTTAACCAAATGCTGGCGGAAGCCATAGTGATAAGGTCCTGATGCATCCTTGACACAGATGGAAACCGTATACTCATCCGTCTGCTGATCGTCACCCATAGCGCCCATATCAACCGCTAGATACTCCACCGCTTGCGCCGGCAGGCTGGAATTAGCCCCATGACCAACCTCTTCAAAGACACTGAAAGCAAAATGAGTCGTCACCGGCAGCTGAATAGCTTCCTCTTTATAAACGCGCAAAAGATTGAGCAAAATAGCTGCGCTGACCTTGTCATCTAGAAAGCGGGACTTGATAAAGCCTGACTCGGTAACAGTGGTACGCGGATCAAAGGAAATAAAATCCCCTACTTCGATTCCTAAATCCCGCGTTTCTTTCTCACT
The DNA here is from genome assembly GCA_963536045.1 of uncultured Streptococcus sp. GTDB lineage: Bacteria > Bacillota > Bacilli > Lactobacillales > Streptococcaceae > Streptococcus. The sequence goes on from CAUSZI010000015.1 coordinate 23,568, forward strand.
CGTCACCTTTTCATCCAAACGGACTTCCATATTGTCCTGAGTTCGCTCAACCGTTCCAGCATCTTTATAGACATGGCAGGAAGTCTGGTGAACTAAGATAGTCCCATTGACGGTCTTGCCACTGCTGGCCACATGGACTAGACAGTTTTCTCCTTCAATCATGTTCCAAGGGAAACCGCCAATCCGATCCAGTTTGAGGCGACCGTCAGGCTTAATAGCTCGGACAATAGCCCCCAGTGTATCCACATGGGCAGTCACCACTCTGTGCTTGGTATCATTTTCACCCTTGACTACAACATGAACGCCGCCTTTATTAGTCCGAACGGGCTCATAGCCCAATCCTTCTAGCGTGTGTACCAAATAGTCTGCCACCTCAGCCGTAAAGCCTGTTGGGGAAGGAATAGCCGTTAATTCTTGTAAATATTGAACTGTTTGATTCATGTATCTCTCCTCATCGTTTTTCTTTATTATAGCACAAAGAAAGCCTGAGCAAATAGATTTTCAGCAGGCTTTTAATGATTTTGAGAAATTTTGAAACCTCAATTACTATCGCCGTACTTCTACTCTTTCTCCACCTGAACTCCATTCTTTTCCAACTCCCAAAAGAAAAGATTGCCCAACAATCCTAAGAGAAAAAGCAAGAGAGGAATGGCATAAGGTGCTAGGGGATTATAAGCTTCTCCAGCACTAATTTTCATCTGAGGGCCATATGGAGCTATCAACTGATAATAATTAAGACCGCAAAACAAAATCGAAAAGAAAAAGATAGAAAAGTAAAGCCGATAGAGATGCCCTAGCAGCTGTCCTTTGAATAAATAAGTAACTTCCCCCATCAGTGTTGCAAAATTCATAACAGCAAGTACAAAATAAGCAATGACAACAGGAACTAAAAAAAGAAAAAGGTAAAGATAACCATAAGCAACCCCCGACTCTGGCTCAATTCCCGAATAACCGTACAAATACACCAGTAGATACAAAACTAGGGGCAAAAAAGGAATCACCCCAAACTTCTTATTTTTCATCAACACCTCCCTTTAAACAAAGAAAACCTTCTTATCTTATTATGGCAAATCTTCTTTATAAAACAAGAATTCACTTTTATTTCAAAGTATTCATTGACTGTAAAATCAAGCTTAGCAAATGTCAGCCACCGTAAAAACAGCCATTTAAATGACAGCTTATTTTAGAGTTTATAAGTTTAACCGTCAGCACATTATCAAGAATAGATGATGACAAAGACAAGAAAAAATCATCTCAGCTAGCTGAGATGATTCGTTTAGCTAATATTAATTAGCTTTTTTAAAACGATAGACAAGAGCTGATAAAAGAATCAGAGCAAATCCTGCTGCTATCGCAAAGATAGATGTTTCACTGCCAGTTTTCGGCAAAACTTTTTTGCCAGTTGCTGATCCAGTAACATCTTTTCCATCTTTATCTGTCGAATTACCTGGGGTTCCATTTTTCGAACCGTCTGGTTTATCACCAGATGATGACGGTGGTGGTGTCGAACCTGAAGAAGGTGGCGGTGTACCTGGTCCTTGTGGACGTCTAGCTTCAAATGTCCATGTGCCTGTAAATTTGACATCTGCGCCTGCAATAGTTTTACTATCTGCGTCATATTTGAGGAATTTCCAAGTACCATCACTTGCTTCAACAGTTTTCTTAGCTGGCTGAACCGCTTGAACGGCAGCACCGTCTGCATATTCAGTGGCATCATTTGGTAACAATGCTGTGACTTCTGCTGGTAAGGTGCGATTCGGATCTGCACTTACAAATTCATAAGTTGCCTTATATTTCGGTGCTGGAGTAAAATTCCATTTACCGGTAAATTTAAGGTCCTTATCCGCAACAGTCTGTGCATTTGACTCTGCATAGCCTTCGAAAGTCCATGTGCCTTCAGTAACTGTAACACTTGTTTTAGCAGGTTGTTTAGCATCTACCTTAGTACCACTAGTGTAGCTATTATCATCAGTTGGCAACAAATCTGTCACCTCTGCTGGCAAGCTACGGTTCGGATCTGCACTTACAAATTCATAAGTTGCCTTATATTTCGGTGCTGGAGTGAAATTCCATTTTCCGGTAAACTTAAGATCCTTATCTGCTACAGTCTGGCTATTCGTTTCCGCATAGCCTTCGAAAGTCCATGTGCCTTCAGTAACTGTAACACTTGTTTTAGCAGGCTGCTTAGCGTCTACATTAGTACCACTAGTGTAGCGATTAGCATCTGCTGGAAGCAAATCTGTTACTTCTTTTGGCAGATTTGGATAGGCTGCATTGCTGCTGAGAAACTCATAGCTAACACCAAAGTCTTTATAAGTGTTTGTGAATACTGGATTATTTCCTTCGACGGTAGCTTCCAACTTGCCCTTGCTTGCGGTCACTGTGACAGTCACTGTATGTTCTGTACTGTCATAAGTCACTCCAGCTTCATTTCCAGCTACTTCCGTCAGCTTGTAAGTATAAGTGCCTTCTTTATCATAGTTGATTCCAAGGAACTTGATATTACCATTGGCATCGTTAGCTGCTTGAAGCTCCAAGTTATTTCCGCCAACCTCAGTTAGTTTGAAAGTATACTTTTCAGCTTCAAGTGCTTTACCATCCAGAACTTTCTTAGCGGTAATCGCTGCAGTTGCTGGCTCTAACTTGTAGGTATTGGTGAAAGCCTCACGGTCATAATTAACCGCTGCTGTCTTAACGCCGTTGTTGTCTGTTACAGTAACAGTAACATTGATGTCTGAATTGGCATCGTTTGTCACACCTGGCAGATTACTTGCTCGTTCACGAATGACGTAGTTAAAGGTTCCTTCTTTTTTGAAACGAAGTTTCTTAAAGGTTACGGCACCAGCTTTATTAGTTACCGTTTGAACAACTTTGTCGTTGTCATCCTTATTAATCAAATCAAAAGTAAATTCACCATCTGCCAAATTGCGGCCAGTCAATTCCTTTTTGACTTTAAAGATAACTTCATCAGAACGGGTACCTTCGCCAACACCATCAAGAGTTGTCAAAGGCGCGAATGGACGTGCTAACAAATCAGGCAACTTTTGCCCATTAGATGTAACGGTTACATCGTTAAAGGCTTTTTTGGTCACCTTATCTACTGGCTCAGTCAAACGGGTCCGGTAGATAACATAAATACCTCTTCCACTCAAATCCCCAGCATTAACTGTGAAATGATTGGAGTCTGTGATTGAAACGACATCGCTTGGGTTAAAGGATTTACGTGTGCCAGAAGCACCTTCCCACTCAGTAAAGTAGTAACCTGTAATCCCTGAATCTTCATCCAGCTCTTGACCTTCTGGAATAGCATCCTCAATGACAACTTGACCAAGATTTTGGACATCGCGATTGACACGGATACGCCAGTTGACGTAGTTTGGATCCTTAGAATCCTGAACACCCCACTTGGAATAACCCTGAGGCTCCTCATCAACCTTGATGCGCTTCAGTCTATAGGTTCTAGCACCTGGGAAATTAACTTCTTGCTCTTGGTCATAAGGCATATTATCAGCCCAAACCACTGTGAAAGAAGATTGAATAAGCTTGGTATCTGGCATTTTCGCAAAATACTCAGCATTTGTGACAGTAATGGTTGCTGTATTTGTAACAGGATCTGTCACCAACTTAGCAACAACAGTGCCATCCGGTGCGCTTATGTTTTCCTCCAAAGTTCGCTCAATTTTGAACTGTGATGGAACACGATAAACCATTGTATCACCATTATTTAATACTTTGCTATCTGCAAATGTATAGGTCGGTGCAATGTAAAATTTACCTTCACCGTAGCCAGTATCCTTTAAAGGATTAGTATTAATAGTGACGTTTGTAGTTAGTTGATAGTCACCATCACCTAACTCTGCAGCAGAAACCCTAGGACTTGAGCTTAACAAGGGAATAAAGGTTGATACCAAAAGCAGCAAAGTCATCAGAGCATGAGACACTTTATGATAAGTTTGTTTCACCTTGAATGCGGTCCTCCTTCTTTTTATATTTTATTTTCGACAAATGCTGGCAGGCACACCATCACCTGTCTACCCCCTCAGTTTCAGCCGGTTCTAAATCAAAATTTATTACCAAACTAAAAATGAATGTGTTTGTATATGATAAGCAAATATGACATATACATATCAATTATAACATAAAATATTATAATTTACGTTCTGTAAACTATAATTTTTATTAGCATTTTTCTATTCTTTGTCTACTTTCGTTACAAAAAAGTTACAGATTATTTTTTTAATCTAACTCGGATGGATTATTATTGATTTATTAGAAATAAATAGCAGAAAAAATACCTAGACTTTTTACAGTCTAGGCATTTTTAAACATATATGGAAAACAACTTATTGCTTACTTATTAAAGATTGACTGTCTGAAGTCGTCTGTCTCACGAAGATAAGCATTGTAAATCTTCTTCTTAAGCAGATTGACCCAGCTAGCATCTACACGGCTAGTTGCATTGGTAATGTTGCGTACATCCTCTGCTACTGCTTCGTCCATCAGCTTCTGCATCTCTTCATACGAGCGAATGGTTACTTTCTTGGTACTGCTTGGGTTTCTGAGTTCGTACTCAATGGTGATTGGCTTGAGCTTGGTCAGCTGATTAATCCGCTCTTGGTACATAGCCTTCTTGAAGGCTACCCAGGAGTCATATTCACCCTTGAATACATTTTCCAAGACTTTCTGGTCAGTCACGAGACCTACATCTCTTCCGGACCATCCATCCCAAGTTTTCTTACCTTCATCAAAGGCTTCCTTAGAGTACTTACCAGAAACATAAGGGACAAATCCTTCATGGTAGCCCTTGGCTGCCAGTAACTCGTAGGCCGTGCGACGGAACATGACATCACCCGGAGCTCCATTTGGATTGCTCAAAGCTGAGTAGATTGGTGAGAAGAGGCTGAGACTGAGATAGCCATTTCGTGCATACCTACCACTTTCCTTATTCTCCCGACGAGTGATAACATCATTTTCAATCAGAGAGTTAAAAGTCTTCAGCTGCTTGATTTCCTCAGTAGTAAAGCTTCGCGTCTGGTTACCGGCATGGGTCTCCTTACCATACTTATCTGTAATATAGTAATTCTCCATCTTCCTGAACCACTGGAGTTTAGCATCATCACTCTGCTTCAGCATAGAAGTACCTTCTAGGTAATCCAGCGTGTAAATCATGTCAAACATACCATGGACATAGTGTTGCAGGTCTTCTGCATTTTGAACGCGCTCCTTGAAGTTATATGTGTGTAGACGCGTCTTAGAATCCTTGTCCACCTTAAAGAGGGTATTGAGCGTAATGGTTGCCTCATCCGCACTTGGAGTGGACTGCAGGAGCCCGCGAGCATAAAGCTCAGCTCCCAGACCTTCGCGGCGGCCATTGCCCTCAAAGTAAATGCCACCGTCAGAGTTATGGGTCATTTCATGCGTGTAGACAGAGTTACCATAGTCTTCTAACAATTTAGCTGCATCAAAGTGGGTTACATTTCCTGTCGCATAGGCATTATAGCCCTTGCTAGGATACCACTTGCCGGCTGGTCCAAAGAATTCCTGCATAGCCAGTGATTTTTTGTCATTAGCTGGAGCCCAATATTTTTGACCATTCTTGTCAACCAATGAGAATCCATCGTAAACCAGAACAGAACGGAAGAGCTTGTCCTTGCTTTCATCGCTTAGAATCTTATACCAGAAGTCATAGTGATCGCGCTGGTATTCAGCTGTTTTTCTCACTCGGTCTTCGACAAATTCCGCTAGCTCTGCATCTGTCCGAACCCTGCCATTGGCATCAAGGCGATAACGGTCATAAGCCCCCATGGAGATGGTAGACATATTGGAGATAGCATAGACACCCTTCTCAGTCATGGTCAAGAGTGGCAAGAGCATGCCCTTGTGTTCCCAGTTATCAGCAGTAATCTTGTCGTAAACGCCGACAGAATACTTGCTCTTGTCTTCGGCTGCATCCTGAAGCTGTCTCGCTTCTGCTAAATCGGACTTAGCCTCAACGATGTAGGCCTTTGTATTGGTCTTGAGCCATTCATTATTGCTCTTGCCCGGCAGGAAGAGCTGACGATAGCCTTCCAGGTAGTTAAAGATCCCTCGCTTACCAGTCGCTTCAGAAAGCGAGGCATCATAAGCCATATAGTTGTTCTTAGCTTTAAGATTGTTCATGCCTGACTTACCAAGTGAAATAATGGTATCTAAGGTTGAAGCATTATGATTTCCAAAGAAGTCAAATTTATAGGCTGACAAATCCTTGACATTGATATTGTCATAGTTGATATTATACCAACGGTTGAGATAGGTCAGACCAAGTAAGAAAGCTTCTTTATTGTCTTTAATTTGCTGAGCTATATAGTCTGCTACAACATTGCCTTCCGTATTGATAGACTTGTCCATAGCCAGTACCTTGCGCAACTCTTCTGACAGCTTGGTCTTGACTTGGTCAAAGGCGGTATCCAGATAGAGATCATCCAGAGAAGTGTCAGCATTCACACCTAAAACAGTCCGCATAGCCGGTGAGTCAAGAACAACCTTGTTCAACTCTGGCAGCACTTGATTGAGAACCCTGCTATAGTCTGATAGGAAAGCTTCTGGTGTATAAAGGAGATCTAAGCCATTTACACTGTACTCTGCAATTGCCTTATATTTGAAATCTCCCTTATAGGTCAGATCCAGGTAGTCAACCGTATTATCCTCAAAGTGCAGCATCAGACGGTTAATTCCGGTCTTGTTGCTATTGATATCAGTGATAATCTGGTCGCCCTTCATCGGAACAACATCCAGCAAGTACTCGGTATTGAGCTTGTGATTATCTGGAAGTTTATTTCCATAAGCAACGATAGTCTCCTTATTGTAGAATGGAAGGAGTTTTTCCATGTTAGCATAAGCTATTAAACGGTCTTCTCGGGCATTCTTTTCCTGGGCATAGTTGACAGAATAAAGGTTGAGATTCGTGTCTTCCAGCGTGGTCGTAATGTCTAGGCTGGCCAGCTTCTCTTCTGCCTCGTTCAGGGTCAGTGTTGATGTGACAAACTTGTCATTTTCCAGTGTTTTATTTCCTTCAACGGCATAAGCTTCTGTGATACGGTTATTCTCATATCCCTGGTCGCCAGAAATACTGTAAACATTTGTACCGCTGATATTACTGATGACATTATCAATCAAGCCATTGAAGTAATTGGAACCTACCACTCCGCCAATCTGACCGTTTTTAGTGGAGTTTTGAATCTTTCCAGTTACATAAGAACGGCTGATGCGGGCGTTGTTTTCTAAACGGCCAACCAGGCCGCCGAAGCGTTGGTTGTTGGCTCTAGCGCCTGCTAGAATGGTCACATCTGCCCTGCTTTGGCTAATCAAGGAGTTTCCTCCCTTAAGATTGGCAACCAAACCACCGACATTGTATTCCTTGCCCTGTTTATCATTGGACACGATAGTTCCAGTAAAGGAGCTATTGGTAATTTGGATATTGTTAGCAATAACGACCAAACCTGCCACCTGTGAAGCATTGTCTTTTACTTCTACTCTACCTTGGACTGAAACATCTGTGATTCGAGCATTTTCTGCATTGCGAGCAAGAGCAGCTGAGTCATAGGTGCCTACAATATTAACCTCTTTCAGGTCCAGATTGGAAATAGAAGAACCACTCTTGAGGTTTTCAAATAAAGGCTTAGCTAGATTATAAATCGCGTACTGCTTGCCATTATGATTACCTGTCAGACTGCCTGTGAAGTTCCCTTTGAGGTAGACATAGTCCGCAGGTGCCAGACTGACCTCGCTAGCATCCAAATCTGCTCCCAGAACATAGTTTCCAGCCATATTTTGCTTCATAGCGTCTACCAAGCCAGCAAAGCTAGTGTAGACATTTTGTTGGCTAGGGACTGCCTTACTGATATAGAAGTCATAGCCAGACTTATAGCCTGTCTCACCTTCTTGGACCAGCTCAGGCAGAGAGACTGTCACCTTATAGACATCCCTGCCATCCTTATGGCTTTCCGCTATGCTGTGAACCGGCAGGAGCATTTCCTTAGATTCACTTGATTTGACTTTGACAAAGTAGGTAGACAAATCCGTAGGCATAGAGCTCATGGACACGACGCGCTTAAACTGGTCGTTTTCTTTTCTGTAAAATTCGACCGAATCAATATCTCGGAAGGCAATCTTCTTGTATTCCAATTCAAAATTGCGGCTGTCCGTTTCAAGGTCTGTGAAGCTGCCATTATCCAGTTCATAAGTCAGCTTGGTTTTTAGCGTATAACCTGTGTAGTAGTCTAAGTCGCCAATCTTCAGACTTCCTGCGAAATTGGTAATTGGAAGAGTACGAACAAGCTGATCTCCCTGGTACAATTCTGCAGTCGCTGAACGGAAGGACTGGGTCTGGTCTTCCAGTCTGTATTGAACCGTAATCGACTTGTCATCAGGATTTTCTGTCAGACTTAGAATGGAAACAGTTGGCTTGACTTTAGGCACTCCATTTAGAGCTTCTTTGGCTGCTGTCAGGCTAGCAAAAGCTTGATTGACCTGCACTTGTGTAGCAGTTTGATTGTTCAGAACTCCTTCTGCCTTGGCTAATTCGTCAATATAAGCTGTCTGCTTATCTGAATCAGCATTTTTATATTTTGGAGCTGCTTTGATAATTGGATTTAAATCGTATTCATTTTGAAGAGCCGTTTTGACAACCTCAAGGCCACTTAACTGTGCCTTGGCTTGATTGATTTGTTCAACAAGCTGGTTGACTTCTGCTTGGCTGGCTTGTGATTGATTAAGAATCGCTTGACCTGCTGTCAAAGCAGTATCATAGCTAGATTGATGACTCTGACTATCGTTGAAATAACGCGCTTGGGCTTTGATTTGCTCCGCTTCCGCTAATAGATTATGCAGTGGAATTAAATCGAACTCCTCTAAGGCTGCTGCTTTTGGTGCTTCATTCGGTACCATGCTTGGCTTAGCGGTACCGACTTTGACAACTTGCGTCACTGGGGCTAGAGTTTCCTCGTTTGAGATCTCTTGACGGTCAATTTCTTGGCCATTGGAGTTGTAGATACGAGTCTTAATAGTGCGTTCACCTTGAACTCCTGGAGTCGCAATTTGACGGGCATCTCGAACAAGCTCGTCCGTTTCTTCCTCTCGAATTGTGAAGTTAACCTTTTCAACACGGGTCTCATCCGTGTAAGTCAGCGGATACTCTGGCAAAACGTCTGATTTTGGTGCATCGTTCGGTACCATATGCGGCTTAGCCGTTCCGACTTTGACAACTTGCGTTACTGGAGCTAGAGTTTCTTCATTGGAAAACTCTTGTCGGTCAACTTCTTGACCGTTGGAACTGTAGACACGGGTCTTGATAGTTCGCTCACCTTGAACTCCCGGAGTCGCTATTTGACGGGCATCACGAACCAATTCGTCCGTTTCTTCTTCACGAATAGTGAAGTTGATTTTTTCAACACGCGTTTCGTCGGTGTAAGTCAGTGGGTACTCTGGAAGAGCTTCTTCTTTCGGTGCATCGTTCGGTACCATGGTTGGTTTAGCGGTACCGACTTTGACAACTTGTGTTACCGGAGCTAGAGTTTCTTCATTGGAAAGCCCCTGGCGGTCGATTTCTTGACCATTGGAACTGTAGATACGGGTCTTGATAGTACGCTCGCCTTGCACACCTGGAGTTGCAATTTGACGGGCATCCTGAGGCAATTCATCGGTGTATTGTTCTTCAATATTGAACGCAATTTTCTCTACACGCGTTTCATCGGCATAAGTCAACGGATACTCTGGCAAAGCTGCTGCTTTCGGTGCATCGTTCGGTACCATATGTGGCTTAGCTGTACCAACTTTGACAACTTGAGTAACAGGTGCTAGAGTTTCTTCGTTTGAGATCTCTTGACGGTCAATTTCTTGGCCATTAGAGCTGTATACGCGAGTCTTAATGGTACGCTCACCCTGAATACCTGGAGTCGCGATTTGGCGGGCGTCCTGTGGCAATTCATCGGTGTATTGTTCCTCGATGTTAAAGGCTACTTTCTCAACACGCGTTTCATCTGTGTAAGTTAGCGGATACTCTGGCAAAGCGTCTGCTTTTGGCGCATCGTTCGGAACCATGGTTGGCTTAGCCGTTCCGACCTTAACAATTTGAGTAACAGGAGCTAAGGTTTCTTCATTGGATAGTTCCTGACGGTCGATTTCTTGGCCGTTTGAGCTATAGACACGAGTCTTGATGGTTCGTTCACCTTGGACACCTGGGGTCGCAATTTGACGGGCATCACGAACCAACTCATCCGTATATTGCTCTTCGATGTTAAAGCCAATTTTCTCAACACGCGTTTCATCTGTATAAGTCAGTGGATACTCTGGCAAAGCTGCTTCTTTTGGTGCATCGTTTGGCACCATGGTTGGTTTAGCCGTTCCGACTTTGACAATCTGCGTCACAGGAGCTAAAGTTTCCTCGTTGGAAAGTTCCTGACGGTCAACTTCTTGACCATTGGAGCTGTAAACACGGGTCTTGATGGTTCGTTCACCTTGGACACCTGGGGTCGCAATTTGACGGGCATCGCGAACCAACTCATCCGTATATTGCTCTTCGATGTTAAAGCCAATTTTCTCAACACGCGTTTCATCTGTATAAGTCAACGGGTACTCTGGAAGAGTGTCTGCTTTCGGTGCATCGTTTGGTACCATGGTTGGCTTAGCCGTGCCAATTTTGATAACTTGAGTAACTGGAGCTAGAGTTTCTTCGTTAGACAGCTCCTGACGGTCAACTTCTTGACCATTAGAGCTGTATACGCGAGTCTTAATGGTACGCTCACCCTGAATACCTGGAGTCGCGATTTGGCGGGCGTCCTGTGGCAATTCATCGGTGTATTGTTCCTCGATGTTAAAGGCTACTTTCTCAACACGCGTTTCATCTGTGTAAGTTAGCGGATACTCTGGCAAAGCGTCTGCTTTTGGTGCATCGCTTGGCACCATAGTTGGCTTAGCCGTACCAACTTTGACAACTTGCGTTACTGGCGCTAGAGTTTCCTCATTAGACAGCTCTTGTCGATCGATTTCTTGGCCGTTGGAACTATAAACGCGGGTCTTGATAGTTCGCTCACCCTGAACACCTGGAGTAGCGATTTGACGGGCGCCTTGGACTAGTTCCTCAGTCTCTTCTTCACGAATAGTATAGTTGATTTTCTCTACGCGCGTTTCGTCGGTGTAAGTTAGCGGGTATTCTGGTAGTTTTTCTACCTTTGGTGCCTCACCTGGAATCAGACTTGACTTACTTGTTCCGACCTTAATAATCTGAGTGACTGCTGCAAGAATTTCCTCATCTGATAAAACTTGGCGGTCAACTTCTTGGCCATTCGAGGTATAGATACGAGTGGTAATCGCTCGCTCTCCCTGCACTCCTGGTGTGACAATTTGACGACTTCCTTCTGGAATCTCATCAGTATACTGTTCTTCGACGGAAAAATCTATCTTTTCTCTTCTTGTTTCATCCGTCGCAGTCAGCTCTAATTCTGGGGCTTGATGCACGGGTGCTTCATCTGGTGCGGTACCGTAAGTTGTTAGTTCCGGAACTTCTTGTACTGGAGCGGTGTCTGGTGCAGTGCCATAAGTCGTTAGCTCAGGCACTTCTTGAACTGGTGCAGTATCGGGCGTTGTGCCATAAGTTGTCAATTCTGGAACTTCATTTACAGGTGCAGTTCCATAGCTGGTGAGCTCTGAAACTTCTTGAACTGGTGCGGTATCCGGTGTCGTTCCATAAGTCGTCAATTCTGGGACTTGATGCACTGGTGCTTCATTTGGTACAGATTTTACTGCAGCAGTTCCGACCAACACAATTTCCGAAACTGGCTCTGCAGTTACCTGGTCTGAAATCACTTCGCTTTTGACAATTTCTTTACCAGCAATGTAATTACGAGTGATAACTGTACGAGTCCCTGCAACTCCGGCACGAATGACCTGAGATTGCCCCTCTGCGAGTTCATTTGAATATTGGTATTCTGTTT
>CAUSZI010000016.1:0-34996 GCA_963536045.1 uncultured Streptococcus sp.
TTGGTGTATGCTTACAGCTTTAATCGCTCTTGTTGCAACAGTTATAGACACCTTAGTCCTTAACCCTGAATTGACCCCGTATGCTTATTTCCTTTCAATTGCAGCCTATATTGCCTATTTCTTTTCAAAGAGACCAAAGGTCATTAAAAGCTACCGGTCCAATGCTAAGATACGTTATGCTACATGGACTATTCTGATTCTCGCTATTATCCTATCTTTCTTATAAAACATTCACTATCCGTTAGAGTACTTTTCCCGCCAAAAGCCATTGACAGGCTTGGTGGAAACTCTTATAATAAAGTCGCAAGTATCGTTATGGAAAAGGACAAAATCATGTTAGAAGATTACTATCAGCTAGATAACAGCTACTATCATAAGAGACTGGATGATGATTTATATGCTGCCAAATGGGGGATGGTTATTGAGTTTTTGGACTTAAATGACCCTAACTTAAAACCCTTTGACGGCGTCAACTTTGCCCTAATTGGCTTCAAGAGTGACAAAGGGGTTTATATCAACCACGGCCGAGTAGGGGCTGTCGAAGGGCCACAAGCTATCCGAACTCAGCTAGCCAAACTTCCTTGGCATCTGGGCAGAAACGTTCGCGTCTTTGATGTTGGCGATATTGACGGCCCTAACCGCTCTCTAGAGCAGCTGCAGCAAAGCTTGGCTCGAGCAGTCAAACGCCTGCGAGAGCTCAATCTCCGGCCTATTGTCCTAGGGGGTGGCCACGAAACAGCCTACGGCCACTATCTGGGACTTAAGTCGTCACTAGCTCCTGACCAAGACTTGGCCGTTATCAATATGGATGCCCACTTTGATTTGCGTCCCTATGACCAGACTGGTCCTAACTCTGGTACCGGTTTTCGCCAGATGTTCGATGACACTCTGGCTCAGAAGCAGGCCTTTAACTACCTTATCCTAGGGATTCAGGAGCACAATAACAATCTCTTTCTCTTTGACTTTGTGGCAAAATCCAAGGCTATCCAGTTTCTGACTGGAATGGATATTTACCAAATGGGTTACAAAGAAGTCTGTAAAGCGGTCGATACCTTTCTGGCCGGCAAGGAGCAGGTCTATTTAACCATTGATATTGACTGCTTTGCAGCTGGCGCCGCTCCTGGTGTCAGTGCTATTCAGTCGCTCGGTGTGGATCCCAATCTCGCAGTTTTAGTCTTCCAGCACATCGCCGCCTCAGGCAAGCTGATCGGCTTTGACATCGTCGAAGTCTCACCGCCTCACGATATAGACAACCATACGGCTAATCTGGCAGCCAGCTTTGTCTTTTACCTGACCCAAGTCTGGGCACAAGCACATGATTGATGGACATTTAAAAATTTCATTACAAACATCAAAAGAGGATGAACATTACTTTCATCCTCTTTTATTATGCGTTTAATACCTGAGATAGACCTTGGCGTAAGTTTTCTAATTCCTTTAGTTGATGACGATCTCGGTAGGGATTGAGCTGGCTTTTGGCTGTTTCATAGTAGGTCTCAAAGTCCTGATCTAGCAAGTCTTCAAAGTCTGCTTCCTGCAAGCTGCCAGTCAGCAGGCGATACTTAATCACAGCCATCAGATAGTAGATCAGCCCCTTGTCCCGCGGATTGCCATAGCGACTAATGAGGTTATCCTTTTTCCACAGCAGGTCAAGCACCGGCTGGTAATCTCTCTTCTCACAGCCAATCAAGGCCAAATACACTTCCAACTGGGTCTCTTTCCAAGGGAAGCTGAGAGATTTCAAGGCTGTTTTAGCTTTGAGGAAAATTCGCTCCGCCTGCTCATAATCTTTCAGCTGATAATAGGTCATACCCAAGCCGATGTAGAAAGCAAAAATCGAAGGCTCTGCTGTTTTATTTTCCGTCAGCTTAATGGCCTCCTTCTGATGGGTCAGCGCAGTCGTGAAATTTCCGCGAATCTGCTCAATCTCTGCCAGATAGTCTAGAGCCGCCGCAATCTGAATTGAGTACTTGGAACGCAGCGAAGCCGTCAAGCTGAAACAATCAATAGACTGATAGAGATGGTGAAGCGACTGCTCCTCATCTCCAATCATGAGATGATAGAGCCCCTTGAGCCGAAGGTTGATAGCAATGGCCTCGTGATTATTGGCCTGGACCGAAGCATCCAGAGCCAGCTCCGTATAGTAGCGCATCTCTGAGATATTTTCCGTCTGGATACAGTAATAAATCATCTGCCGATAGCCTTCTAGGAGAAAATCCATCTGCTGCAGCTCCTTGGCCGAAATAATCACCTGCTGGATATTGTCCATTCCCTGCTGGTAATTCCCCGTCCGAATGGCATAGCGCCCTTCTAGATAGAGAAAGCGGAGAACCAATAGCTGAAAATCCTTGTGATTCTGATGTTTTCTCTCTAAACTCTCTATTTCCCTACGGATACGGTCAAACTGGTCTAAAACCGCTGACTGATTGCTATCATCCGTCTTTTCGATAAAGCCAAACTCCCGTGAATAAATTGGAAAGAGCTCATGATAAAACTGCAGTGTTGCCTCAAGATAATGCAGCTCGTACTCCAGAGACTTAATCAGCTGCTTGGACAGCTTGTAGTGATAGGCGATTTCATTGAGCAGCTGGGCATGATGAAGAGAGTCTCCCAACTGGTCTTCCATGCCTTGGGCAATCTGGTGATGCAGCATTCGCTTCTTAGCGAGTGACAAGCGCTCATAGGCGTAGATTCTCAAAATCTCCTGACTGAACCGCACTACCAATTCCTCGCCCTGCTCCTCTTCCATCAACAGCTGCTTCTGTCCAAACTCCTCAGTGATTTCGACCACTTCTTCCATCGGCAAGCCTAATAGCCTAGCTAAGAGCGAAACCGACGCAGGAGCCCTAAAGCAAGCTAGATAATCTACCAACTCTTCCTCTTGACTGCTCAGGTAATCCAGCTTCAAGGACAGCTTGGCCTTGATGGCCGGAGTCAGCGGATGAAACTTCTCTCCTCGCAGGAGCTGCTCAGCGTATTCCGACAGGAAGAAAGGGATGCCTTGACTGACCCGATAAATATCCTCAAGGCGTTCTTCAGATATAGCTAAATGCCCTGCCTGTGCTTGCAAATAAGCAACACTATCCTTAAAATTCAGCGGCTGCAGCTCAATAAAGCCTAGCTTATTGCGTACCAGCAGGTGATTGAAAAAATGTTCCAAATAAGAAGGTGTGCTCAGATGCTTGGTCAGCACAAAGGCCACGGGATAGCCAGTCAAATGATTCATAACCTGCTCCAAGACAGCAACGCTGGCCTTATCCATCCAGTGACAGTCCTCAATTAAGATTATCAAAGCTTTTTTCTTAGAAATCTTCTGCAGAATATCCACGACAAACTGAGCCAGCTTATCCGCATCCAACTGAAGACCAGAAGTGCCTCCTGTCAAAATCGGAAAATAACTCTCCAAAATGACCTGCCACTGGCTGATAGAAAGAATCTGGTGCTGAATAACCAAGTCCCCCAGGCCGTCCAGCAAACCGCGCCAAGGCTGGAGTTCTGTCTTCATCTCTTCCTTGAAGCACTCAGCCATGACAATCTGGAAATACTTGGTCTGATTGGCCAGTACTTGACGAGTCACTGTCCGCTTTCCGATACCAGTACCACCGACTAGAACCAGAGCACGCGCCTCCTGAGTCTCTATCACTTTGGAGAAATAAGATTCCAAACGTTTGATTTCATCGACCCGCCCGAAAAAGTGGTCCGTATTGCGCAGAAACTGCTTGGTCTTGCGCTCGCTGCGGTCTTTGGCAAGCACCTCATGATATAGTTGCTGGATCGGTTCCGTAGGGCTAATGCCCAGCTCCTTATCCAAAATATTGACCAATTTGTAATAGGTCTCTATCACCTTGCCAGGCCGATCATGATCCTGATAGAGCTTCATGAGTAGATGGTAGTTCTTCTCATCAAACTCATCAATGCTGATCAAGCGGCGCAAATTCCGCTCAGCCTCTTCCAAATCCAGCTGGTCTTTTTCCGTTTCCAGCTGTTGGTAGCAGGCTTTGATATAAAGCTGCTCATATCGCGCCCGCATCTTGGACACCCAGTAATCAAAAGCCTCGCTGTCCTTGAGATAGAAGCCCTGCAGAAAATCCCCTTGATAGAGCGACAGATGCTCCGCAGGATGGTTCATAAAAAGTTCTACATCACTTTCAATCGCACACTCGGGATTAAGCGACAGTACAGTCCTGTTGGGAGCGACAATCCATTCCCCACCTAGTAGCTTGTTAGCTTGATAAATGGTATTACGCAGATTCTTTTTGGCGGTCTGGTTGTCCTTGTTTTCCCAGAGGATTCCTGCAATCTCCTCCCTATTGACTGCACCATTGATGTGGAGATAATAAAGCAGAGCATTGATTTTAGCAAAAGGAAAAAAGACTTCCTCTTGATTGAGAAAGACACTCGAACTTCCCAGCAATTTCAACCTCAACAGATTTTTCGACATGCAAACGCCTCCAAGAAACCTTATAGAACTAATATAAACAAAAAGAGACAGTTTGGCAAGTAAAGTATTATATCAGCTCTTAATTTCCAGTTTTTAAATTGGTTTTATTTAGGATTTTTTTGTTATACTAGAATGAAAATAAAATTTTTAGAAAGTTATTTATGAAAAAAAATATTGTTCTTTTCATTTTTCTCCTTCTGAGCGCGATTGGCTTAGAATATGAGACACAAGCCTATACCACTGGCAGTATGTCAGGTACTTCCTATGGGATTGTCGGACTGTCAGCCCTTTTGGCCCTGCTCTATATCATCCCTGCCCTACTCTTGATTCGCCAACTGGGTAAAAAATGGCAAACTCCTGCACTTAGCCTTGGGGTAGCTTTGCTAGGTGGCCTTTTCATTTCTGGCTGGACCTCTGGCTTGGCCAACACCTATATCCATGAGTGGGTCAGCACCAGCTTCCCAAATACTCTGCTCAGTGACCTAGAAAATGCTATCGCAGCTCCGCTGGTTGAAGAACCCCTTAAGCTGTTAGCAGTTGCCTTCGCTGTCTATCTAGTCCCAGTCAAAAAGCTCAAATCCTTTTTGATGCTAGGGATTACGGCTGGCATGGGCTTTCAGATTAGTGAGGACTTCTCTTATATCCTCTCTGACCTGCCCGAAGGCTTCTCCTTCACTATCTCTGGTATCCTAGGCCGCATCACTGGTGGCGTCGCCTCTCACTGGCTCTACACCGCCCTGACCACTCTCGGTCTGGCTCTCATGCTGCGCTATGCCAAAACTCAGAAAAACTACTTCCGAGTGGGGCTCTTCTACTTCCTAGCAGCCTTCGTTCTCCACTTCTTCTGGAACTCACCGCTGACTGCTATCGAAACAGATATCCCAATCATCGTACCGGCTATGACGGCTGTGGCTGTCTTTATCTTTTACCAAGCCTACCGAACAGCCCATAAAATTGACCAAGAAGAATTGGATGCGGAATAATCCCAAAAAAACGACCGTTAGGGTCGTTTTTTTTGGGTATTCAGGAATATATTTTCTTAACATTCTACATTTAAAACATACCAATCAATTGCAAAAATCGGAATGACCTATTTTTAGAGATATCTACATAACCACCTTGCCATACTCTAGCATTCATTTCGCAAAATTGTCTCTAATCCTCTCTCCACCAGCCTTTTTATCCTCTTCTTTCCATGCTCTTTCCTTAAAGAAATGTTAACATTTTCTTAAAACTAACTTATATCAGGAACTTTTAAGCCGCAGTCTGTATACTTTCTACAAATCATCTAAGAAAGAGGTATGGATATGGATTATCTAGTGATTCCGGCCTATGAGCCTGATTATAATCTTATTAAGCTGATAAAAAAAATTCACCATAAGAGTGATTTTCATATCATTGTTATCGATGACGGCAGCTCTTCTAAATGCCAGATAGTCTTTGAGCAGGCGGAGCAGTACGCGACCGTGCTCCGCCATCAGGTCAATCAAGGCAAGGGGCAAGCGCTGAAAACTGCTTTCGCCTTTATCCAAGCACTAAAGATCTATGGAACGGTTGTAACAGCAGATGCGGATGGCCAGCACAAGGCCTGGGATATTTTCCGCGTAGCGAGCAAAGCTTCTGAAAATCCCAATCAGCTGATTCTGGGAGCACGCGCCTTTACTGGCAAGGTGCCTCTACGCAGCCGCTTCGGTAACAGTCTGACTCGGGCTCTCTTCAAGCTTCAGACTGGCGTGGGTGTCTCCGATACTCAGACAGGCTTGCGATCCTTTACGACCAACATGATTCCATTTATGCTAAAGGTAGAGGGCAAGCGCTATGAGTATGAAATGAACATGCTCTTAGAAGCCAGCAAGGAATATCCCATTTTGGAAGTACCCATTGAGACGGTCTATATCAATGACAATCAAGGCTCGCACTTCCGGCCGATTCGGGATGGGCTCATGATTTATAAAAATATTTTCAAATTTGCCCTGACTTCTCTCAGCAGTTTCGTCGTGGACTACATTGTCTACGCACTGGCTCTCTTGTTTTTAGCTGCTGTGCCGACTAGCTTAAGAATTCTTCTGGCCAACGGGATTGCCCGTGTGACCAGCTCAATCTTTAACTATTCAACCAATAAAAAGCTAGTCTTTAAGAACGACGACAGTATACTCAAGACAGGAACTGGCTATTTCAGCCTAGCTGTAGTGCTCTTTATCCTAGACACACTGCTGATTCGCCTCTTCTATGCTGTCTTTGGTCTCAATCTTCTGATTGTCAAAATCATCGTCGGCATTTTACTCTTCACCGCCTCCTGGATGGTCCAAAAGAGATTTATTTTTAAGGAAAGGACACACACCGCATCATGAAATTTTTAAAGAAACGCTATGCCTATGCCTCCATTTTTGGGCTGCTTCTGACAGCTTCTTTCAGCTACTCCATGCTGAAAACCTTCGTCATCGCAGAGACCATTTCCACGGTTTCAAGCGCAAGTTCGTCGTCCAATGCCGAGACTGCCAGCAAGGCTACGGAAACAGCAACTGTGACGGATACCAGCTATTCAGACGATAACATCTCGGTCACGCTGACTGAAAAGACCGTCAGCAACACCCAAGTCTACGTCGCTGATGTGACCGTCAGCTCATCAGAATATCTGAAAACAGCCTTTGCCCAAAACACCTACGGAAACAATGTCACAGCAAAAACCTCGGAAACGGCCGCCAACAACAATGCTATCCTAGCGGTTAACGGCGACTACTACGGAGCCAATACAACTGGCTATGTCATCCGCAATGGCATCGTCTACCGCGATACCGTCCGAGAAGACTCCAGCAATGGTGATTTAGCTATTTACAAAGACGGCTCCTTCAAGATTATCTATGAAGACCAAGTCTCTGCCGATCAACTGATCAAAGACGGTGTGGTCAATCTCTTGGCTTTCGGCCCATCTCTTGTAGAAAATGGTGAGATTGTCGTTGATACCAACTCCGAAGTCGGCCAGTCCATGTCTTCCAATCCTCGGACAGCTATCGGTATCATTGACGAAAACCACTATATCATCATCGTTTCAGACGGACGCACCTCAGAAAGCGAGGGACTTTCCCTCTACCAGATGGCAGAAATCATGAAATCTTATGGTGTCAAGACTGCCTATAACCTTGACGGCGGCGGCTCCTCTACACTTTACTTTAACGGTCAGGTCATTAACAAGCCTACAACCAACGGAAATACTATCTCAGAAAGGTCGGTGAGTGATATTGTCTACATCGGTTACTAATCCCAGTAAAAAACGTTTTAGAAAAACAGCCCTTATCTACGCACTATTAACTATTTTCTTCTTTGCATTCAGCAGAATCTATGAATCCTTCAGCTTCGGCGAAACATCTAGCCACATGCATTATCTCTTTGCCATTCCTCTAGCGGGCGGCATCCTACTCCTGCTCTTCATGAAGGTCATACCTAACCTCTCTCGGCTCAGCCTCAACCTCTGGAACTCAGCTGTAGCCATCATGACAGCCGGCATGCTCTTCCGTGGCATCGTCAACCTATCTGGTCGCTCCACGACGCTGGATATGCCCTACTGGTACGTAGGAGCGGCCTTTGCAGCTCTGACACTACTCTCCATAGTCTTTACTCGAAGTGAGTGGAAGGCGGAAGGGGAAATCAGTAAAAAGAGAAAAGATTTTACACATACAGAATTTGAAAGAGCATAAAAAATCATCCCCTTCAGCTAAATGGAGGGGATAAGTTCGATGTCAGAATATAAAAAATCAGATAATAATGTAAAAAAATTATTGACATAAACATGTTTCTGTATTATATATAGTATCAGAGATTTATATAAATTTAAATTGAAAAAGGTGGGAGATATTATGACTATATATAAAGGAAAAACGACTGAGGATGCAATTGAAAAAGGTTTAAAAGATTTAGCACTTGATAAAAATAAAGTTAAAATCGAAGTTAAACATCAAGGGAATACTGGAGTCTTTGGTTTATTTGCCAGTGAAGCTATAGTAGATATTAGGCCACTTACTGAAAAAGAAATTCAGCATAAAAAGTATCAGAAAATTTTTATGATTGTTGGAGTAACAATTGCAATAGTTGCATTTGTTTGTATTGGTATTTTTTCGTCTTCTAAAGAAAATTCTAACGAGCTTTCTTTACCAATAGAGTCAGAAAACATTAATCAAAAAAATTATAAAGTGATTGTCAGTCAACTAGAGGATACTGGTTTTACAAATGTGAAAACTGAGAAAATTGAAGATCTTATCAACGGCTGGATTATAAAAGATGGACAAATTGAAAGTGTCTCTATTCAAGGCAAGACGGAATTTCAAAAGGGAGAAAAACTTCCTAAAAATGCTCGTATTACAGTCACCTATCACACTTTTAAAAAAGAGGAAAAGAATCAAGAAGTTAATAAAAAAAAGGAAAATTCCAGTTCCTCTTCAATTAATACCAAATCTTCTTCTAGCTCTTCCGAATCTTCCTCAAGCTCATCTGAATCATCAAAAAAACCTGAACCACAAACTATCACTCCTGACAACAATCCAGAATTTGCTGCCATCTTACAAACTGAAGATCCAACAGCAATTTCTTCCTTCGTTCAAAAATACAAAGGCAAGACAGTAGAATTTAATGGTTATATTGCTTATTTAAATCCTCACGCTAATTATAAAACTCGCTATGATATTCTAATTTATGCAGGTGATTATCCTGGACCTGATCTTGCTACTCCTGGCCCAGCTTTTCAATTTAATGATGTTGCTCCGACCTCAGTTTTTAAAAATTTCAGTGGAGATGGAGTTGGAGTTGGACAAAATATGCATATAAAGGCTAGTGTGAGAGAGTTTACTAAAGGTGAGCTTCTGATTCTTGATCCAGTCGAAGTAACAGAACGATGACACAGCTAGTTTTATCTTTGTATAATAAAAATCTGGTTTCTCTATAAGAAACCAGATTTTTCATTCACACTCATACACACTCCCCGTCAGAGGGTCAATAAGTTCTGCCAGCCTAAAATGGCCCTTCTCATAATGGTAATGGCAGATGACGCAGTTGCCAAAGCGTACCTTTGGGTCCCAATCTTGAGATAGAAGGCCCACATGGCACCGCCATGGCTGACGGCCAAGACTGGCTCCGCATCCGCCTGCTCCATGACCTCAGTCAGAGTGACCAGCACGCGCTCACCTACTTGATTCACACCTTCTCCGCCATAAGGGACGAAGAGGTCTTCAAAAGAGGTAGCTCCCGGTCGAAACTTCGGCTGCAAGCGTTCAGGCTGAGCCTCAAAAAGACCGAAGTTCCATTCTTTAATGCCCTTAAGGCGAGTATAGTCGGTCCGGCCAGAGACAAGTTCCAGCGTATCAGAAGCCCGCTCCTGAGTAGAAGAGTAGAGACGTCCAAAACGAATGCCCCGCCCTTGCAAATAAGCTCCTGCCTGCCAGGCCTGTTCCTGCCCCAGTTCTGTCAAAGGAGAGTCACAAGCTCCCTGCACCAAGCCTTCTTGGTTGAAAAAGGTCTGGCCGTGCCGCATCAAATATAAATCTTTCATTTTCCCCTCCCAATCGCTAAAATCGTGACCAATGACCTCTTCTAGGTAAAATTGGTCCTGTTCAAAAGTAAACTTCAGAATCCCGCAGTTGGTCATGTGATTCACTGCCAGAGGTTACCAAAAAATCTTCATGTTTTCCCACTTTAAAACAGTTTTATTTCATGAAAGCTTCATCCTATTATATACCTTTTTGAAAGTCTTCTCTTATAGAATTATCAGAGATAATGGTACTATCCTTTTCTCTCAGAGAAAAAACAAGAAGGACAGCTTTTAATCAGCTCGTTCCTTCTGATCTTTTTATTCCCATCTTATCTACTCATCCTCTGCTTCAAACAGCCAGAGTTTGGAATCAAAGTCATAGCTCGGCTTTTGCTCAGAATCCTCTAAAAGCTGACCGCTGGAAGCGTCCGTGGTGACCAGCCCAACTCGCATAAGCTCAGCCCCCATATAGGCATGCCCCTCTAGCCGATAGACCTTCTCCACAGCCAGTCCTTTCAACTGCAAACGTTGATGAGAGCGATTGACTTGATTGAGGACCTTGAAAGTGCCCAAAATCGCAGTGTTCTGATCCTGACTGACAACCATCCAAGCTGTCTGTCCATCTCCCTTAAATGGCGACTGCAGTCGATAAAAAGTTCCATTATGAATCAGCTCTCGATAGCGTTTGTAAAAAGCTATCTGTTCCCTGACTTCAGCCAATTCTTCTGGGCTTAGCTGATTAAGATCCAGCTCATAGCCAAAGGAACCGAAAAAGGCGACATTCCCCCGCGTCTTCAACGGAGTCAGACGATTGGTCTGGTGATTGGGCACGATGGAGACATGGGCTCCCATGGACGAAAGCGGATAGAGAAGACTGGTTCCATACTGGATTTTCAAACGCTCAATCGCATCCGAATCATCGCTGGTCCAAACTTGAGGAGCATAGTAGAGCATACCTGGATCAAAGCGTCCTCCACCTGAAGAGCAGGACTCAAATAACAAGCTTGGGTAGCGACTGATCAAACGCTCATACAAGTCATAAACGCCCAAGACATAGCGGTGAAAAATCTCTCCTTGCTGATCGGCTGGCCAGGCAGCCGAGAAGACATCCGTCAGAGGGCGATTCATATCCCATTTGATATAATCCAGCTGCGCTTCCTCGATAACCGCCGATAGACGCTCAAAAATCTCATCCACTACTTCCGGCCGAGAATAGTCCAAAACAAACTGATTCCGACCATGGTGGGACTGTCTGTCTGGCACTGCCAGCAGCCAGTCAGGATGAGTTCGGTAGAGTTGGCTGTCCTTATTGACCATTTCCGGCTCAAACCAAAGACCGAACTTCATGCCCAAAACGTGAATTCGCTCTGCTAGCGGGCCCAGCCCCTGCGGCAGCCTTTCTGGATTGACAAACCAATCACCCAGCCCAGCTCGGTCATTAGTCCGCTGGCCAAACCAGCCGTCATCTAGCACAAAGAGCTCCACCCCTACTTCTTGAGCATTTTCAGCAAGATCCAGCAGCTGATCCTCACTAAAGTCAAAATAGGTAGCTTCCCAATTATTGATGAGAACAGGACGAGCTCGCTCGCGCCAGTATCCCCTTGCTAGACGTCGACGAAATAGCTGATGAAAAACTTGACTCATGCCGTTGAGGCCCCGCTCAGAGTAAACCAGCAGAGCTTCTGGACTGGTAAAGGACTGGCCCGCAGCCAGCTTCCACTCAAAACCGAAAGGATTGATGCCTATCTGCAGCCGAGTCACATCATAAGTGTCCACTTCAGCCTGAATGAAAAAATTGCCTGAGTACACCAAGGACGCTCCTAGCACTGGACCTGAAAACTCAGTCGTTTTCGAGCGCTTAAGAGCTACAAAAGGATTGTGGTGAGGACTGGAAATACCACGAGTTGACTCAATGGACTGAATCCCCTGCTGAAGCGGGCGCTCCTTGATATAGCGTTCCCGAGCCCATGCCCCTGATAACTGCAGCCAGTCATAATCAGCATCTGGCAGATCCAGCGACAGACTAGCTAGGGATTCCAAGTAGCAAGTTTCCCTGCCTTGATTGATCACTTTGCAGGAGCGAGCGATAACGGGCCAATCAGCAAAAATCGTATAAAACAGCTGAACTTCCACTTCTGTCAACTCATCTTGCAGGGTCAAGATAAGAGTTTTAGCCTCCGTTTGAGTCTCTGTATAAATAGCGGGCAGCCCCTCTAAAGCTGGCTTACCATCTACCATCTGATGACTGACATAGACAAAGTCAGTAATACGCGAGCCATTTCCCTGCCGCAGACAGATAGCGGGATGACGAAAATCTGTCATGCCGTATTCTGGAAATTCCTGCCGCACATGCTCCAAAGAATAGCGTAAATCCCCTTCTTTCCGATAGGTTGTCATGGGCCGATGCTGCAACTCCACCAGATAAGAATAATCCCGCTCTGGTACTGCCGCTCCGTAGTAAAGCTGCAAGAGTTTACCATCCTCCGCAACCCGAAAGATGTAAGAAACATCACCATTAGTCAGATGAAATTGTCTGTACTCTTCATTAAACAAAATACTCGCCTTATTCATGACCTTCTCCTTTCATAGTCCGCAATCATGCTTCTCTTTTCATTATAAAAAAGGCTACCCCTTTTGGTAAGCCTTTCTTTCTAGTATTATTTATCCAAATGTGACTTTTTACAGCTCCTGCCCCAGATGAGAGCTAGACTTGCGAAAATTCAAGGGCGACTGGCCACGCGCCTTTTTGAAGGCTTTTGAAAAGCTCTGTGTTCCGGCAAAGCCTGTCTTACTGGCAATCTCTTCCACCGAAAGCTGGCTACTCGTCAGTAAATCAGCTGCCATATTGAGCCGCAAATCATTGCTGTACTCCTTAATTCCCTTGCCTACTTCATCCTTGAAAAGCCGAGATAGGTAGGAAGGATGTAGCGCTAATTTCTGCGCCAAGTCCTGCACAGATAAACTTTCTGGCAGATGACTGCTCAGCAGTTCCAAGACCTGCTGGACATAAGGATTGACCTGACGGCTTTCCATGATTAAGGATGTCTGCTTGAGACGCTGGGACAAGAGCTCTAGAAAGCGATAAACTTGCCTTTGCAGAGCTAGTTCAGCTGTTATTCCGCTACCCTCATAGGCCAGACTTTCAAAGACCAAGGCCTTAAATTCCTGGAAAGAAGTCAGCTCAAAAGACCATTGGCCTGACTGTAGTCCCAGAGCCTGCAGATAACGAGGCAAGAGGTGCCCACCCAGTCCCATCCAGACATAAGACCATGGCTCTTCTCCATCAGCCTGATAAAAGACCGACTGACCCGGTGGCACCACAAAGCCTTGCCCTTCCTGTAAATCATAGCGCTGATTGCCAACGGAGTAAGTCCCCCGCCCCTCCAGTACGATATGAATGACATAAACATCCCGAACAGCCGGCCCAAAGCTATGATGGGCTTCCGTTTTTGAATAACCACAGAAAGCAAAAAAACAATCTTCTTGGCCAAACTGCATAGACTTAACCAAGGTCAGCGAATGTTCCATCAGCTCCTCCTTAGATTTGGATAAGTTTTTTATCCTTATTATAAAACAAAAACCACTAAACAGCAAATGAATCTGATTAGTGGTTTCTTCATTCATCTTAAAAAGATTGGACGGATGGGTGATGATTAAAGAGAGCATGGGTAGCCTTATAGATATGGTAAGCTGTTGCGGCATTATTCATAGTGTAAAGGTGTATGCCCGCTACATCCTGGGTCACCAAGTCAACAATTTGGTCCACTGCATAAGCCAGACCAGCTGCTCTCAGAGACTCTGGGTCATGTTCGTACTTATCCAGAATAGCCCGGAATTTTCTCGGCAGCTTGATATTTTCGCATGTCTTGAGCAGGCGGAGAGCCTGATTGCGGTTGAGAATCGGCATAATCCCAGCATGTATGGGCACTTCAATACCCGCTAAAATACACTTGTCCTGAAAATCATAGAAGCGCTCATTGTCAAAGAAAAGCTGGGTCACCAGACTAGAACAGCCAACGTCTACCTTTTTCTTGAGATTTTGAATATCTGAAATCTGATTTGGCGAATCTGGATGGCCCTCTGGATAGCAGGCTCCGATGATGTTAAAGTGCGGCGCTTCTGTCTTGATGTATTCGATCAAATCAGTCGCATAGGTAAAATCATCCTTAGGCGCTACATCGGGGAAAATATCCCCTCGCAAAGCCAAAATCTGATGGACACCAACCCG
The DNA here is from genome assembly GCA_963536045.1 of uncultured Streptococcus sp. Lineage (GTDB taxonomy): Bacteria > Bacillota > Bacilli > Lactobacillales > Streptococcaceae > Streptococcus. The sequence goes on from CAUSZI010000016.1 coordinate 14,188, forward strand.
ATCCAAAGACTGCAAGATATTAGACACCATGTCCTTGGTCAGATAGACCGCAGGTAAGTGAGCAATGGTCGGAATCTTGAGATCATTGGCGATGAACTCCGTCAAACGAACCGTCGTCTCCTCAATGTCAAATTTATTATTGCTTGCTGTCACACTAATAAAGTGAGGAGCCAGATCTTGCATCTCTCTCAATGCCTGAAAAATCTTATCATTGCCTACTGCCGGATTGGGAGGAAATACTTCAAATGAGAGACTAGGTGTATGACGACGAACCATATAACAAAAAGTTCCTTTCAATGATGGTAGCGATAGCTGAGGACAATCCTAGAAGAACAGCTACTTCAGGATTGCCAGCTCTGCTTCAATTTTTGGGGTATCCTCCATCAAGATCAACTTTTGAGGTTCCAGGAGGATTATTGCAAATGTTGTCTAGCTGCTTTGGCTGCTTCTACTAAGCGCTCCAAGCTAGCCTTAGTTTCTGGGATACCACGAGTTTTAAGACCACAGTCAGGGTTGATCCAGACCTTGCTGCTCGGCACCTTAGCCAAGATAGCTTCAATCGTATGGTCAATTTCCCCTTCATTTGGCACGCGCGGTGAGTGGATATCATAAACTCCAGGCCCCACTTCTGTCTGGAAGTTCTTAGCCTTGAGCTCATCCAGGATTTCCAAGTTAGAGCGACTCGCTTCAAAGGAAATCACGTCCGCATCCATGTTGTCGATAGCAGGGATGATATCGGTAAATTCTGAGTAACACATGTGAGTGTGGATTTGTGTATCTGGCGCTACTGTTGAGTGGACTAGACGGAAGGCTGGAATTGCCCAGTCAAGGTAGTCTTCATACCAGTCGCTACGACGGAGTGGTAATTTCTCACGAAGAGCAGCTTCGTCGATTTGGATAATCTTCACGCCTGCAGCTTCAAGGTCAAGTACTTCATCTTTGATTGCAAGAGCAATTTGAAGAGTTGAATCCTTGATAGAGATGTCTTCACGTGGGAATGACCAGTTAAGGATAGTAACAGGTCCAGTCAACATACCTTTAACAGGTTTGTCAGTACGGCTTTGTGCGTAGCTAGACCATTTAACAGTGATTGGGTTGAGACGAGTCACATCACCCCAGATGATTGGTGGTTTCACTCCACGCATACCGTATGATTGTACCCAACCATTCTTAGAGAAGAGGTAACCTGATAGGTTTTGACCGAAGTACTCAACCATGTCATTACGCTCGAACTCACCGTGCACCAGCACGTCAAAGCCAACTTCTTCTTGCCATTTGATCCATTCATCAATCTGCTCAGCCAAGAACTTGTCATAGTCTCCTGCTGACAGCTCGCCCTTGCGGAAAGCCAAACGTTTGGCACGGACTTCCTTGGTTTGAGGGAAGGAACCAATTGTCGTAGTTGGCAATGGCGGCAGATTGAGCGCCTTGTGCTGGATTTCCTCACGCTCTGCAAAGACCGGCAGGCGAGTGTAGTCTGCATCTGTCAAGCCAGCGATCCGAGCAGCCAGCTCTGCATTTTGCCCAACACGCTCTGCTGCAAAGAGAGCTTTGTTAGCAGCAAGTGCTTCTGCACCACCGCCATTACGGATAGCATCCAAGTCACGGATTTCATCCAATTTTTCCACCGCAAAGGCAAAGTGGTTCAAGATTGCTGGTTCAAATTCTTCGTTAGCAGTCGTAAATGGCACATGGAGCAGCGAACATGAGCTTGTCAAGACGATGTTTTCAGCTGGGATTTGCTCAAGAACAGCCAAGCTCTTTTCATAGTTGTTGCGCCAGATGTTTTTACCGTTGACAATCCCTGCATAAAGAGTCTTGTCAGCAGGGAAGCCACCTTTAACAAGTTCAAGTGTTTTCTTACCTTCAACGAAGTCCAAACCAATCGCATCTACTGGCAACTCTACAAGATCTGCATAGATGTCACGAACGTCACCAAAATAGGTTTGAACCAAGACTTCCAAGCCTTTCTTGTCTGCCAAAAGCTTCTTATAAAGGTCCAAGAAGAGTGCTTTTTCTTCTGCTGATAGGTCTTTGACCAGGCTTGGCTCATCCAGCTGGATGCGCTCTGCGCCTAGCTCTGCTAATTTTGCAAAAACTTCTTGATAAGCTGCAGCCAGGGCATCGACAAAGTCAGCCGGAGCCACACCCTCTTCAAAGTCAGATACTTGCAGGAGAGTGAATGGACCAACCACAACAGGACGGGTTACCAAGCCCAACTCTTTCGCTTCTGCAAATTCATCAAAAATCTTGTGTCCAGCCAGCTTGACTTGGGTTTCTTTTTCAAATTTAGGAACGATATAGTGGTAGTTGGTGTTGAACCATTTCTTCATCGGAAGGGCACGGACATCCCCTTTTTCGCCCTGATAACCACGAGCCAAGGCGAAATACCGCTCCAAGTCAGTCAACTCCAAGCCTTGCACAGATGACGGCACCACGTTAAAGAGAAAGGCCGCATCCAGCACATTGTCGTAGTGAGAGAAGTCATTTGACGGAATTTCTGAAATTCCTTTTTCCTTAACAATATTCCAGTGCTTAGCGCGCAGCTCTTTGGCCGCAGCCAGAAGCTCTTCTGCTGAGATTTCATGTCTAAAGTATTTTTCAGTTGTAAATTTCAATTCGCGGAATTCGCCCAAACGTGGGAAACCAATGATAGTCGTTGACATAAACGTCCTCCAAAATTTTTCTTGATTTTATCTTATCAGAAAATCCCCCCTCTGTATAATTGGAATTTCCCAGAGTTTGATATAGCCTAAAACTATAACCCGACTTCCTTTACAAGCACAGAAGCTTATTTTTTAACTTCTATTGACCAAGATTATTGTTTGCTATAGGTAGAAGTTATGACCTTGGAAAAAGAAAAACCAGCGAGTTTTTATTCTCGCTGGTTTCTTTTCATTCTTTTACTAGTGCTTTTTCCCCTCCTTCTCTACAACAAACTCTCGGACTAGGCGGTAGATAACTGCGAAGATAGGGGTGAAGAAAATCATGCCGACTAGGCCGAAGAGATTACCCCCGATCAGAGCTGCGGCTAGGGTAAAGAGAGTTGGAAGACCGACAGACTGGCCAACCACGCGCGGATAGATAACATTGCCCTCAATCAGCTGCACTCCCTGAAAGACTGCGATTGAAAGAAGAGCTTTCCAAGGGCTGTCGGTGAAGATAAAGATAGCTCCTAGAGCACAAGCTGAGAAAGGCCCAATGTAGGGAATAAAAGAGAGCACTCCGGCCAAAACTCCTGTCAAGGCCGCATAAGGCAGGCCTGTCAGAGAATAGGCGATAAAGACTAAAACACCGACAATGACAGCCTCAATCATCTGCCCCATCAGAAACTTATCATAGGTCTCAACAATGACAGAACCGACATAGGATAGGCGTTTCAAAGCCTTCTCAGGAAGCAGAACCTGCAAGAGACGGCTAGTGATTGTCTGCAAATGCTCCTTGCTGCTCAAGAAGGCAAACATGAGAAAAATAGACATGATGACAGAGAAGAAATTGCCAAAGATGGCAGAGATATTGCCCGTCAGACTGCCCAGAAGAGAGATGGCTCGGTTGACAATGTCGCTGTTTTGCAGCTGCTTGGTCAAATCTTTCAGCTGGCTAGAGGAAAGCAAGCCAGACTGCTGCAGCCACTTGGCTACCTGAGGCGCTACCTTGCCGATTGTTGCGCTCAGCTGATTGACCGCTGTGGTTAGGGTTGGCACAACAATAGAAACAATCCCTGTCATAATGAGAGCTAAAATCAGCACCTCTAAAATTAAGGCCAAACCGCGCTGCAATTTCTGAGGGACTCGGCATTTGTCCAAGAAGTCTTCTAGTTTCTTCATCGGGACATTAAAAATAAAGGCTAGGACTCCACCTAGTATAATGGGTGAAAAAACCGAAGTCAGACTCTGCAGGCCAGACCAGATATTCCCGATATAGAGAACCAGAGCCAGAGCGAGCGCCGCAAAGACGATCAGTTTATAAGATTCATTTATTTTTTTCATAAGGCTTCCTTTTAAGGTTTTGTCATTTCCTTATTTTATCATAATTTTCGCGGGCTTTCGAGCAGAAGGAAGCATGGGTTAGTCAGCTTTGTCTTCACTTTTAATTTTTTGAAAATCTTGAAGATAGAGAAATCCAGCCCCTATGGACAGAAGCCCTCCAAAGATAGCTAGAAAAGGAATAAATCCCATGATGGATGCAAAAAGCAACATCTGATGATTCATCTTATTGACCCTTGAGTCCCCACTATAATGAGACATACCAGCTAAGGAAAGTATCAACAAGAAAACATTAATTAGCATAATCAGAAGTGCCCATATGTAATTTTCAATGAAGCTGACAATCAAATCAACAAACTCAAAACTCGAACTTTGTAAAGAAAAATACATGATAAGAATTCCCGCTATAATACTCACAATTCCATTTACCAATAACAATTTATTCGACTTCATATAAATCTCATTCTTTCTTTTTTAAACATAGTATACCTAGCTACTTTCTAATCTGTCAACCTTTATAAAAGAATGACTGTTTCATCCGATAAATCCGTTTTCATTCATATTATCTTATGATAAAATAAGCTTATGCACAAGAAAACGATTATTGATTTTAAGCAGTTGGGCCAACGTCTCATTTTTACGAATCCCATCAAGGAGCTAAAGACTCGCAATCTTGACCAGGTAGAGGCGCTTTTGACAGAGATTGAGAGCTGGCAGGAGAAAGGATACTATGCTGTCGGTTATGTCAGCTATGAAGCAGCTCCAGCCTTTGAGGAAAAGTTTCAGGTTCATCAGGCTCCGCTCCAGAAAGAATACCTCCTCTACTTTACTATCCACGACAAGGCCGAGCAGGCTTCTACCCCCTTGACCTATGAGGAAGTGGAAATGCCAGCAGCTTGGCAGGGGCTGACTTCTGAGCAAGAATACCAGAAGGCTATCGAAACTATCCACCATCATATCCGCCAGGGCGATACCTATCAGGTCAACTATACGGTACAGCTGTGCGCGGAGCTCAATCCTGAGGACAGCTTGGCCATTTACAACAGGCTGGTCGTCGAGCAAAACGCTGCATACAATGCTTATGTAGAGCATGACGAGACTGCCATTTTATCCATCAGTCCTGAACTCTTTTTCGAGGAGCACCGAGGTCAACTGACCACTCGTCCTATGAAAGGAACCACCAATCGGGGACTGACCTTAGAGCAGGATAGAGAGCAGGCAGCATGGCTGGCTCAGGATGCTAAAAATCGAGCAGAAAATATGATGATTGTCGATTTACTCCGCAATGATATGAACCGCATTTCTCAGACGGGCAGCGAGCGGGTTGAGCGCCTCTGCAGTGTCGAGCAATACTCTACAGTCTGGCAGATGACCTCTACCATCAAAAGCCAGCTGCATGAGGAGATCGGACTGGCAGATCTTTTCAAGGCGCTCTTTCCTTGCGGATCCATCACAGGCGCTCCTAAGATTTCGACCATGGCTATCATCAAGGCGACAGAAAAAGCGGCTCGCGGGGTCTACTGCGGTACAGTCGGCATTTGCCTGCCAGACCAAAGACGGATTTTCAACGTCGCCATCCGCACCATTCAGCTGGAGGGAAGGAAAGCCATCTATGGCGTTGGCGGCGGCATCACTTGGGATAGCACGTGGAAATCCGAGTACATCGAGACACAGCAAAAATCTGCCGTCCTCTATCGGAAAAATCCGCGATTCGACCTGATTTCTACCGGAAAAGTAACGAATGGAAAGCTGACCTTGCAAGACCAACACCTGCAAAGACTGACAGAAGCAGCCGGCTACTTTGCCTATCCTTTTGACCAAGACAAACTAACGCAAGAACTAAGAGAAACCTGCGCTCAGCTAGATAAAGGGCAGGAATACAGGCTGCGTATAGCTCTTAAAAAAGGCGGCAGCATTGAGCTAGAAACGGCCCCTCTACTACCACTGACAGAGACTTTCAGAAAGGCAAAATTGGTCGAGCAAACAGCCAATCTAGACCAGCCTTTCACCTATTTCAAGACCAGCCATCGGCCACATCTGACCTTGGAGCAGCAAGAGCAGATTTATTACAATGCCCAAGGCCAGCTGCTGGAAACCTCTATCGGAAATCTGCTGCTGGAGCTTGACGGCAAGCTCTACACGACTCCAGCTGAACTGGGCCTGCTCAAGGGCATCTATCGCCAGCAGCTACTGGATAATGGACAGGCTACTGAGAAGATTCTGACTCTTTCTGACCTAGATCAAGCGTCGAAAATCTACGCCTGCAACGCAGTCAGGGGACTGTACGAGCTGGAGATTGATAAAGGAGAGCTCTGACATGAAAGTTATCTTTCTGCACGGACTAGGGCAAGATGAGTATTCTTGGAAGAAAGTTCAAGAAGCTCTAGCTGATGTCCCGACGGAGTCGCTGGCTCTTTTTCCAAAGGGCAATGAAAGCTATCAAGACATTCGACAAGCAACCCTCCAGCACCTTCAGGCCCAAAATCAGCCTTTTCTCTTAGTCGGTTTGTCACTCGGTGGCCTGCTGGCACTGGACCTGGCTGACCAAGCTCCTCCTCATCTGAAGGGCTTGACTTTATCGGGGACTCAATATAATTTAGCAGATAATTTTCTCTACAGACTGCAGATTCTCGTCTTTAAACTGATGCCTAAAAGCGTCTTCACCAAGCAAGGAGCCGATAAGGACCAGATGATACGGATTTTGACCGAACTGCGTAAGGTAAATCTCACTGATAAAATTACGAAAATCAAGCTCCCCAGCCTGCTGGTTTGCGGCAGCAAAGACAAGCCCAATCTAAAAGCTGCCTATGAGCTTAACAAGCTGCTGAAAGATTCTCAGCTTCACATCATAGAAAAGGGCGGCCATACTCTGAATAGCCAAGCGCCCGAAGCATTTGCTCAAATAATAGAGAAATTCCTACATGAGTTCTGACCCTTTTACAAGACAAACCAAAAACTTTAGAAATATTTGAGAAATTCTTTATAAATATTTGAAAGTTTGGCGCTATACTAATTAATAAGAAGAGGAGTTTTCTCTCCCAACATCATGAAAAGGAGACTTGACATGGAAAATGTTTTGGTTTTACAGCAAGTCAGCAAAAAATTTGGCCGGCAGTACGCTCTGACCGATGTGAGTCTGACGATAAAAAAAGGAGATATTTACGGTTTAATTGGCAAGAACGGGGCCGGAAAGACCACTCTGATCAAGGTCATCACCCAGCTCTTGGAAGCAAGCAGTGGCAATGTCTCCCTCTTTGGCTCTCAGAACTATCAAGAATGGACGCAGAGCCTCAAACGGGTCGGATCGGTCATCGAAACACCGGTCGCTCACAACCACCTGACAGCCTATGAAAATCTCAGCTACTACTGCAAGCTCCGCCATATTCCCCATGCGGACAAAGTCATCCGTGAAACCTTGGAATATGTGGACTTGACAGATACCGGCAAGAAGAAATTCCGCGACTTCTCACTCGGGATGAAACAACGGCTGGGTCTGGCTATCGCGCTTCTTACCAGACCCGACCTGATGATACTGGATGAGCCTATCAATGGCCTGGATCCAGTCGGCATCAAGGAATTCCGCCAGCTGGTGCAGCGGCTCAACGAGGAGTTGGGCATGACCTTTATCATCTCCAGCCATATCCTGTCTGAACTCTACTTGGTGGGTACTCGGTTCGGCATTATCGAGGAAGGACGACTGATTCGCGAGATTTCAAAAGCGGAGTTTGAAGAACAGAGCGAAGACTATATCGTGCTTAAAACGTCGCAGTTGGAAGAAGCCAGCCGGCTGATTCACGACCAGCTCATGCATCGTATCAAGGTGGTCAATGCTTCTGACGAGATTCATATCTTTACCCATTCACATGAGATTAGCAAGATTGTCAAGGAACTTGCGGTCGCAGATATACCGGTGCAGGAGATTTACTATGCACGGCAAAACCTAGAAAACTTCTTTACAGACTTGGTCAAATGACAAAGGGAGGCTTATCATGATGGATTTCATTAGAGCCGATTTATACCGGCTCATGCGCTCAAAAGGCTTTTGGATTACTGAGTTTTTATTATTCTGTGCGATTATCTCAACAACCTTCTTCCATGCAAATATTCATTTTGGAGCAAATATCTCAAGTAATGCGTCTGCTACTCAAGCTCTAGGAAATCTAACCGGCCTTCAAGCTCTGGACTATTTTGCAGGCAATACAGACAGTCTGTTATTTTTCACTATTATTGGTATCAGTATAGTTCTTGGAGTGGACCTGTCTCGGAAACTTTATAAAAACTGTCTGAGCTATGGCATCTCTAAGCTCAGCTATTATTTTTCTAAATTCTTTGTCTGCGTTAGCATCGCAGCCTTTCACTTCCTGATGATTTTATCTATCTCCTTTATGACCGCTAGTCTGTCCAACGGAATTGGCAGCGCCCCTGGCTCTTTTTTGCCTCAGCTGGGAGCTGCTCTCTTCGTCCAATTTCTCGGCACGATTGCATGGATTGCCATCATTTCTTTTGTACTCTATGCCAGCCACTCCATCGTGTCTAGCTTTCTGACCTATTTCCTTGGCGGTACCTTACTGACTATTCCCCTCATCTTTTACCCGGACAATGAATGGCTGATCTATCTGACTCTGCGTTTTAACACAAATACGGCAGCAGATGGCGGGGCTGTTATCAAGGCTATCCTGACAGTGGTAACGGTCACCCTAGTCTTTCTGATTAGCGGGATGATGGTTTTCAAAAAGAAAAATTTATAAAAAGCAGGTACAATCTTAAACATTCAGAGGAGATTTCATGTTACATACCATTCAGGCGGAACTCTATCAGCTTGTCCGCTCCAAACCTTTTTGGCTAATAGAAGGGCTGCTCTTTTTTCTTATTTTCATCAGCTCTCTTGGTGAAAGAAACTTTAATTTTTATATCTCTACATCTTCTGATCCAGAAGAAATAGTCAGCCAAGGTTGGACAGGATTTGAAGCTCTAGGGCAGCTTGCTAAAGATTTCCTGCCCTTTGTCATGATTACTGTCCTTGTGCTCATCATCTTTCTGCTAGGTCGTGACCTGACTAGAAAACTATACAAAAATATATTGGCTAGCGGGGTTTCTCGGAAAGAATTTTACTTATCCAAAATAGCTGTTCTTGTCATAATTATCATCTTTCAACTAGTGGCAGCCTTTGCTATAGCCTTTATCTTTGGGAGCCTCTTCCACGGACTTGGGACTATGCCAAAGAACTTTTTCTGGAGCTTTTCCTTGTCTTTCTTTCGCTCCTTTCTCTTTATTATGACCTGCAGTTCCGTAGTTACCTGTCTTCTCTACCTGACCCGCTCCACCCTAGCTAGTTATCTGGTCTTTTTCGCCCTGATTATGCTTCAGTCTAGCCTCGTTATCGTTTTCCCCCAGATAAATTCTGAACTATTCTTATTCCTTATCCTAGCTGGTTCTCTCTTAGGTGGTTACCAAGCCTTTCAGCACAGAGACTTATAAATTTAAGCAGTCAGCCCTTTGGCTGCTTTTTTATTGCTTTTGGATTGGTTCTGCATTTCTTTAGAAATATTTTAGAATTTCTTGAGAAATATTTGAAATCTAGCTTGTATACTAAAATCAAACCTAAGAAAGCGAGAATATACCATGCAAACTGTTTTAGAAGTAAAGCAAGTTACCAAACAATATGGCCAGCAATATGCCCTCGATCATGTGAGCCTTTCGATCCAGAAAGGTGATATTTATGGACTGATTGGCAAGAACGGAGCTGGCAAAACCACTCTTCTCAAGACCATTAGCCGGCTCATTCATGCCAACAGCGGAACCGTGTCTGTCTTTGGTTCGCAGAACTCTAAGGAATGGAATGAAGCCCTGCGCAAGATAGGAACCGTCATCGAAACACCGGTCGCTTACAATCAAATGACTGCTTATCAAAACCTCAACTACTACTGCAAGGTCCACCAGATTGCCCAGCCCGACCAGCTCATCAAGGAAACCCTAGCCTATGTCGGATTGAGCAATACTGGTAAAAAGAAATTCCGCAACTTTTCGCTAGGAATGAAGCAGCGTCTAGGAATCGCTATTGCCCTTATCAGCAAGCCTGAACTCATGATTCTAGACGAGCCCATCAACGGCTTAGATCCGCTTGGCATCAAGGAATTCCGACTGATGATTCAGCGACTCAATCAAGAACTGGGGATTACTTTTATTATTTCCAGCCACATCTTGTCTGAGCTTTATCTGGTCGCCACCAAGTTTGGTGTGATTGACCAAGGACGGCTTGTCGCAGAATTCACCAAGGATGACTTTGACCGAGCCAGCGAAGATTATATCGTCCTCAAGACTAGCGATAGAGACCAAGCCGCCAATCTCATCCAAGGCAAGCTCCACTATCAGCTCAAGGACGCTGATAAATCTGACGAACTGCACATTGTCGCCCAAGAGCAGGAACTAAATGACATCAACAGGGAGTTGGTTCTATCCAACATTCATGTCAATGGTATCTATGCAGCTCACAAAGATTTAGAAAAATACTTTACAGATTTAGTCCAGTAAGGAGAAAAAACCATGTTACATACTTTTCAAGCAGATTTTTACCGTTTCTTTCGTTCCAAGGCTGTTTGGATTACCGAATTCATTTTTCTACTGACGACCTTGAGCGCAGTCTTTGGCAAATTAAATGCTGTCCAGCTTATACAAGCTGTGTCCAACGCTATCGGTAATAATACATTTATCATCATTATCCTCTCTATGGTCGTCATCGGGACAGATCTGAACAAGCAGCTTTACAAGAATACTTTAACCAGCGGCGTTTCCCGTACCAGCTTTTTCGTCTCTAAAGCCCTAGTCATGGTCTGCGTAACCTTCCTGCAGTTGGCTCTCTATTATAGCATCAACTTTATCCTAGCGGCTATCCTAAACGGTATTGGTGATTTATCCGCTACCTTCCTGCTTCAGTTTATTCTTCTATTCTTTGTGCAGTGCCTGACCGTCATGGCTTGGACAGCCATTATTTCCTTTATTCTTTATCTGAGTAAATCTATGATTGCTGCTCTGGGAGGTTACCTTTTCTGCGCATCTTTAACCGGAGCTCTTGCTCAATTTTATCCCAAATCTCTATGGCTGCAGCATTTCACCATGAGCTTTGATTTTGAGACGCTTCAAAGCAACGGTGTAACCTTAAGAATTGTTCTAATCGCCTTGTTTTTAGGAACAGTCTTCACCGCAGCAAGTCTTTATACTTTCCACAAAAAGGATTTATAGCAAACAATGAGCTAGTTCTCGACTGGCTCATTTTAATCTTTTCAATTTTAAATTTCTTGAGAAATATTTTAGAATTTCTTGAGAAATATTTGATAATTAGTTTGTATAATAAAAGTATAAACAAAGTAATTAAAGGAGAAACATCATGCAAAATGTTTTAGAAGTGAAAGGACTCACTAAAAAATACGGTGATCAATATGCTCTGAAAGACGTCAGTCTTTCCATCAAGAAAGGAGAGATCTACGGTCTCATCGGAAAAAACGGTGCTGGTAAGACCACACTGATCAAAATCATCACTCAAGTCATCTATCCTAGCGGAGGGTCCGTGTCTGTCCTGGGCTCTCAGAACCAACAAGAATGGACCAAGGCCCTCAGCCATACTGGATCTGTTATCGAGACCCCTGTAGCTCATGCCCACATGTCGGCCTATGAAAATCTGCGCTACTACTGTACCGACCGGGGCATTCCAAATGCTGACAAAGTCATCAAAGAAACCCTGCAATATGTTGGCCTGACCGATACTGGAAAGAAAAAATTCCGCAATTTCTCTCTAGGGATGAAACAGCGGTTGGGCATTGCCATTGCCATTTTGGGGCGTCCCGACTTGCTCATCTTGGACGAGCCCATCAATGGTTTAGACCCAGTTGGGATTCAGGAATTTAGAGAAATGGTCAAGCGCCTCAATCAAGAACTAGGCATCACCATCATCATTTCCAGCCATATCCTGTCCGAGCTTTATCTAGTAGCAACTCGCTTTGGTTTTATCAATCAAGGGCATTTCATCAAGGAGCTGTCTAAGGAAGAATTTGACCGAGAAAGCGGCGACTATATCATCCTCAAAACGGATAATATCAAGCAAGCTGCTCATTTAGTGCAAGACAAACTAGGCTACCAGCTCAGACCGACCAACAAGGAAGATGAGCTGCATATTTCCGGTAAGGTACAAGAAATTCGAAAGATTGCCAAGGAACTAGTCCTAGCCGACATCCCAATCGGGGAAATCTACTACGCCCACAAAGACTTAGAAAAATACTTTACAGACTTAATCAACCAACAAGGAGGAAACACTCATGTTTAATAGTATCAAGGCGGATTACTACCGTCTCTTCCGCTCCGTAGGATTCTGGGGAGTGCAGGCTTTCTGCATCTTTGGAATTCTCCTCGGCATTTTCACTTCCAAAGTTGTCAGTTCCGACAACGGTATCTTTTTTGCCATAGATGTCGTCTCCTACAACAGCGGCATGCTCTTTATTGCCTGCAATGTCATGACTAGCTTGCTTCTCGGTGTTGATCTCAATGACAAACTTTATCACAATAACCTGACTACAGGCAAGACTCGGACCCAGTATTACTTCTCTAAATCACTGACTATCGGTAGCTTACTTCCTATGCAGTTCATACTACTCTACATTTTTGGTATTGTCATCGAATTTGTCCGAACCGGTGGTAATATGGGAACCCTGCCAGCTAATTTCTGGGGACAATTCACAATACTCTTTGTCATGCAGGTCATCTGTACCTATGCTTGGTACTGCATTACCAGCTTTGTCCTCTACTTGACTCGAAACTATAGTGTCGTCTTTATCACCTATATCATGACCTACATCTTACTCGGCCTCCCTAGTCAAATGGTTGATGCCAATAATGAATGGTTCAAGGCTATCAAGATGGAGTTCGTCTACGGAGACGCTTCAATACCAAGTGTCATCATCAAAACAGCTATCTTTGCTCTCAGTCTGATCACGGTCTTTAGCTTAGCAGGACTGGCTACACTGAAAAAGAGAGATTTGTAAAATAAAAACTCAGCTAATCACTAAATTAGCTGAGTTTTTTTGAGCGGATTTTAATTGGATGATGAGCAGATTTCACCCTTTCTGGTCTAGCCCTCTTTATCGGCTTTCTTTCACTGCTTCCAATCTTGCTTTTTCAAGAACAGACTGATGCAGACTCCTAGGATAAGGTAGAAAGTGACAAAGGTAAGACTAGCTGCCAAACTGGTCGGATATGGAAAGATCTTGCCCAGAGGAAAAAGAACATTAGATAGAAATCCGAGGGGAACAAAGAGCAAGAATAAAATCAAGGCTAGCTTAACCTGAAAAGAAGGTCTTACCTCGGATAGATTGCGGCCCGTTCCCCACACCAGCAGCCCTACTCCCTGAACGATCAGCACCGGCGTTAGCAAGATACTGATCTTGAGAAAATCAGCTAGGATAATGGAGAGGATGATGCCCAGACCGACAAAGCCAAGAGAGAGCTGATAGCAAATATTGCTGGCTATTCTCCTGTGCTTGATTGACTGCTCTTCCTCTTTCTGGACTACAGGCTCAATTCCCTTGAGCAGATAGTCTGTGGTCACCTCAAAATAGTCACTCATGGAAATGATCTTATCCAAATCAGGCATACTCTGCTCGCTCTCCCACTTGGAAACGGCCTGTCTAGACACACCGAGTTTTTCGGCTAGCCCCTCCTGAGAAATGCCCCGCACTTTTCGCAGGTACTGGATTCTGTCTGATAGATTCATGGATTGTTTTACCTACTCTTTCTTATTTTTTATACTTTCTTTCATTGAAACTTATTATAGCACAAGGCGGAGAGACTGCAAAGTCTGATTGTCATCTCTTCATAAAATGCTAGACTTCTTCTTTAGATGGAAGAGCTTTTTCCTCCCTATCCGTCCGATACCAGAGATAGATACTATAAAGTGTCAGGAGAATCACACCTCCAAAGTAAAAGAAGGGATTAACTTGAGAAAAATCCAAATTGTTAGCTTGAGCTATTCCAACAAAAGTCGGGATGAGAGTGTTGGAGAGTGCATGAAAGATGTTACAAGCAAGGACAGACTGGGTCTTCTTATACAGAGCTGCAAGCCAAAAAGATAGAAGGATACTGAAAATGATAAAAACTGAGAAAAGGTCCTGGCTTCGATCATAAAAGCGATCGTAAAACCAGAGAGGAATATGCCAGATGGCCCAAATAATACCGGTAATCAAGGTAGAGACAAAGAAAGAAAACTTTTTCTCCAAGGCCGGCTGTAGGAAGCCGCGCCAGCCGAATTCTTCAATCCCGCCCGATAGGACAATACAATAGATAAAAAACCAAGGAAATCTTACTAAAGCGCCGTCTACCAGCTTGCCGCCAGAAGCTAGGGCATAGAAGGCGGTCAGACCGCCACCATAGATTAGCAAGTAGAGCCAGGTCTCTTTCTTGCCTGAAAAGAGATAGGAGCAAATGGCCTTGAAGCCTTTCTTTTTCAGTACGATCAGGCTAGCCAGCATAGGCCCAAACATAGCAATACCATTTAGAATAGCTTCAAGAGCAAGATAGGCTGTAGGTGGACTGTCTGGCCAAAGGTTTTTGAGGATAATGTCCAGCAGCCAGAATCCCCATGTCCAGCCGAAGTTCCAAGCCAGGAACGGCAAAATTAGTTTTGGTTGTGGTTTAATAGTTGTTTCTGTATTCATGAGAATACCTCCTTATAATATAATTAAACTCAAGTTTTTGATCCAAATCTTCAAAGACAGCGACTCGTTCATTCCGAAATCAAAAACTCGGCTTCTGCTTTCAGATTAACAAAAAAGCCAGTTGCCTTTCTAGCGACTGGACTTGGAATAAAGAAAAAATCTAGTTGCTTTTTGAGTGATTGAACTTGGAATCATTGTCAACTGTCAGTTGCAAGTCAGTTATATCAAGGGTTTAGAGCAGTTGGCTGATTTTTCACTTTGACCGGTAAAATGACCTCGTTGATATGACTTGCTTTTCAAATCACAAAACAAAAAGGCATCTTTATCATGACTTTCTTCGACTTAATCTAAAAATAAACCTCAGCCAATTCGAAAATTAACTGAGGTTTATGAGCGGATTTTGAGGCTAGCTGATAGAGCTGAGCCTTCCTTATTTTGCTTTTTTAAGTCTTTTTTACAAAGTCACAACCAGTTCAAACCAGTCGTCCTCTGCTTTCATTGTCAAGTCCCCGCCTAGGATTTCGACTAACTGCTGGGTGATGTAGAGCCCTAGCCCTGAAGACTCCTCACTGCTGGATAGATTTTCTGAGTAAAAGCGATTAGTCAGCTTATCCAGATATTGGATAGGCTGCTGGACGATATTTTTGACGGTAAAGATACAATGCTCGCCCTCTTTTTTCAGAGAAATGCTGGCGGCCTTACGGCCGTGCTTGAGGACATTGCTTATCATATTTTGGACAATGCGCTCTAGAATTTCTGGGTCTGTCTCTAGCTCTAGACCTTCGGCCAACTCTACCTGCAGGTCAATCTGGGCTTTCTGAAAGGCGTCATAATAGGTAAAAAGCTGCTGGGTTACCAGCTGGGATATGTCTGTCGGCTGGACATTGGCTCGAATGGCACCCTCCATCAGCCGGCGATACTCCATCAAGGCTTCCAGCCGTTTGGACACCATTCCCAGACTATCTGCAATTTTGATTAACTGCTGACTTTCCTGACTATCATCCTTCAGCAGCTGCTGGGTATAGCCGCTAGCAATGGTCAGAGGGGTGCGGATATCATGGGCAATATTACTGATAGCCATATCCAGTGTCTTCTTTTCCTGCTGGACAACAAAGGTCGTCTTATCTAGCTCCCGAAAGAGCATCTCTGCTTCCTCTGTCAACTCCAAAATACTGGGGGCATGAGCAGCAGGAGCCAGACGATTCTGGCTCCCTGTCTGTCGCTTCCGACGAATCTGCTGTGCCACATCCTTGACCGCCAGATGATAGCGTACGAAACCAATGGCCAGAAACAGACTGATAAGGGCAAATAAAATGACTAACACCAACATATCAGTCCTCCTTGAGCCGGACACCCAGTCCCCAAACAGTCTCTATGTATTCCTCTGTTGGGTCCAACTGAGCCAGTTTCTTACGTAGATTGCTGAGGTGGGTATTCAGGGTATTATCCCCAGGCAGATAGCTCTCTTCCCAGACCTGCTCAAAGAGCTCTTCCTTGGTGTAGATCTTCTTGGGATGACGGAGCAAGAGCTGGAGGATATGATATTCTTTCTTGCTCAAACGGACGCTTTTCTCACCACAGATCGCCTCAAAGGTAGCCTTGAGCAGACGGATATTTTTAAAGGACTGGCCTTCTTCCTCGCCAGTCAAAGCCTGCTGGCTACGCAGCTGCACGGTGATACGGGCAAAAACCTCATCCAGATTGAAAGGTTTGACGATATAATCATTAGCACCATTCAGCAGGTACTCGCTAACCAGCGCTTTCTCACCAAGGGCTGTCAGCATAACCACTGGCACCGTAGCATTGCTGCTGCGAATTTCCCTCAACACTTCATCTCCATTCTTCCCCGGCAGCATGATGTCCAGAAGGACCAAATCAATCTCCTCCCGCTCAAACAGCGAAATGCCCTCTGTCCCCGAATAGGCGGAATAAACCGTGTGTTCCTTCTGAAAAAGATCTTTTAGAATTTCATGAATATCACTGTTGTCTTCGATGAGTAAAATATGAGCCATAAACACTCGCCTCCAGAAATTTCCTATCACTAGTGTAGCAAGGATAAGAGGCTAAGTCAATAAAAGATGGACTATTCGAAAAACTTTAGAAATATTTTAGAATTACTTGAAGGATATTTGAGAATCGAACTTTAAAATAGAAAGAAATAAGAAATGTATGTGCTATAAAAAGGAGGCTCAATATGTTTAAAATTTTTTGCAAAATCATTTTTAGAAGTATCACTTTCGCCCTTGAGGGATAAGGAAAAAAGGCTGAGACATTCATAGCTCAGCCTTTTTCCTATTTCACAGATGCCCCGTTAGTTGCGATGACTTCCTTGTACCAGTCAAAGGATTTTTTCTTGGAACGTTTGAGTGTTCCCTTTCCTTCATTGTCCCGGTCCACGTAGATAAAGCCATAGCGCTTCTTCATCTCGCCAGTGCCGGCTGATACTAGGTCGATACAGCCCCAGGTCGTGTAGCCCCAAAGCACCACGCCGTCCTCATTGATGGCTTCCCGCATAGCCTTGACATGGGCTGCCAGATAGTCAATCCGGTAATCATCAGCCACATAGCCATTTTCATCTGGAGTATCCACTGCACCCAGACCATTTTCCACGATAAACATGGGCTTTTGATAGCGATCCCAGATGGTATTTAACGTAATTCGCAAGCCCAGAGGATCAATCTGCCAGCCCCACTCAGAAGCTTCCAAATAAGGGTTCTTGAGAGAAGCAAAGATATTGCCCTCGGTCAGTTCATTGACCTTAGGGTCGCCCGAAGCCACCCGGCTAGAGTAGTAAGAGAAGGAAATGAAGTCCACCGTATGCTCCTTGAGCAACTGCAGGTCTTCTTCTGTCATTTCGACAGTGATGCCCTCACGCTCCCAAGCTTTCTTGGCGTAATGAGGATATTCACCACGCGCCTGCACGTCGATAAAGAAATAGTTTTCTCTATCTTCCTGCATGGCCGCCCAATAGTCAGCTGGATGAGCTGTATTGGGATAGTATGGACCCGCCGCTAGCATACAGCCGACCTTGTTTTCCGGGTCAATCTCATGAGCCAGCTTGGTAGCAATGGCTGACGCGACCAGCTCATGATGGGCTGCTTGGTATTTGACCTGCTCTTCATTTTCGCCTTCTTCAAAGCAGAGCCCCGCCCCCATAAATGGTGCATGAAGGATCATGTTAATCTCATTGAAGGTCAGCCAGTATTTGACCAAGCCCTTGTAGCGGGTAAAGAGAGTGCGGCAGAGACGCTCGTAAAATTCCAACATGCGACGGCTCCGCCAACCACCATATTGCTCAATCAAGTGCATAGGGCAGTCAAAGTGAGTAATGGTCACCAAGGGCTCAATGCCGTACTTGTGGCATTCCTTAAAGAGGTCTTCATAAAATTTCAGTCCCGCTTCATTAGGCTCCAGCTCATCCCCCTTAGGGAAAATCCGGCTCCAAGCAATGGACAGACGATAGGTCTTAAAACCCATCTCACCAAAGAGGGCAATGTCCTCCTTGAAACGATGGTACATGTCAATGGCTTCCTTGGCTGGGTAGAAATAGCCTTCCTCAAAGTCAAACATCTTTTTCTTACCCGTAATGATGGCCAGACGGTCCTCACCAATCGGCACCACATCTACATTGGCCAGACCGCGACCATCCGCATCATAAGCACCCTCACACTGGTTGGCAGCCGTCGCTCCACCCCACAAGAAACCATCAGGAAAAGTCAATTTTTCAGTCATCTTTTTGCCTCCTTATCAATTAAACGTTTTTCTTATATTATAACAACCAATCAACAAATAAACTTCTAGAATACTACGAAAAAATGGTACTATTCTAAGCTCTATGGTGTCTGTGAGGTTCAGTATTCCCGATACTCTTCAGCTCATATGGAGGTACATCAAAGCAGGTCAAGATATAGGACAGCCAGTTGCTGGCCAATGAGGAGGAAGCTGGTATTAGGAGGGGGATCAACTAATCTGTATTTTATTTGTAATGGCATAGATATCATTGTCATCTATCAGGAACTGGCTATCATCATGAGGATCCACATAGACTGGGATAGGTCTAGGATTCTGGCCGTAAGAGATAAAATGATGTTCTCTTAAGGGAAGGCAAATGCTTGTTTGATAGGGCACTTGGTTAATATCAAATTCAAGCCAAATCTCATGCAACGGATTATACTCTCTAAACTGTTCAGCGGGGATAACATCGATAATATAGCCGTCATAGACAGGGCCTAGTCTTCTGGCTTGAGCGAGGCTAGCCTTCTTTTTCCAAGCAGCAATGATTAGAGAGAGAATCTTGCCGACTAGCAATAGACTAAAGCCAGGCAAAAAGACTATATAAAAGAAATGACGGTTTTCACTAGAAGCACTCTGATAGGGATACTCAGGATTATAGGCAATAGGGATTTGACTTTGAATTTTGGGTTTTGTAAACCTACCGAGAACAGAATAGCCTTCATAAGCCACGCCGTCTACTTGATATTGGTAGATGCTATTATAAAGACTTAGTCCTCTTCCTCCTCTACTTCCTCCGGTTTCATACACATCATAGTCAATGACTTGAGCGGATGTAGTTTTCCAACCATAAAATACGGCTTTGAATTGCCCTGTTGCAGTGATACAGATATAAGTGAGGGCTATCATAATCAGGCTTAGGTAGACTAAAGATACAATGGGATTCTCTTTACGAACTGTTCCCTCAACAATACTTATCCTTTTTGCAGCCTTAGGTTGCGACTTTGGCTCCTTTAGAGGATTAAAGGCCTGATAGAGGGAGCCGGCAGCAAATGCCATAAATAATAAGAATCCCAGCAATGGCATGAGTACAAGGACAGGGATGGGGATGTCATTCTTATATTGGCTCTGCTCAGGCGACTTGGGATTATAGAGAATACTAATGGTTTGCCCAGACTTAGGCACTTCATATTGATAGATGTCTGAAATCCCCTGGTAGGTTTGGCCATCAACAATGTAGTGATAAATAGGGTAGTAAGCGGGCGTAGAGCGATTTTCCGGACTGGTCGTAAAATCGCTCACCTCAGCCGTTATGGTCTGCCACCCCTGAAATCGACTCTTATACCAATTAGTGGACGAGACATCTTTCAGCATCATGAACAGAAACGACAGCCCCACGAAACAGCTGAATAAAGCAAAGAGTAGTTTGTATAATTTGTTTGAACTAGTATTGTCTTTTGTCATATTATCCTATTATACCATAGGTCAGGGATTTTTAGCTTTTCTCTATGTTAAACAGACCTATTTCATTCGATAAAAATCAATCACTAGACCAGCTGGGCCTTTAACTAGTAGCGATTCTGTACCCCAATCAGTTACAGCTGGGCCGTGTAAAATCTCGGCACCAAGCTCTTTCAACCGTTTGTAGTTCTGCTCTACATCCTCAATCTCGATGTGAAGAATGATGCCTGACTGAAAACTTTCCAAAGGAATCAAATGATTTTGTGACAACATGAGGCAGTGACTGCCAATCGTGAACTGAGCAAAACTGTCGTCAACATAGTCTGCCTTTTTATCCAAAATACGCTCCAAGTCAGCACAGACTTGTGGAACATTTGAAACGATAATATCTAATTGATTTAAATTCATTGACTATTCTCCATAAAAAGACCGGATTGCTCCGATCTTTTCAAGTTCCGCTCTAAGAAAATCAAGTTATAAACAAGACATCGAACCGCAGGCAGTACTGGGGTATGGCATGGTGAAGATAACACAGTTTAAATTTGATTTTCGACGAGAGGAATTATTTAATTGCGCGTGATTGCAAGCCTTCTTCTTCCAAGAAGAGGCGGAATGGTACGAGTTCTTCTGCTTCGTATTTTTCCTTGAAGGCTTTGATCGCTTCTTCTGAGTGAAGTTTTGGATCGAGTTCAAGTACTTCTACTGGAAGCGGACGGTGTTGAGTGATGCGGGCATCGATGACAACTGTCTTACCTTCTTTGTTGAGTTTGACAGCTTCTGCAACGACTGCGTCGATATCTTCGATACGGTCTACTGTAAATCCAACAGCTCCTTGAGCTTCTGCGATTTTCGCGTAGTCAGCGTTAGGGAAGTCCACACCAAACAAGTGTTTGTTTGTGTCTTCGTATTTGTTCTTGATGAAGGCATACT
>CAUSZI010000017.1:0-34342 GCA_963536045.1 uncultured Streptococcus sp.
ACCTGGGCAGTGGTTTGACTGCAGATGCAGATAGTCTAGGTAGTTTTATCTCAGAATCAGATTCTACAACTGAGTCAATAAACTCGGCAAGCTCTGACAAGCCTAATTCGATAGATTCGTCAACTGAATCAAACACGACGGATTCTGCAGGCAATGGTTTGACAGCTAATTCTGATAACTTAGGCAATTTCGTTTCGGATAAACCAGCCGATACAACTGAATCTGAATCTTCTGCTGATCTTGGCAGTGGCTTGACTGCAGATGCAGATAGTCTAGGTAGTTTTATCTCAGATGAGTCAATAAACTCGGCAAGCTCTGACAAGCCTAATTCGATAGATTCGGCAACTGAATCAAGCACTGCGGCTTCCGCAGGCAATGGTTTGACAGCTAATCCGGACAGCTTAGGCAGTTTCGTTTCGGATAAACCAGCCGATATAACTGGATCCGAATCTTCTGTTGACCTTGGTAGCGGTTTGGCAGTTGATTCAAATGAAACTTTCAATGTTTTGGGAAACGATGCTTGGGGTAATTACTCTCCCTTGGAGGCTGATTACACTGTCTCTGCAACAAATACAACAAATGCAGAAGAAAGAAGGAACCCTAATATGTGGGGGACAGAAACTGGAAAGCCTTTTTCTACTCCAACGACTCTTTTGGGTATTGTTGGAGAAGAAGTTTATGATGTATTTGATGGCACATTTGGAAAATTGGCTGGAGTGACGTTTACTGAGTTGGGAACATACGTGACTCCTGATCCTCAGCCAGTGCCTGAAGAAGTTCTAACCCCTATCGGATCTTTAAATTATAATATAGCACAAGGAACTTCTCCGGTTCTTGGAACAGGGGTGATTAGAACAAGCGAAACGGGTGCACGATACATCGGTATAATTGCTGATAATTTAACTCATAATGTAGCAAATAATGTCTACATTGGACTTACTGGAGAGACTTTATCAGGAACTGATGCTGTTCCTGATAGTTCTCCTCTGCCTGAATCTGTTGGTCGAATTGCTATTATTGCAAATAGTATTGTTGGATCTAAAACAGATGTAGAGCCTTTAGATGTTGTTATCGGTACGACAGGTTATAATCCCATTACTGGAGAAAAAGAAGATCGCATTCCCTCGCTATTTGGAATAATTCAAGGAATGAGAGGGGGACAAAAGGAGGGCTCCGAAGGAGCTAGTAATAGTCAGGAAAAATAATCTTCTTTGACATCTTATCGAAAGACTAGGTTTCTATACTAAGATTT
Source organism: uncultured Streptococcus sp. (assembly GCA_963536045.1). Classification (GTDB taxonomy): domain Bacteria; phylum Bacillota; class Bacilli; order Lactobacillales; family Streptococcaceae; genus Streptococcus. Next base: position 1,253 of record CAUSZI010000017.1, read on the forward strand.
CAAAGCTGAACCAATAATTATTGAAAGGATTGAATTCTATATTGAACAGGATTCGGTCCTTTTAATTCGTTTTTTGTAGAAAACACTATAATCTACAGTAGCTTTTTCTAGTTCATCAAGCGAAAGATAATTTTTTTATATCCTACTTAAGAAGAAGTTAGAAGCATTAAGCTTATTTTTAGACAGTTGGAGTGATACACGCTTAGGTTTTTTATGGTTCGAAACCCAATATGTATCTTTACCAGGAATTTTTAGGTACTGCTTGATATTATTTTTATCACAAATTTAAGAGCAGCACTATATAATACAAATTTGGGTTAATAAGAAAATTCCCTGCAGGGGGTATAAATAGGTATTAGAAATCTTGTAAAAGCAAGGTTTCTTTTTTACTGGACAAGGTGTCAATTATATATGACATAATATTTCAAGGTCTTTAAAATATTTTTACATGGCAAAAAAATCAGCAACCTATAATAAAATTATGGTATATTAGAATAGTAAAAAAAGAAAGGAGGAGCATTTGTGAAGAAAAGACTAATGCTTTTGATTTTGTTGAGCGCTGTGTTTGTCCACGTTGGGCAGGTTCAGGCTTATGATGGTGGTTCAGGTTCCTCAGATTCTGGCGGTTTTGGCTCCAGTACTTCGGATTCCGGCGGATTCGGTTCAGATTCTTCGGACTCCGGTGGTTTCGGTTCAGATTCTTCGGATTCCGGCGGATTCGGTTCAGGTTCCTCAGATTCCGGTGGTTTTGGTTCCAGTACTTCGGATTCCGGTGGTTTCGGTTCAGATTCTTCGGATTCCGGCGGTTTTGGTTCCAGTACTTCGGATTCCGGTAGCTTTGGTTCAGGTTCTTCAGACTCTGGAAGTTTTAGCTCTTCAGATTCTAACAGTTTCGGTGGCTATTCTACTTCAGATAATGATAGTCTTGGAAGCTCTACTTCAAATAGTAGCTTTGGCTCGTCAGATACTTCTGGGAATTGGTCAAGTATTGGCGACAGCGACTTGTCAAATGGATCTGGAAGCTGGTCCAGTATTGGGGATACTAGTTCGTCTAAGGATAACAGCGACTTTTCTAGCTTTGGTGATGCTATTTCATCGGGCAACAATTATAGTTCTGGAAGTTGGTCTAGTATTTCTGATAGCAATACAAGTTCTGCAGATTTGAGCACAGGAAATTGGACGAGCACCAACGACTCAGCCGCTAAGAAATCTTCCGAGATTTCCGACTCTTTTAGTGGTTTTGATACAGGTAATTGGTCTCGAACATCTGATACCTTGGCTGATAATGCTTCGTCAACCAGCAAGACAGTGAGTGACTTTACTTCAGGCGATTGGTCTAGAGTATCTGATTCATCAAGCGATAAATTTTCAACAAGCGACTTAGGTCTGAACGACTTTACAGCAGGAGACTGGTCGCATGTATCAGATTTTACCGACAATAAAACTTCAACAAGCGCTGCTTATAGTGATTTGGAGTCAGATAATTGGTCTAGAATCAATGATTCTTTCAACAATTCGGCTTCGTCAACTATCACGGCAACAGATGATTTTACAACAGGAGACTGGACTCGTGTAACCGATGCATTTGGAAGCCAGGTTTCCAACAAAAGTAAGTCTCTAAGTGATTTGACACTTGGTGATTGGGCCAGTGTTCAGGATGCTGCGTCAAGAACAGCAAGTCTCTCTCCGTTGGAGGGTGAATATACTCTTTCTGCAACAAAACCTACAGAGGACTTTGTTAGCACGTCACCAGTAAATCAATGGTCTGGCTTTAATCCAGTCGAGGGTGATTGGAAGCAGATTGATATCTCTGAGAAATCAAAAACTGTTAACACCCCAACGATGTCAGAGGCTTTGGCTGATTGGGCAGGGCTCAAGCAGACAACCACGAGCAAGGAAGGACTCCCAGGCTTTGCTTTAGACTATGCATCCTCTCTGACAGCAACAGGAAAAAATCAATTGCCGGGTTCATTTTTAGACGGAGATTGGCAACGGGTTAGCGAAAGTAAGCCTACTTCAACCCTTTTTAACAATCCTTTGGCTACAGAGGACGCACTCACTAACCAAACTCTTCCAACGACGGTTGACTTAGGCTTATCTCAAACTTTTAGTCGAACACCAGAAGACTACTATCAAGCAGGTGCGATGTTTGCAGGGCCGGTGAGTTGGAGTAAACCATCGACTTCTGATGGTCGAGTTGATATGAAACAACTTGAAAAAGAACTACGAGAAGAAGATAAACTATCACAAAAAAATAATAAAGTTCTTCCTTCTGATGATTTTGTAGATAGAAATATTAAGAGAGCTAATACAGCTTATACCGCAATCAGTGCCAGTACACAGAGAGCTTATGCAGAAGCATGGAATGGATTTATAGATTTTGTTGATCAGCCTGTAATTCAGGACACAATAGAACTGATAGGTATAACCAGCCAGATGAAATCGGATTTTCCGTTGACACCTGAGCAGCAGCAAAAGTTAAATGAAATTACTGAACGAAATAAACAAAGGATAGACTATATTGATAAGAATTATATTCAGTCAGTTAAGAAATCGTTGGATAAAGGTGAAGCAGAAAAAATAAATAAGACTGTGAACGCTGGGGTAGAAGAGGCTTCTAATATTCTTGAGCCGTCAAAAAAAACTACTGATCCTATTGATAAAGTTGTTGGTTTTGGGAAAAATGTTGCAGGCTTTTATAAGGGGGGAGAAAAAGATAATTCCAAAGATAATAAAGCGAATTCAACTAGTAAAAAAGGATCTAAAACACAAGAGAAATCATCTGCTAGCTCTAAGTCGGGCAAATCAAAAGCCTCTAAAAATAAGAAAAGATAACCTCTCTCCCATCATATCAAAAAACCGGGTCTCGTCCCGGTTTTTCTGATGTTTGATTCTTGTCAATGTTAGCTGCAAACCACTTACCGGTCAAAATTGACCACTTACTGAAAAAGCCTTGTTTCTCATTTTGAAACTGATATAATAAACGTAGAAAGTAAAGGAGGTAGCAATGAAAATTCGAGTAGAACTGGATTCGGATTTAGCGGAAGTAGAGATTGTCATCAGGGCTGCTCGATTTGATGCTCAGCTCGAGCAAATTCAGCAAGCTCTGGAGCAAGCAACGGCACCGCCCATTATTTTTTATAAGGGAGCTAGCGAATATTTTCTGGATATTGACAATATTCTCTTTTTCGAGACTGACGGTAGCAAGATTTTTGCTCATACGCGTGAGGATGCTTATGAAGTCAAGCACAAGCTCTATGAGTTGGAAGACCGCCTGCCCTATTATTTTTGTCGCATATCCAAATCCAGCATTATCAATAGTAAGGCGATTTACTCGCTGGAAAAATCCTTTTCGGGCAGTAGCAGCGTCCGTTTCTACGATACCCATAAGGAAGTGTATGTGTCTAGGCACTATTATCAAATTTTAAAAGAAAAGTTAAACGAAACGAGGTAACATCATGAGAAAAACAATATTAGGACTGGCTTGCTTACTTCTAGCAGCTTGGGTACTTTTGCAGGGGAATTTCGGGATTCCCGTTATTCACATCAATGTTTGGCCTTTGTTGGTCATTATGGGCTTTGTCTATTTTTCAGCGGAGAGCTTCTATTCTGGCAACATTCCGCTAGGTTTTATCTTTGCCATTATCGCTTTTATCATTGCTAATAGCACTTACGACCTCTTGCCCAATATCTCAGCAAGCGCAGTTAGTTTTGCTGGTATTCTAGCCTGTATCGGTGTCAATTTCTTGGTCAAACCTAGCAAAAAATGGAAATTAAGGCATTTTTCTAAACATTTTTCTGGCGAAGAAATTGGTGGCGAAGGCATTGTCTTTGGCTCAGGCACCCGTTATGTCAATAAGGACAATTTTAGCTATGATGAGCTGACTTGCTCTTTTGGTAGTGCCAAGGTTTACTTTGACAACGCTAAGATAGCTGGGGATTCAGCGACTTTTAAAGTGGAAGTTGCTTTTGGTAATGCCACTCTCTTTGTTCCAAGCTCTTGGCAGGTTGTCAGCAAGGTTGCTTGTGCTTTTGGCGGTGTTTCTCAAGTTCGCGATACCAGTGAAAAAGAAAAAACGCTCTATTTAGAAGGCAGCGTGGCTTTCGGTCATTTGAAAGTGATTTATATCTAATTATTTCTTGTTTTAAAAAGGTGATTATTTGCAAAACTTGGGAACTAGCTCTTGCCAAACTCGGTAAAGTATGGTAGACTTTATAAGTATGTGGTAAAACACCTTAAACTAATCAGGAGGATAAGTATCAATGGCTAAAGTATGTTACTTTACTGGTCGTAAGACTGTATCAGGAAACAACCGCTCTCACGCGATGAACCAAACAAAACGCGCTGTTAAACCAAATCTTCAAAAAGTTACTGTTTTGATTGACGGTAAACCTAAAAAAGTTTGGGCTTCAGCTCGTGCCCTTAAATCAGGTAAAGTTGAACGCGTTTAATTTTTATTTAAAAGGATGGAAATTTTCCGTCCTTTTTTGCTTGTAAATTTCCGCCTAGACAGTTGATTTAGACCCTTCCTCTTTTACACCCTGTATAAAATATGGTAGAATAAACTATAAAATACTTTTGAGGTACAAATTATGACTGTGAAAATTAATACAAAAGATGGTCAAATTGAGCTGACTGATGATGTGATTGCGACAATCGTCGGCGGTGCAGCGACTGAAATTTTTGGTGTAGTTGGCATGGCCAGCAAAAATGCAATCAAGGATAATTTTCAAGCCCTTTTAGGAAAAGAAAACTATGCTAAGGGCGTGGTTGTGAAAGCGACTGATGAAGGTGATATCGCAGTTGATGTCTACACTGTGTTAAGCTATGGAGTCAAAATCAGCGAAGTTTCCAAAAACATCCAAGAGCGTGTTAAATTCAGTTTGGAAAACAAGCTCGGAATTACTGCCCATGCAGTGAATGTTTATATCCAAAATATTAAAGTCGTAGGAGAATAATCGTGGCAAATATTACTACTAGTTTATTTCAAGAAATGGTGCAGGCGGCATCTACTCGCTTAAATAAACAGGCTGAATATGTGAACTCTTTGAATGTCTTCCCGGTTCCAGATGGCGATACAGGTACCAACATGGGTATGACTATTGAAAATGGTGCTAAGGAAGTGTCAGATAAGTCTGCTTCAACAGTTGGCGAAGCGGCGGGTATCTTTGCCAAAGGTCTTTTGATGGGCGCGCGTGGTAACTCAGGAGTTATCACTTCCCAGCTTTTCCGCGGTTTTTCTCAAAGTGTGAAGGAGCATGAAGAGCTGACTGGTGAAGACCTAGCTCTGGCCTTTCAGTCTGGTGTAGAAGTGGCTTACAAGGCAGTTATGAAGCCGGTTGAGGGAACGATTTTGACTGTTTCCCGTGGTGCGGCGATCGGAGCCAAGAAGAAAGCTGAAGTCACTAATGATGCTGTAGAAGTTATGAAAGCGGCTCTTGAAGGAGCCAAAGCTGCTCTGGCTAAGACACCGGATATGCTGCCGGTTCTGAAAGAAGTCGGTGTTGTGGACTCTGGCGGTCAAGGGCTGGTCTTTATCTACGAAGGCTTCTTGTCTGCTCTTACAGGCGAATATATCGCTTCTGAGGACTTTGTGGCGACACCTGCGACCATGTCTGAGATGATCAATGCTGAGCATCATAAGTCTGTCGCTGGCCATGTGGCAACAGAAGACATCACTTACGGCTACTGTACAGAAATCATGGTGGCTCTCAAAACAGGACCAACCTATGTAAAAGATTTTGATTATGATGAATTTCGCAACTACCTCAACGATTTGGGAGATTCCCTGTTGGTCGTCAACGATGACGAAATCGTCAAGGTCCATGTCCATACCGAAGATCCAGGACTGGTTATGCAGGAAGGTCTTAAGTATGGTAGTTTGGTCAAGGTCAAGGTTGACAATATGCGCAACCAGCACGAAGCGCAAGTTGAAAAGGAAGAGCGCTCAGCCAAGCCGGCTCAAGAGAAAGACTTTGCGATTATCGCTGTAGTAGCTGGTGATGGTCTGGCTGAAATCTTTAAGGCTCAGGGAGTTGACTACATCATCTCTGGCGGTCAAACCATGAACCCATCTACAGAAGACTTCATCAAGGCTGTGGAGCAAGTTAATGCTCGTAATATCATTATCTTGCCAAATAATAAAAACATCTTCATGGCAGCCCAATCAGCAGCAGAAGTGATTGAACAGCCTGCAGCTGTTATTGAGACTCGCACAATACCTCAAGGTTTGACCAGTCTCCTAGCTTTTGATGGCAGCAAGACTATTGAGGAAAACCAAGAGCGTATGACTGCAGCCTTGGCAGAAGTAGTTAGCGGTAGCGTGACGACTGCGGTTCGTGATACAACGATTGATGGTTTGGAAATCCATGAGAATGACAACCTCGGTATGGTGGATGGTAAGATTGTTGTTTCTAATCCAGACATGCTGACAGCTTTGAAAGAAACGTTCAGTAAGATGCTCAATGGAGACAGCGAGATAGTCTCTATCTATATCGGTGAAGACGGTAGCGAAGAGTTAGCTAGCAGCCTTGCTCAAGATTTGATGGAACAATTCGAGGATGTCGAAGTAGAAATTCATCAGGGCAGTCAGCCGGTCTATCCATATATTTTTAGTGTTGAATAGCATAAAAAGGCAATCGAAAGGTTGTCTTTTGTCATTTTGTAGAAAATACTTAGACAAGAAACTGGTATTATGTTATACTGTAACAAATAAAAAGTAAAAAGGTGAACTATGAAAAAATTTTTCATTCTTGTTATTTCTGCTTCGGTACTCTTGACAGGCTGTGTGTTTCCTAACTTCAGCAAGCATCATCCTAGACATTCTTCTGAATCAGCTGCTTCTTCTAGGCGGACTAAAACCAGCTCTAGCTCTAGCGAGTCATCAACTTCCTCTTCGTCTGAGAGTACAGAGGTTCTCTCCAAAACCTTGGTTGGAGACATTGAGGGCATCCATCATCGCGATACGATCACCTATCAGGGCAAGAAAATCCTGAATCTTCGGATGGAATTGCTCACTTCCTTGCCAGAAGAAGCCAGTGCGGCATCAGCTACTTTGACTCCAGAGGAGATGACGACTATCATTCGTGAAGGAATGCAGTCTGATTCAAACTATGTAGCAGCTAAGAGTCTGGAGGGTGTCAATATTGATTATTCAGTTACAGCAGAGAAGAAATTGCAGACCTTGATTGAAATTGATTTGCAAAAGGTCAATGTCGAAGAGGTGGAAAAGAACAGTTTCTTCCAAGGTTTTGGACTGAAGGACATTAAGGATATTACACCTGAGATGTTTATTCTGAGTCTGAAACTCAATGGTCTCAAAGAAGAGGGGCAGAGCTAAATTATAAAAATTGTTGGTCTCTCATCTTATAAATTGGGTAGCTAGTTTAATGAAAAAATTTTTAGATTAGGCTGCTTTAATTCCAGTTTCTATCTGAATTGCAACAGACCTACAACTAGTCGGTTCCTCTCAATGAGGGTGACCGGCTTTTTTGTGCCTTCATGCAGAAGGGATACAAACAGATTATTCCAATATTTGCTAGCTTTTTGCTCTAAAAGCAGAATAGTGACATTTGTCATGTCAGCTAGTGACAAAATCAACTAGTAGGAAAAATTTCTTTGCCTTATAATATAGTTAACAAAATGATAAAAGGTTGCTGTAAGAATTCAAGCAGCATTTGGCCTTCGTTCTTCTTTCACCTTTGGAGAAATAAAGGAAAGATGCACATGCGCTTTATCGAATCAAAGGAGGAGTAAAATGGAACTGATTGAAGTAAAGAAGCTTTCAAAAAGCATTCATGGTAAGGAGATTTTAAAGGATATTTCCTTTGAAATCTCCCAAGGTGACTGTGTGGCCTTGATTGGTCCCAACGGAGCAGGGAAAACGACTCTCATGGATTGTTTGCTGGGCGATAAGTTTCTGACAGCAGGTGAAGCAAGGATTCAGGGACTCAAACCAACTGATAACCATCTCAAGCAGTCGGTAGCGATTTTACCACAGGAAAATACAGTGGTGGAGGATTTGAAGGTCAAGGAACTCTTGACGTTCTTCCAAGCTATTTATCTAAATAGTCTGTCTGATCAAGAAATTGATGATTTGTTGCAATTTACAGACAAGCAAAAGAATCAGTTGGCCAGCAAGCTGTCTGGTGGACAAAAGCGTCTCTTCTCTTTTGTTCTGAGTCTGATTGGCCGTCCTAAGATTCTGTTCTTGGACGAACCGACTTCTGCTATGGACACCTCTACTCGTCAGCATTTCTGGGAAATTGTTAATCAGCTCAAGCAGCAGGGAGTGACCATCGTTTATTCTTCGCACTATATCGAAGAAGTCGAGCATACGGCAGATCGGATTTTGGTGCTGCACAAGGGCGAGTTGATTCGGGACACGACGCCTTATGCCATGCGCAGTGAGGAGCAGGAAAAACACTTTACCTTGCCGCTGACTTATCAGTCTGTGCTGGAAAAACTGGATAATGTGACTGATTTAGAAATCAAGCAAAAGGCTTTATCTTTTGCTACTAGAGATGCTGGACAGGTCTGGCAGGTCCTTCAGGAACACGGCTGTACAATCGAAGAGATTGAAGTACGTAACCGTACCCTCTTGGATAGTATTTTTGAAACGACACAAGAATAGGAGAGCAATCATGAAAAATATGGCAAGTCTTATGAAGATTGAGTTGATTTTAATGAAGCGGCAGGCTGCTTATTATCTCTTGTCTATTGGTCTGCCCAGCGTCTTTTACCTGATTTTCTCAGGAATGATGTCTGGAAGTGATACGCCTGAACCTGTGCTTCGAGGCTACCTCTTCTCTATGACTCTTTTTAGTATCATGTCTAGTGCCTTCTTTAGCATTCCAAGCACTTTGCAGTCTGATAAAAATAATAACTGGCAAAAAATGATTCAGCACTCGCCGATTTCTATGGTAAAATATTATATATCAAAACTTTGCAGTACGCTGTTGACTTTTATGCTTTCTATTATCGTAGTCTTCTCGATTGGGCATTTTGTTCGCGGGGTTAATCTGCCAATGGTAGACTGGCTTCTTATTGCCTTGATACTTCTAGTAGGAAGTGTGGTCTTTATTGCTATGGGTGTATTGGTCAGTCTCTTGCCAAGTGCTCAGCTCATGTCTGTAGTGGGCAATATCGTCTATATGGCACTGGCTGTTCTGGGCGGTCTATGGTTCCCTCTGACCATGTTCCCAAAATGGCTCCAGCCAATCGGTAAGTTGACGCCAAGTTATCAACTGATGCAAGTCGTGTCTTCTTATCTAGAACACCATCAGTTTAATGGCAAGGCTGCTTTGATTGTTCTGATTTATACGGTTTTGGTCAGCATTCTTGTGCTGCAGCTCAAAAAGCGAATTGAGGTAAAATAAAAGCATGTGGGAAAAGCTTAAACAAGTCCACTATATGTTTCATATTGCGCTGGTCTTTATCATCTTTCCAGTGGCGGGAGTAATCAGCGGGGAATACCCGCTTTTCCTCTTGCTCTGGACAGCTATTTTTGTTGTGGCTTACTATGCGGTTTTGCTAAGTAACCATCGCCTTATTCAATTTTTTTCTTGGTGGTTCTTGGTTGTTTACATATACTATGGTTCGGTCTGGTTAAATACAGGATTTACCTGGTATATTTTTTATCTATCTAATCTGTTGATTTATGAGCTAGATGATGTCTCGTTTAAATCCTGGCGTTTTTGGACCTTTATTGATTTGCAGCCTGCTATTGTGCTGACTAATTATTTGATGGGTCATGTTGGTCCAGCAGAGCTACTCTTCTTTATTGTAACCTTTCTCTTTTCGGATGGTTTGACTTTTGGTCTCCATCGGATTCAAACGACAGAGCGGATCAAGGAAGAAAAGGTCAAACAAAATGCTCAGCTGAATCTTTTTATGGCAGAAAATGAGCGCAATCGGATTGGCCGTGACTTACATGATAGTCTAGGGCATACCTTTGCCATGCTCAGTGTTAAGGCGGAGCTGGCTCAGCAGTTTTTGCAGATGGAAGCCTATGACAAGGCAGCAAAAGAACTGCAGGAAGTGCAAGAGATCAGCAAGAAGTCCATGGCTGATGTTCGGCGGATTATTAACGATCTAAAGAATCGGACGCTGGACGAGGAACTAGTGACCATTCGAGCCATGCTGGAGATGAGCGGTGTTCAGGTAGAAATGGATAACCAGCTCAATGTTGCCAGTATCCCACCGAGTCAGCAGTCAACGATTAGTATGATCTTACTGGAGGCAGCGACCAATATCATCAAGCATGCCAAGGCTAAAAAGAGCAATTTTTCTTTGGTAAAGAATGAGGAAAAACTTGTTTTAGACATTCAGGATGATGGCTGTGGTTTTCAGAAGCTGACCGGTCGGGAGTTGCATAGTATTCGGGAGCGACTGTCTGCCTTGTCAGGAAGGCTTGAGATTCTTAGCAGCCAAGATCCAACATGGATTCGAATTGAATTGCCATACGGAGGGAAGGAAGCATGAAACTTTTGTTAGCAGAAGATCAAAGTATGCTGAGAGATGCCTTAGCTCAGCTCTTGCAGCTGCAGCCAGATGTCAAAGAAGTCTATCAGGCCGCAGATGGGCAGAAGGCCATTGACTGTCTTAGCTCAGAAACTGTTGATGTAGCTATTTTGGACGTGGAAATGCCCCACCAAACCGGCCTAGACGTTCTCGAATGGGTCAAGTCCAATCGACCCAACATCAAGGTCATCATCGTCACAACCTTCAAGCGACCGGGCTACTTTGAGCGAGCTGTTAAGGCGGATGTAGATGCTTATGTGCTCAAAGAGCGCAGCATTGCGGATTTGATGAAGACCATCCATACCGTTCTAGATGGGCAAAAGGAATATTCGCCGGAATTGATGGAGGTGCTAATGACCAGTAGGAACCCTCTCTCTCAGCAGGAGAGGCTAGTCCTGCAAGCTGCGGCGACTGGCCTATCCAATAAAGAAATTGCTGAAAAACTCTACCTGTCAAATGGAACGGTTCGTAACTATATGTCTGCTATTTTGACCAAGCTAGATGCTGAAAATCGAACAGAAGCCGTCCGAATCGGGCAAGAGAAAGGCTGGTTATAGCTGGCATACTCAGTTTTGTAGAAAAGATGAGGAGCGGTAGCTTTCCCATAAACGGAACATTTGAGAGCTAATAATTCTAATGAAAAGTCAGTACTATAAATATAGTTCTGACTTTTTATCTTTTATTAGAAAAAACATTCGGATTTAGAGAAAAAATGTAGAAAAACATTCTGCATGGCTTGCAATTTTTTTCAAAAATGTTATCATAGTAGAAAGCTTTTTGAATTTTTAGAAAATTGTAAATAAATGAAAGGGGAAGAATGGAGAAAATCAAATTAGAAACTTCTAAGACAGGTTCAGAGCTTGTTTTGGAAACCTTGAAAAATCTTGGTGTTGATACGATTTTTGGCTATCCCGGCGGCGCTGTACTGCCGCTTTATGATGCTATTTATAGTTTTGAAGGCATCCGTCACATCCTGGGCCGCCATGAGCAAGGCTGTGTTCACGAAGCAGAAGGCTATGCGAAGTCTACTGGGAAAATCGGAGTTGCAGTTGTGACCAGCGGTCCGGGAGCGACTAATGCCATTACCGGTATTGCCGATGCCATGAGTGATAGCGTACCCCTTTTAGTCTTTACTGGTCAAGTAGCCAAGGCTGGAATCGGTAAAGATGCGTTTCAGGAAGCGGATATTGTTGGGATTACGACTCCTATTACAAAGTACAATTACCAGGTTCGGGAGACGGCGGAAATTCCGCGTATCATTACAGAAGCCATTCACATCGCGACGACAGGTCGTCCTGGGCCAGTCGTTATTGATTTGCCTAAGGATGTCTCCGCTCTGGAAACGGACTTTATCTATGACAGCAAGTTGCATCTGCCGAGCTATCAGCCGACTATTGAGCCTAATGAATTGCAGGTTAAGAAGATTATCAAGCAGATTTCTAAGGCTAAAAAGCCGGTTCTTCTTTCAGGAGGCGGTATTAGTTATGCTGAGGCAGCAGCAGAGCTGGTTGCTTTGGCGGAGCGGTATCAGATTCCAGTAGTCACTACCTTGTTGGGTCAGGGGACTATTGCGACAGACCATCCTTTGTTCTTAGGTATGGGTGGGATGCACGGTTCTTTTGCGGCCAATATTGCTATGACTGAGGCTGACTTTATGATTAGTATCGGCTGCCGCTTTGATGACCGTCTGACTGGTAATCCGAAAACCTTTGCTAAGAACGCTAAAGTAGCACATATTGATATCGATCCAGCGGAAATTGGAAAAATTATCAGCGTAGACATTCCTATTGTAGGGGATGCGAAGAAAGCCCTGCAGATGCTGCTCAATGAAGAGCAAGTGCATAACAATACCAGCCAGTGGATTGAAAAAGTAACGCAGGACAAGGAGCGGGTTCGCTCATATGATAAGAAAGAGCGTGTCGTCCAGCCTCAGGCTGTTATTGAGCGCGTGGGCGAGCTGACCAAGGGTGATGCCATCGTCGTAACAGACGTCGGCCAGCATCAAATGTGGACAGCCCAATATTATCCATACAAAAACGAGCGCCAACTGGTAACATCTGGCGGTCTGGGAACCATGGGCTTTGGTGTACCTGCAGCGATTGGGGCTAAGATTGCCAATCCGGATAAGGAAGTGGTGCTCTTTGTCGGAGACGGTGGCTATCAGATGACGAACCAAGAGATGGCTATTCTCAATATCTATAAGATTCCGATTAAGGTCATCATGCTCAACAACCATTCATTGGGGATGGTGCGTCAGTGGCAGGAAGCCTTCTATGATGGCCGTACCTCTGAGTCAGTATTTGATAGTCTGCCAGATTTTCAGCTCATGGCTCAGGCCTATGGTGTTAAAGCTTATAAATTTGACAATCCGGAGACCATTGTTCAGGATTTGGAAGTCCTGAAGGAAGATATACCAATGTTTATTGAGGTAGATATCTCTCGCAAGGAGCACGTTCTTCCAATGGTGCCGGCCGGTAAGAGCAATCATGAGATGTTGGGGGTGAAGTTCCATGCGTAGAATGTTGACAGCTAAACTCCAAAACCGTTCGGGTGTCCTGAACCGTTTCACTGGTGTTCTTTCCAGACGTCAGGTTAATATTGAGAGTATCTCAGTCGGAACGACGGAAAATCCGGAAGTCTCCCGTATCACCATCATCATTGATGTGGCTTCATTGGCAGAGGTCGAGCAGATTATCAAGCAGCTCAATCGTCAGATTGATGTGATTCGGGTTCGAGATATCACGGACCGCCCTCACTTAGAGCGTGAAGTGATTCTGGTTAAGGTTTCAGCACCGGCTGATAAGCGGGCAGAGATTCTGTCTATTATCCAGCCATTCCGGGCGACAGTTGTGGATGTGGCACCTAGCTCTATTACCGTTCAGATGACTGGTGACGCGGAGAAGAGTGAGGCTCTGCTTCGGGTCATCCGCCCGTATGGTATCAAAAATATTGCTCGGACTGGAGCGACAGGCTTTACCCGAGATTAAATCAAACCTTTAATTTGTTAAAACCGCCTAACAGGCAATAAAAATAGAAAAGAGAGTAAAACTTATGGCAGTAACAATGGAATACGAAAAAGATGTAAAAGTAGCAGCACTTGACGGTAAGAAAATTGCCGTAATTGGCTATGGTTCACAAGGTCATGCCCATGCGCAAAACTTGCGTGATACAGGCCACGATGTGATTATCGGTGTTCGTCCTGGTAAGTCATTTGATAAGGCTAAAGAAGATGGCTTTGATACTTATACAGTAGCAGAAGCGGCTAAATTGGCTGATGTTATCATGATTTTGGCTCCAGATGAAATCCAAAGAGATTTGTATGAAGCAGAAATCGCTCCAAATCTGGAAGCTGGCAATGCTGTTGGTTTTGCTCATGGTTTCAACATCCATTTTGAATTTATCAAAGTTCCTGCCGATGTAGATGTCTTCATGTGTGCACCGAAAGGCCCTGGTCACTTGGTTCGCCGTACTTTCGAAGAAGGCTTTGGTGTTCCAGCTCTGTATGCAGTTTACCAAGACGCTACTGGAAATGCCAAAGACATCGCAATGGACTGGTGTAAAGGAGTTGGTTCAGCTCGTGTTGGACTTCTTGAAACAACTTATAAAGAAGAAACAGAAGAAGATCTCTTTGGTGAACAAGCTGTGCTTTGTGGTGGTTTGACTGCCCTGATTGAAGCAGGATTTGAAGTTCTGACTGAAGCAGGTTATGCGCCAGAATTGGCTTACTTTGAAGTGCTGCACGAAATGAAACTGATTGTCGACTTGATCTATGAAGGTGGCTTCAAGAAGATGCGCCAATCTATCTCAAATACAGCTGAATACGGTGACTATGTATCTGGTCCGCGCGTGATTACTGAGCAAGTCAAAGAAAACATGAAGGCGGTCTTGGCAGATATCCAAAACGGTAAATTTGCTAATGACTTCGTTGACGACTATAAAGCTGGTCGTCCGAAACTGACTGCTTACCGCGAGCAAGCTGCGAATCTGGAGATTGAAAAAGTCGGTGCAGAATTGCGTAAAGCAATGCCATTCGTTGGTAAAAACGACGACGATGCCTTCAAGATTTATAATTAAGATAAAGAGCAGATAAGACATTAGGGGTTGGAATGCGAATTCCCAGCCCCTTGTTTTGCTTGATAGAGAATAAACTGAAAAAACAGGGAAGGAAGAAACATGCTCAGAGCAAAAGATATCACGCATGCTCATAAAGTGTTAAAAGATGTGGTTGTCAATACACCGCTTGACTATGACCACTATTTGTCAGAGAAGTACCAGGCTAAGATTTACCTAAAGAAAGAAAATATGCAGCGGGTGCGCTCTTTTAAACTCCGTGGGGCTTATTACGCTATTTCTCAACTTAGCGAAGAGGAGCGCCAGCGTGGGGTTGTCTGTGCTTCTGCGGGCAATCACGCCCAAGGAGTGGCCTATACTTGTAAGGAAATGAAAATTCCAGCAACTATTTTTATGCCAATCACGACCCCTCAGCAGAAGATTGGACAGGTTCGCTTCTTTGGCGGTGAATTTGTGGAAATTAAATTGGTTGGAGATACCTTTGATGCTTCGGCCAAGGCAGCGCTTGATTATACTAAGGCTGAAAATCGCACCTTTATCGATCCTTTTGACAATGAAGATGTCCAAGCGGGGCAAGGGACTGTAGCCTATGAAATCTTAGATGAGGCCAAGAGAGAGGCTATTGCTTTTGATGCTGTTTTGGTACCAGTTGGCGGTGGCGGCCTGATATCAGGAGTCTCAACCTATATCAAAGAAAGTCAGCCAACTATTGAAGTTATTGGTGTGGAAGCCAACGGTGCCCGCAGTATGAAAGCAGCTTTTGAAGCAGGTGGTCCGGTCAAGCTTAAAGAAATTGATAAATTTGCGGACGGTATCGCAGTTCAGAAGGTCGGTGCGTCAACCTATGAGGTTACACAAAAGAATGTTCAAAATCTTATTGGTGTAGATGAAGGGCTTATTTCAGAGACCATCATTGACCTATATTCTAAGCAAGGGATTGTCGCAGAGCCAGCTGGTGCTGCAAGTGTTGCTGCTTTGGAAGTACTGAGCGAGCATATCAAGGGGAAAACTATCTGTTGCATTATCTCAGGTGGTAATAATGACATCAACCGTATGCCAGAGATGGAAGAACGGGCACTTATTTATGATGGTATCAAGCACTATTTCGTGGTTAACTTCCCGCAGCGTCCAGGTGCCCTGAGGGAATTTGTGAATGATATTTTAGGGCCTAATGACGACATCACTCGTTTTGAATATATCAAACGGGCCAGTAAGGGAACGGGTCCAGTTCTCATTGGTATTTCTCTGGCAGATAAGCATGATTATGCTTCTTTGATTAACCGTATTGAGCAGTTTGATCCGTCCTTTATCAATCTGAACGGAAATGAAACACTCTACAATATGCTTGTCTGATTGTAAATATATTTTAGCCTAATTTGTATGCTTTTGTTTGAAACTGCAAATTAAATATGTTAGAATATACTATAGTGAATCAAGGAGGCTTGAACATGTTTTTTATTCCATTTTTCTTTATCATATTGATTATAATCTTTGTATTCTTGATGCTTAGTGCAGTCTATGTGGTTCGTCAGCAATCCGTGGCAATCATTGAACGTTTTGGACGCTATCACAAAACCAGCAGCAGCGGTATCAATTTCCGTCTTCCTTTAGGGATTGATAAGATAGCGGCTCGCGTTCAGCTGCGTTTGCTGCAGAGCGAGATTATCGTTGAGACTAAGACACAGGATAATGTTTTCGTAACCATGAATGTTGCGACCCAGTATCGTGTAAATGAAAACAACGTGATTGACGCTTATTACAAACTTATGCGTCCTGAAGCACAGATTAAGTCCTATATTGAAGACGCCCTTCGTTCCTCCGTTCCAAAACTGACCTTGGATGAGCTCTTTGAAAAGAAGGACGAAATTGCCCTAGAAGTCCAAAAGCAAGTGGCAGAAGAAATGTCGACCTATGGTTACATTATTGTCAAAACCTTGATTACCAAGGTTGAGCCTGATGCCGAAGTTAAACAGTCTATGAACGAAATCAATGCGGCCCAGCGTAAGCGTGTGGCTGCCCAAGAATTGGCTGAGGCCGACAAGATTAAGATTGTCACTGCTGCGTCTGCGGAAGCTGAGAAAGACCGCTTGCATGGTGTTGGTATTGCCGAGCAGCGGAAGGCCATTGTGGATGGTTTGGCAGACTCGATCAAGGAATTGAAGGGAGCCAATATTGAATTGACAGAAGAGCAGATTATGTCTATTCTTTTGACCAACCAGTATCTGGATACTCTGAATAATTTTGCAGATAGTTCGGGTAATAATACTATCTTCCTTCCGGCAAATCCAGAAGGAGTCGAAAGTATTCGGACTCAGATACTTTCAGCCCTCAAAGCTAAGTAAAGAAAATTCAGAATTATTTAATTTGTTCGAATTTGGTTTGTTTAAGTTGACAAACTGTATAAAAACAATTATAGTAGTTGATGTAGCTAGAATAGAGAGGAGTAAGAAATGGCTAAATCTAATTTCGAGAAAGTAGAATCTGTTGTTAGTTGGGTACGTGATAAGAAGATCACCGGTTACCGTATTAGTAAAGAAACAAATGCACGTGAAATGTCTATCATTGCTCTTGCTCAAGGACGTGCAAAAGTGAAAAATATCTCTTTTGAAACAGCACTTGGCTTGATTGATTTCTACGACAAAAACCATGAAAAATTTGAAGACTAAACTTCAAAATCGTGCAACTGATATTGCTCATTAAATAAAAAAAGGAATCTGGACTTAGTTCCAGATTCCTTTTTGCTTTTGAAAATAGAAGTAATTTAGCTGAGGAAGCGCTGCAGGAATTCTTTGGTTCTTTCTTCTTTGGGATTGGTGAAGATATCCTGCGGGCTGCCAGCTTCAGCGATAACGCCCTTGTCCATAAAGATAACACGGCTGGAAACATCACGGGCAAATTCCATTTCGTGGGTCACAACAATCATAGTCAGCCCTTCCTGAGCCAGTTCTTTCATGATTTTCAGAACTTCACCAACCATTTCAGGGTCGAGAGCTGAAGTCGGCTCGTCAAAGAGGATAGCATCAGGATTCATGGAGAGGGCGCGGGCAATAGCGACCCGCTGTTTCTGACCGCCTGAGAGTTGCTTAGGCTTGGCTTGCCAGTATTGCTCGCCCATTCCAACCTTGTTGAGGTTTTCTTTGGCAATTTTCTCAGCTTCTGACCGCTCTTTTTTCAGGACGGTTGTCTGAGCGACGATGGTATTTTCCAGGACATTAAGATTTTCAAAGAGATTGAAAGACTGAAAGACCATGCCCAACTTTTCACGGTAATGGGTCAAGTCATAATTCTCGTCCAAGACATTCTTACCGCGATAGAAAATCTGACCGCCAGTTGGTGTCTCCAAAAGATTAATAGAGCGCAGGAAGGTTGATTTTCCGCTGCCGGAGCTGCCGATGATGGAAATCACTTCTCCTTTATGAACGGTGAGGGAGATGTCCTTGAGGACTTGGTTTTCACCGTAGGACTTTTTGAGGTTTTTAATTTCTAAAATGGTTTCTGTCATGATTTCACTTCTCCTGTCTGCATTTGATTGGCACCTGTCGTGTAGTTGTCTGTGTCGAAGCGTTTTTCAACATAGCGCAGGATGCGTGTCACGCTGAATGTCAGGACAAAGTAGATTACAGCGATGATAGTAAAGGTTTGGAAGTACTGGTAGGTTTGGGTAGCAATGGTATTTCCAGAGAAATAAAGCTCTACTACTGAGATAACGTTCAACACGGAGGTATCCTTGATGTTGATGACAAATTCGTTACCAGTTGCGGGCAGAATATTGCGGACGACCTGAGGCAGAACAATCTTGCGCATGGTCTGACCATGGGTCATACCCAGTGCCGTTGCGGCCTCGAATTGCCCCTTATCAACAGCAAAGATACCGCCACGGACAATCTCGCTCATATAAGCTCCCGTATTGATGGAGACGATAAAAATAGCAGCGATAGTCCGGTCGATAGAAATTCCGAATGCCTGAGCAGTTCCGTAGTAGATAACCATGGACTGAACAATCATTGGAGTTCCGCGGAAAATCTCAATATAGACATTTAAGAACCAGCCGAAGATTTTTTGCAGTGATGCTAAAAGTTTATTCTTAGAGGCTGGCGCTGTCCGATAAACGCCAATCAGCAGTCCGATGATGAGACCTGCGATGGTCCCTGTAATCGAAATGAGTAAGGTCAAACCAGCTCCGCGTAGGAATTGAGGCCAGTTTTCAGTTAGAATCTTAGCTACTTGGCTGAAGAATGATTCCTTAGCTGTTTCACTATCAGTATCAACGGGCTGTTTCTGAATCATCTCATCCATCAGCTTGACTTGGTCATTGGTGGTAATCTTAGCGATAGCTGCATTGGCCTGCTTAATACGGTCGTCATCCTTGCGCATCCCAATAGCAATGGAAGCATCTTCTTCGCCGACTTCAAATCCTTTCTCAAACTGAATCATTTTGAAGTTGGAGTTGGCAGTCTCAGCAGTCAAGGCTTCTGGCCGCTCAGAGATATAGCCATCAATAACTCCAGATTCCAAGGCTTGACGCATCTGAGCAAAATCGCCCATAGCTGTTTCTTTTTTGGCGCCAGGCAGCTGGTCAATGAGATTGTAGAGATAAACTCCTTGCTGGGAAGTAATTTTAGCGTCTTTGAAGTCTTCTAGAGTCTTAGCGGATGCATATTTTCCATCTTTACGAACTAGGAGAACTGGCTCGCTGGTGTAGTAACTGTTGGAAAAGGCGATTTCCTTTTTCCGCTCGGCAGTTGGACTCATACCAGCAATAATCATATCAATCTTGCCAGAGGTCAGAGCAGGAATCAAGCCATTCCAAGAAGTCTTGACAATCAGAGGTTCCTTACCCATCTCTTGAGCAATTTTTTTGGCAATCTGCACATCGTATCCGTTGGCATATTGGTTGGTTCCTTCGATTTTTACAGCACCGTTGGAATCATCATCCTGAGTCCAGTTGAAGGGAGCGTAGGCTGCTTCCATACCGATTCTCAGGTAGTCATCGGCCTGAATAACACGGACTGTTCCTAAGGTGACCAGGAGGGCTGTAAATAGAGTGACTAATAATTTCTTCATGGGTTTCTCCTGCTTATCTAATAATAGTTCTTCCTATTCTATCGAAAATTGCGGTTCTTTTCAATCCTAGTAAGCTCTTACTTGATAAAAATGATATAATAGAGCAAAGTATCTGTAAAGAGAGGTTGAATATGAAGCGATATTTTTATCTTCTGTTGGTTTTATTTTCCTGTCTTTGTTTTGGTCAGGTTGTCTCAGCTGTTGACTATGATATTGAATCCTATCAAGGCGATCTGGCCTTGCGTGAGGACAATACAGCTACCTATACAGAAAAAGTAACCTACAAGTTTAATGACGACTATAACGGTCAAATTGTGTCGCTGGGATCTGCTGGAAAGATGCCCAATGGCTTTGCCATTGATGGGAATCCGACGGTCTCGATTCTGACCAATGGTGAGACTGATGTAGATTTTAGGCCAGAAATCAAAGATTTGGGAGATGGCTATGAGGTCAAAATCTATAATTCAGGAAACGACGGTGACAGAGTTGTTGTTACTGTGACCTGGCAGCTGAGAAATCTCCTTTTTCTTCACAAGGATATTGCTGAGCTCAACTGGACTCCTATCAGCGACTGGGACCAGGGGATAGGAGAGGTCGCTTTGACAGTTTCTGGCTTGAGCAATCCAGATAAGAGCGAGCTCTTTGCTCATAGTGGCTACTTTGGGACTCAGCCTTTCGTGGATAAGGATGGCACCGACTATCTGGTCAAACTCAATGGAATTGGCTCGGGCGATAATGTCGAGCTCCACGGCTATTGGGATCGACAAGCGGTCTCTCTTGTGTCCCAGAATGAAGACGAGAGCGACTACTTGCCAACCTTTAAAGCTCAAGAAGAAAAAATTGCTCGAAAGACGGTCTTTTATCGGCAGCTAGGAGAGATTTATATGCCCTTGCTGCTCTTATGTGCCATCCTTGTAGCGGCTATTCTTTATTTTGTCTTTGCCCAAAAAATCAAGCCTAAGCTGTCTTATCCCAAGAATGCTCGTCTATATGAGGCTCCTCAGGACTTGGCTCCTCTTGTCTTGGCGGAAAATATTTACGCGGTAGACATGGAGGATGTCAACCCAACAAGGGGCGGTAAGGCAGTACTGAAATTTGAAAACATGGTCCAGGCGACTTTGTTAGACTTGCTGGATAGGGGTAATCTCCTCCTGCAGGGAGATGCTGAAAATCCTGTTCTGCAAATAGCGACTTATGATGGGTTGGCAGACTTTGAGAGACGTTTTCTGGGCATGGCTTTCAACAAGCAATCCCAGGCTAGGGTGAAAGATCTCTTTTCAGCCTATCAAATTTCAGAAGATATTTATAAGCACAAGTCTTCTGCGGATGAGTCCTATATCCGTAACATTGGTAGTAATATTAAGTCCTTGTTTACTAACAGTTTGCGCTCCTTATCTAAAGAAGTGCGCTCTGAAGGCAAGCGTTTGGGTCTCTTTGGTCACTACCGGCCTCTTAAAGTTCAGGAAAAGAGATTGCTAATTACTGCCATTATTCTAGCTAGTGCTGTTTTGTTGTTCTCTCTTGGAGTTTTGTTTGTCTATATGGCAGCTTTTGAAAGTCTTATCTGGATATATATTCCCTTAGCACTGGTGGGACTTGTTATGATTTGCATTTTTGCTAGTAAGGCACAGCTTTATTGGCGAGATGGCGTCCTGAATGACGAAGGAGCGCACGACTTCTATCTGTGGCGAAGTTTTTCCAATATGCTGCGGGATATTGCCCATCTGGACAATACAGAAATCGAAGGTATTATCCTTTGGAACCGTCTTTTGGTCTATGCGACCCTCTTTGGCTATGCAGATCGTGTCAGCCGTGTCATGGCTCTGCGTCAGATTCGCTTGCAAAATCCATCTATGGACAGCTATGTTCAGGCTAACTTGCACTATGCCTTCTATAGCAGTATGCACAGTTTCTCAAACTACGGCCATGTAGCCACCACGGCCAGCAATTTCTCCGTCTCATCTGGCGGAAGTTCAGGTGGTGGGTTCTCCGGTGGTGGCGGCGGCGGAGGCGGTGGGGCTTTCTGATAGACAAGCCCTCGCCTATCCGGAAAAGTCTTAGTGCTGGCTTTTCCTAGCCTTGAAATTGTGATATAATAAAACCTAATACTCTTTGGGAGTTTAACTGTGACTTTCCTTGAGTAGACCCTTGTTTCAGGAGTATTCTATGTTTATCATTGAAATTTTCATCTCTATTATTTACGGAATCATCGAAGGAATCACAGAATGGCTGCCGATTTCCAGTACAGGGCATCTGATTTTAATTCAAGACTTTATCCAGTATAAAAATCAAAGTCCAGCCTTTATGGAAATGTTTAATGTCGTTATCCAGCTGGGAGCAATTTTGGCGGTTGTCGTCATCTATTTTGACAAGCTCAATCCTTTTAAATCAGGTAAGTCAGCACGTCAGGTTCAAAAGACCTGGCAGCTTTGGGCCAAGGTGGTCGTGGCAGCCTTGCCGGCTGCTGTTATCGGTTTATTCTTGGATGATTGGTTTGAAGCACATTTCTACAATCTGGTCTCTGTGTCAGTGATGTTGATTGTTTATGGGGCAGCCTTTATCTATCTGGAAAGGCGCGAGCATGAGGAGCCTGCTGTGACGGATTTAGCCTATTTGCCTTACAAGACTGCCTTGCAGATTGGTCTCTTTCAGGTTCTAGCTCTCTTTCCTGGGACTAGCCGTTCTGGTGCTACCATTGTCGGAGGGCTCCTAAATGGTGTCAGTCGTTCTGTCGTGACAGAGTTCACTTTCTATCTGGGGATTCCCATTATGTTTGGCGCTAGTGGCTGGAAAATTCTCAAGTTTATCAAGAATGGGAACAGTCTAGGATTTGGGCAAATTTTCTTGCTCTTAGTTGCCATGGGGGTGGCCTTCGGTGTCAGTCTAGTTGTGATTCGTTTCCTGACAGACTACGTCAAAAAGCATGACTTTACAATTTTTGGGAAATATCGGATTGGCCTGGGCGGCGTGCTTCTGGTTTATGCAGCAATCAAAGCCTTGATGGGTTAAAAAGGTAATTTTAATGTTTCCCTGACTTTCTCATGTAGTGAAATAAGAAACTCTCGGAATTTTCTGAGAGTTTTTTCTTGTAAGGAATCTTTTCTTTCCAACAACTTCCATTTTCAGAGCAATACTAGCTATTTTTTGAAATACGGGGGATTTTTTAGTATAATAGTAGGACTAGAAGTGTATGAGGTAGAGATATGGAAATGAAACAGATTAGTGATTCGACCATAAAAATCACGATTCAGCTGGAAGATTTGGAAGAGCGTGGCATGGAAATGGCCGATTTCTTGGTCCCCCAAGAAAAAACGGAAGAATTTTTCTATACCATCTTAGATGAGTTGGAAATGCCGGATAATTTTTTGGACAGCGGTATGCTGAGTTTCCGTGTGACGCCTAAGCCAGACAAGGTAGATGTTTTTGTTACCAAGTCTAAGTTGGATAAGAATCTGAGTTTTGAGGATTTGGCCGATTTGCCAGACATGGATGAGCTGTCTCATATGTCTCCAGATGAATTCCTCAAGACATTGGAAAAGAGCATTTTTGAAAAGAGTAAGGAAGACATAGAAGCAGTCCAATCTTTGGAAACAGCCGAAGCAGAGGAAGGGGCGCAACTTTCGCAGGAGGCGGCCGATGAGCAGTCGACAGAAAATGCGGAGCGTTACATTTACTATATCCTGCGATTTGAAGATATTAAGGCTGCTGCGGCCTTTGCTCAGACGGTAGACTATAAGATTGACTTATCAGAACTTTATAAGTATGATTCAGCTTATTATTTGACGATTTTAGTAGATGTTGAGGGCTTCCCGGAGCGCTATCCAGCTTGGCTCTTGGCCAAGATGCGTGAATTCGCAGATGATTCAGATATCACTCGGGCAGTGCTGCAGGAGCACGGTCATCTGCTTTTAGTGACAGATGCGGTCTCCGGCCTGCAAAAGGTTGAATGCCTATGATTACTTTTCCATTAAAGTTTATCTTGGTATTGCTGGGAACTTTTTTTATCGGGGTGATTCTGACGCCCTTAGTTCGGCTCTTAGCCTTTAAGATTGGTGCGGTAGATTATCCCAATGCTCGTCGCATCAATAAAAAGCCCATGCCTAGCAGTGGCGGGTTGGCGATTGTGGCGGCCTTTTCTATCTCTACTCTGCTCTTGATGCCGCAGATTGTTGCTGTAAATTTTTTTGGACAGACCTATTTTGATTATGTTTGGCCGGTCGTTCTAGGTGGTTTGATTATTGCCTTTACAGGGCTGGTCGATGATATCAAAGAACTATCGCCCCTGCTGAAGATGGGTGGGATTGTTCTAGCAGCCAGCCTAATCTGGTGGCTGACAGATTTCCGATTGGATGATTTTAAGATTCCTTTTGGCGGACCTTTCCTGCATTTTGAGCCTTGGCTGTCCTATATTTTGACAGTGGTGTGGATTATTTCTATCACCAATGCAGTTAATTTGATTGACGGTTTGGATGGTCTGGTGAGCGGGGTATCCATCATCTCCTTGGTGACGATGGGGATTGTTTCTTACTTCTTTTTGCCCCAGCATAATCTCTTTCTGACCCTGACTATTTTCGTTTTGGTCTTGTCAATTGCGGGTTTTTTCCCTTACAATTACCACCCAGCTATCATCTATCTTGGTGATACGGGGGCTCTCTTCATCGGCTTTATGATTGCTGTCTTGTCCTTGCAAGGGCTAAAAAATGCGACGGCTGTTGCAGTGGTGACCCCTATGATTATCCTAGGGGTGCCGATTACGGATACTTTTCTGGCGATTATCCGCCGTACTCTGTCTGGTCAGAAGTTCTACACGCCTGACAAGCATCATCTCCACCATAGACTCTTGTCCTTGGGATTGACTCACCGAGGAACGGTGCTGGTTATCTATGGGATTTCACTGGTCTTTGCCATGATTTCTCTCTTGTTGAATGTTTCCAGTCGAATTGGTGGCGTGCTCTTGATGATTGGCTTACTTCTGGGTGTTGAGCTATTTGCTGAGCTGGTCGGAGTTTTGGGGCCTAATCGTACTCCTTTGCTCAATATTCTCCGCTTTATTGGGAATTCCTCCTACCGAGAGGAAGTTCGGCGGAAATGGCGTCAAAAGAGGAATAAATAAGAATAGCTCTAAACAAAATAAAAGCCTTTTGGGCTTTTTTTTGGTATACTAAAGTGTGTAAATCAGCTAAGCAAAGAAAGGAAAAAGAAATGTCTGTCTTAGAAATCAAAAATCTTCATGTTGAAATCGAAGGGAAAAAAATTCTCAAAGGGGTGAATCTCACTCTGAAAACGGGAGAAGTTGCAGCCATCATGGGACCAAATGGAACGGGGAAATCTACCTTGTCTGCAGCTATCATGGGCAATCCTAACTACGAAGTGACTCAAGGAGAGGTGCTTTTTGATGGAGTCAATATCTTGGAGTTGGAAGTGGATGAGCGTGCTCGCATGGGACTCTTCCTGGCTATGCAGTACCCTAGTGAAATTCCTGGTATTACTAATGCCGAATTCTTGAGAGCAGCTATGAATGCTGGCAAGGAAGACGAGGAAAAAATCTCTGTCCGTGACTTTATCATGAAGCTGGATGAAAAGATGGAACTACTCAACATGAAAGAAGAAATGGCTGAGCGCTACCTTAATGAAGGTTTCTCCGGTGGTGAAAAGAAGCGCAATGAAATCCTGCAGTTGCTCATGCTAGAGCCGACTTTTGCGCTCTTGGATGAGATTGACTCAGGTCTGGATATCGATGCTCTTAAGGTTGTTTCTAAAGGAGTTAATGCTATGCGCGGTGAAGGCTTTGGTGCTATGATTATCACCCACTACCAACGCCTGCTCAATTATATCACTCCAGATGTGGTCCATGTCATGATGGATGGTAAAGTCGTTCTTTCTGGCGGTCCTGAATTGGCAGTCCGCTTGGAGAAAGAAGGCTATGCCAAATTGGCTGAAGAGTTGGGCTTCACCTATACTGAAGAAGCCTAGTCAAACATTCTTTTGACTTTGATAAAAGATAGGAGAATGACATGACTAAAGAATTAATTCAAGAATTTTCACAACTACATGCAGAGCCAGACTGGCTCTTTCAACTGCGCCAGCAGGCCTTTGATAAAATTGACCAGTTAGAATTGCCGCGTATTGAGCGGGTTAAATTTCACCGCTGGAATCTGGGAGACGGCCGTATTTCAGAGAGTGAGCCGCTGACAAGTGTTCCAGACTTTACAGCTCTAGAAGACAATCTCAAACTCGTTCAGGTGGGAACTCAGACTGTTCTGGAGCAATTGCCGGCTGACTTGGCAGACCAAGGTGTGGTCTTCACTGATTTCCACTCTGCTTTGGAAGAAATTCCAGAGCTGGTAGAGAAGCATTTTATGTCCGCAGTCAAGTATGACGAGGATAAATTAGCGGCTTACCATACGGCCTATTTCAACAGCGGTGCGGTTCTTTATGTGCCGGACAATGTTGAGATTGACCAGCCGATTGAAGGAATTTTTTATCAGGACAGCGAAAGCGATGTTCCTTTTAACAAGCATATTTTGATTATCGCGGGCAAGCATTCCAAGGTTAACTACTTGGAACGCTTGGAAACTTATGGTGAAGGGGCTGTTCCGGTAACAGCCAATATCACTGTCGAAGTCATTGCTCAGGCTGGAGCTCAGATTAAGTTTTCCGCTATTGACCGCTTGGGCGAAAATGTAACGGCTTATATCAGCCGTCGCGGTAAGCTGGACAACGATGCTATGATTGACTGGGCCATCGGCGTTATGAACGAAGGCAATGTCGTGGCTGACTTTGATAGCGACCTCTATGGCAAGGGTAGCCATGCGGATATGAAGGTGGTGGCTCTATCCAGCGGTAAGCAGGTTCAGGGAATTGATACCCGCGTAACTAACTATGGCTGCAACTCTATCGGAAATATCCTGCAGCACGGGGTTATCCTGGAAAAAGGAACTCTGACCTTCAATGGTATTGGCCATATTATCAAAGGTGCCAAGGGAGCAGATGCCCAGCAGGAAAGCCGGGTTCTCATGCTGTCTGACCAAGCTCGCTCAGATGCTAATCCAATTCTCTTGATTGATGAAAACGATGTGACAGCTGGTCACGCGGCTTCTATCGGTCAGGTGGATCCGGAGGATATGTATTATCTCATGAGTCGGGGTCTTGATAAGGCAACAGCAGAGCGCTTGGTCGTTCGTGGCTTCTTAGGTTCAGTGATTGTGGAAATCCCTGTTAAGGAAGTCCGTGATGAAATGATTGAAAATATCGATATTATTCTCGCAAAAAGATAAAAAGCTGGGCCTTGTCCCGTATTAGTTAGATAGGAGTCTTCATGTCTGGATTTAATGCAGAAGCAATCAAGCAAGATTTTCCCATTTTGGACCAAATTGTCAATGATGAGCCTTTGGTTTATTTGGACAATGCGGCGACAACTCAGAAACCCAAGCAGGTGCTGGATGCCATCGAGAACTACTATCTTAGAGACAATGCCAACGTCCACCGTGGTGTGCATACGCTAGCCGAGCGGGCGACAGCAGCCTATGAAACAGCCAGAGAAAGAGTGCGTTCTTTTATCAATGCAGCTTCTAGCAGAGAGGTTCTCTTTACACGAGGAACCACGACGAGTCTTAATTGGGTGGCTCAGTTTGCGGCTGAAAGGCTGCAGCCTGGTGATGAAGTGCTGATTTCTATCATGGAGCACCATTCCAATGTCATTCCCTGGCAGGAAGCTTGTAGGAAGACTGGAGCCAAGTTGGTCTATGTCTATCTCAAGGACGGTGCTCTGGATATGGAAGATTTCCGTGCCAAGCTCAATGAGCGGACCAAGTTTGTCTCTCTGGCTCATGCTTCCAATGTTCTCGGTGTCATCAATCCCATCAAGGAGATTGCCCAGCTGGTTCATCAGCAAGGAGCGTTTTTGGTGATAGATGGGGCTCAATCCATTCCGCACATGAAGATTGATGTGCAGGATTTGGATGTGGACTTCTTCGCCTTTTCGGGGCATAAGATGGCTGGGCCTACCGGCATTGGGGTTCTCTATGGCAAGGAAGAACTGCTAGAGCAGATGTCGCCAGTCGAGTTCGGCGGCGAAATGATTGATTTTGTCTATGAGCAGGAAGCGACCTGGAAGGAGCTTCCGTGGAAGTTTGAGGCCGGAACGCCGAATATGGCAGGAGCAATCGGTCTTGCGGCAGCCATTGATTATTTGGAAGACTTGGGTATGGATGCCATTGCCCAGCATGAACAGGACCTGATTGCCTACGTATTTCCTAAGCTGCAGGCAGTGGAAGGCTTGACCATTTATGGATCTCAGGACTTGGCCCAGCGTTCGGGCGTGATCGCCTTTAACCTAGATGGTCTCCATCCGCATGATGTCGCGACGGCTCTAGACTACGAAGGAGTGGCTGTTCGGGCGGGTCACCATTGTGCTCAGCCTCTGCTTACCTATCTGCAGGTGCCAGCGACTGTTCGAGCCAGCTTTTATGTTTACAATACCTATGCGGATTGCGACAAGCTGGTAGATGCTTTAGAAAAGACAAAGGAGTTTTTCAATGGCGCTTTCTAAGTTAGACAGCCTTTATAAGGCGGTTGTGACTGATCACTCGGCTCACCCCCATCATCATGGTAAGTTGGAAGATGTGGAGCAAGTAGTTCTCAATAACCCGACCTGTGGCGATGTTATCAGCCTGTCTGTCAAGTTTAATGCTGAAAATCAGATTGAGGATATTGCCTTTGTTAATTCTGGCTGTACCATCTCAACGGCTTCGGCCAGCATGATGACGGATGCGGTTCTGGGAAAGACAAAAGAGCAGGCACTGGAATTATCAGAAGTCTTCTCACAGATGGTTCAGGGCCAAGAAGACAGTCGCCAGAAAGAATTGGGAGATGCCGCTTTTTTAGCTGGTGTTGCCAAATTCCCGCAGCGGATTAAGTGTGCAACCTTGGGTTGGAATGCCCTCAAGCGATCGATTGAAGAAGATAAAAAGTAAGAATGTGAAAGGAAATTATGTCAGAAGAAAGAGTAGAACCAAAACCGATTGATCTCGGTGAGTACAAGTTTGGTTTCCATGACGATGTTGAGCCTGTTATCTCGACAGGGAAAGGGCTGAATGAAGCGGTCATTCGTGAGCTTTCTGCAGCCAAGGATGAACCAGAGTGGATGCTGGATTTCCGTCTCAAATCCTACGAGGCTTTCAAGAAGATGCCGATGCAGACTTGGGGACCGGATTTGTCAGAAATTAATTTTGATGACTTGATTTATTATCAAAAGGCCTCTGATAAGCCGGCTAGAAGCTGGGATGAAGTGCCTGAGAAGATCAAGGAAACCTTTGAGAAGATTGGGATTCCAGAAGCAGAGCGAGCTTACTTAGCTGGTGCGGCTGCTCAATATGAGTCCGAAGTGGTCTACCACAATATGAAGGAAGAGTTCCAAAAGCTAGGAATCGTCTTCACAGATACCGACTCAGCTCTTAAGGAATACCCAGAGCTTTTCAAGCAGTATTTTGCTAAGCTGGTCCCTCCGACAGATAACAAGCTAGCAGCTCTCAACTCCGCCGTCTGGTCTGGTGGTACCTTCATCTATGTTCCAAAAGGTGTCAAGGTAGATGTTCCTTTGCAGACTTATTTCCGGATTAACAATGAAAATTCGGGTCAGTTTGAGCGGACTTTGATTATCGTCGATGAGGGCGCTAGCGTCCATTATGTTGAGGGATGTACAGCTCCGACTTATTCCAGCAATAGCTTGCATGCCGCGATTGTTGAAATTTTTGCCCTTGATGGGGCCTATATGCGCTACACCACTATTCAAAACTGGTCCGATAATGTCTACAACCTCGTGACCAAGCGGGCGAGGGCTATGAAAGATGCGACGGTTGAGTGGATTGATGGGAACCTTGGTGCAAAAACAACTATGAAGTATCCGTCTGTCTATCTGGACGGACCTGGAGCGCGTGGAACTATGCTTTCTATTGCCTTTGCCAATACCAATCAGCACCAAGATACAGGAGCTAAGATGATTCACAATGCTCCGCATACCAGCTCATCTATCGTGTCTAAGTCCATTGCTAAGGGCGGAGGTAAGGTGGATTACCGCGGTCAAGTGACCTTTGGAAAGAATTCACAGAAATCCGTCAGCCATATTGAATGTGATACGATTATCATGGATGATATTTCGGCGTCAGATACCATTCCCTTTAATGAAATTCATAACTCTCAAGTAGCTCTAGAGCATGAGGCCAAGGTTTCTAAGATTTCAGAAGAGCAGCTCTACTATCTCATGAGCCGTGGCTTGTCCGAATCTGAAGCCACCGAAATGATTGTCATGGGCTTTGTTGAGCCTTTCACCAAAGAACTGCCTATGGAGTATGCTGTTGAGCTTAACCGCTTGATTAGCTATGAAATGGAAGGGTCAGTTGGGTAAAGCTTTGTCTAAGCGAAACTTTAAATTACTGCTTGAAGACACGCATTGCGAGTTAATATTCAAAGATGTTTGCTAGTTCTAGTCCAACATTTACAAAACATACAAAACAACCGCGAATCATTTGATTCGCGGTTGTTCTTTATAGTTTCTCGTTGACATAGCGGACGAAGTCATTCCACCAGACCTTGAAGAAAATACTTTTTTCCACCTCTTGGCCTGCCACCATTGTGACAGAAGGTGCTTTGTTTTCCAGATAGCCTTGGCCGATCGGTTCAGGGTCGGTATAGGTCAAGGTTCCGAGTTCAGTATTTTTTTTCAGCGGAGCTTGGAAGCCTTTTTCGTTGGTAGAAAATTCTACCTTGTGCTCAGCCTGATTGGCGATGCGCTCTATGATGGTGAAATCCTTGCTGGCAACGGCTGGAACGGTCTTTTGCTTGCCGTCAATAACGGTTGAATGGCTTTTATTGTAGGCTTCCCCCTCGGCCACAATAGTCGTCTGGGTGAAGTTTTGCGAAACATAGTTCATCAAAGAGGCTGTGGCTACAAAGCGTGCGTAGGGGTCGCCGTCAGTTTGCTCAACGTCCAGCACAACAGTAATCATGCGGATACCATTTTCAGTAGTCGTCGCAACAAAGGAAGAGCCTCCCTTATCCGAACTGCCGGCTTTGAGTCCGTCTACACCTGAGCGGAAGTTGGACTGGTTTTCCAGCATGAAGTTATAATTTTCAAGACTTGTCCCTGCAAATTTGGCTGTGGACTTGGAAGTGATCTCTGTCACTTGAGGGAAGTCCATAATCAAATGCCGGCTGATAACAGCCAAGTCGTAGGCGCTGAATTTGTTGTCAGTGTCCTTGCTTTTTTTAGCTGTGCTAGCTGAGGCAGTATAGTCAGTTTCTTCAGTTGCGTATTCCAGAAGAAGAGTATTCAGCCCTGTGGAGTTCACAATAGTAGCATCTTTGATTCCCCATTCTTTGAGTTTGGCCTTCATCATTTGGACGAAATTTTCTTCGCTGCCCCCAACCTTCTCAGCCAATGCAATCGTGGCACTGTTGGAGCTGGACATCAAGGAGGCGGCAATCAAGTCCTTGACTTTGTAACGTTTGGCTTCCAAAGGGACATTGCTGATATTTGGATTAGATGTCAGATTGTAAGCATAGTCTGAAATATCAACATAGGTATCGGCAGTCAGGTCTCCTCTGTCAATGGCTTCATAGACCAGATAGACGGTCAAAAGATTAGTGATGGAGCCAACTTCAATTGGAGTATTAGCATCTTTTTCGTAGAGAATCTTTCCAGAAGTAGCGTCCACAGCCATTGCACTCTTAGCGGCAATGTTGTAATCATCTGCTGCAACCTTGCTGGCGGTCATTCCGACCAAAACTAGTAAACATAGGAATAATCGTTTCATTTCTTTCCCCTAAAACAAGATATAACCATTGTATCATAAAATTCTCTTTTCTTTTATAAATCAAGGATAATAAAAGATTACAAAATAAATGTAAAAAAAAGTAGAGCAATCTCTTTTAAAAGATTTTTGATAAAAGCATCTTTCACAAAATCTCACAAAATAGAAAAATATTTGAAAAAACACAGTTAAACGGACTGAAAAATAGAAAATTATTATTTTTTTACATAAAGCGTTTGTTTTTATAAAAAAATATTGTATAATAATACAATATAAATTGAGAAGGAGAATGCTCATGAAAAAATCTAAATGGTTGACCATTACGGGACTGACAGTCGTGTCAACACTGATTTTAGCTGCTTGTGGAAGCTCTAGTGCCAGCAATACATACTCTTATATTTATCTGACTGACCCTGATACCTTGGACTATGTAAACTCCAATCGGGCAACGACTTCTGATGTGGCTTCAAATCTGGTCGATGGTCTTTTGGAAAATGATAAGTATGGTAATCTGGTTCCATCTATTGCGGAAGACTGGACTGTTTCAAAGGATGGTCTGACCTATACCTATAAGCTTCGCAAAGATGCTAAATGGTATACATCAGACGGTGAAGAATACTCAGAGGTTAAAGCTCAAGACTTTGTCACTGGTTTGAAGCATGCAGCAGATGAAAAATCAGAAGCTCTTCCAATCGTCCAAAGCTCTATCAAAGGCTTGGATGCCTATGTCAAGGGTGAGTCAAATGACTTTTCAACGGTTGGCGTCAAGGCTGTCGATGACTATACGGTCGAGTACACTCTTAACCAGCCAGAAAGTTATTGGAATTCCAAGACGACTATGGGAATTCTCTTTCCGATTAACAAAGAATTTTTGGAATCAAAAGGAAAAGACTTTGGTACTGTAAAACCTTCTTCCATTCTTTATAATGGTCCTTATATTCTGAAGGCTTTTACTTCTAAGTCTGTCATTGAATACGCTAAAAACCAGAACTACTGGGATAAGGACAATGTCAAGATTGAAAATATAAAGCTGACTTACTTTGATGGTTCAGATCAGGAATCACTGATTCGCAACTTCTCAGACGGTGCCTATTCTCAAGCACGGCTTTACCCAACAAGTTCTAACTACGCTTCTGTAGAAAAGCAATACAAGGATAATATTATCTTCTCACGGCAGGATTCAACTAGTTTCTATTTTGCTTTCAATCTGAATCGTAAGACTTATAATCATTCGTCTAAGACATCAGATGCTCAGAAGGCATCAACTACAGCGGCTATTCAAAATAAAGACTTCCGTCAGGCAATCAACTTTGCCTTTGACCGGACATCTTTTGGAGCTCAGATGAATGGTAAAGACGGAGCGACTAAACTCATTCGTAGCTTACTAGTTCCTCCTAGCTTCGTGCAGGTTGATGGCAAAGACTTTTCAGATGTTGTAGAGAGCAAACTTCCTACTTATGGCGATGAGTGGAGCGGTGTCAAACTGACAGATGCCCAAGACAGCATCTACAATGCTGACAAGGCCAAGGCTGAGTTTGCTAAGGCTAAGGAAGCCTTGCAAGCAGAAGGTGTTGAATTCCCGATTCATATCGATATTCCTGTGGATCAGACTGACAAAGTCTT